>JAGDMK010000103.1 GCA_017860635.1 Bacteroidota bacterium
GTCAACTTTTCTGCACCATCAACCACATGGTTGTTCGTCAGGATATAGCCGTCTTCCGACACAATGACGCCAGAGCCCAGGGATCGAACTGTCTGCTTCTGCTCTCCCTGATTCTGGTTTCCAAAAAATCTCCTCAGGAAATCATCACCAAAGAAATCTCTGAACTCGTTCTCCCCACCGGCAAACGGGTTTGTGACGGTATTGACTTGGTCGCTGAAAATGGGCACCACGGAAGGATTGACTTTTGCCGCCGCGGCTTCGAATGCCGCACTGAATTGATTCAACAGATCTTTCCCTTGAGGGGTGACTGTGACCGAACCGGTTTGCTGTGCGCTTTCGCCCGGCAATTGTCCCGGCGAAGACCCCTGCGCAGCTACCCAGAAAATCCCTGCAAAAAATCCCGCCGTCACGAGAAGCACGGCAAGTGTTGGACGCCATCGAACGCTTTTCATAGTAGACTCCCTGCTTGTGAAATGTGGATGTACACCGTGTCTGTCAGAACAGAAACTGCCTTGCAGCAATGAGAAGGAGAATGGTCGCTCCTATGATAATCACGAATGTGATAATCGCGCTTCCGGTCCCGAGCGATATCGGGGCTGGGGGATCCGCTGGAGGTAACGCTTTCCGCGACTCCGGATCCGGCTCCCTGTGGATTTTCGGCGCATGAGCCCTGTGTTTCCATACGACCCCTTCTGGTTCCACCGGGTTTACGAATCTCGCCCGCCTCCTCATTCTGTCCATTGTTCCTCCTGACCATGTCTACCTATAAGAACGTTGGGAATGTGAGAAGAGCATGACGCTGGCATGACAGGTTTGTCATCCAAGGGGGATCTTCACGAAGGGACCGCGGAGAAGCTAAGGTATTATCGGGGGGCACTGCAGTCGCCAGGCGCCCGCGGAGAGATCACGAAAGGAGGGGAAGACGAATGGTAAAACAACTACCTGCGCCGGGTGTGCTCCGGACAGAGATCGATCCGTGATGAACTTCTGCAATCCATTTCGCGATCGCCAGCCCCAGGCCGCTTCCTCCCGGGGCATGATCCCGTGCACCCTCCGCCCGGAAGAATCGCTGAAAAATCTTGTCAATGCTTTCGGCGGGAATTCCGACACCGGTATCTTCGATTTCCACCACAAGTTCATGCCCACTCACCGTGCTCGAAATGCGGATCTCTCCTCCCGGATCGGTGTATTGCACGGCGTTGGACAGAATGGCGCGGAAGAGCTGGCGCAAACGAAGTGCGTCGCCACGCACGTTCGCCTGGTCGTTTGTCCTTAGAACCACATGAAGTTTCTTGGTAGCGCAGAGAATCTGCGCATCTTCGAACAGATCTCGCACGAGATCAGCCATCGGAACGGCTTCATGTTGCAGCACCAGTTGGCCTGCATCGGCCTTTGCCAGCATGAGCAGGTCTTCCACGATGCGTGACATGCGCACGGTCTCTTCAAGATACGTTGTTGCCAGCTTTTCTCCCGCCGCACGCGTTATGGGTTTTGCCAGCGCAAGTTCCGACTCTCCCTTGAGGATTGTAAGAGGCGTTTTCAATTCATGAGCAACGTTTACGGAGAATTCCCGCATCTGATCGAAGGACGCCCGCAGCCGCCGTATCATTTCGTTGATCGTGGTGATCAACTCACCAAGTTCATCGTTCACGTTCCGGGGGGGTACTTGCTGATCCAGATTTTCCGCAGTAATCTTCCGCGCCAACTGGGAGACCTGTCTGATCGGCCGGAAGACAATTCCCGAAAGAAACCACCCGCCGGCAACGCTGACGATGAGCGCGATGGGAGCGAGGACGAGAAAGATCGAGAGAAGATGTTCGAGCACGGCATCCGTGACCTTCTCTGTGTATGCGACGTGGATGACAAAGGGCTCAATCCTTCGTGCGGCCACACGGATGGAACCGCCTTCCGCCGAAGGCATGGACCACAGCATAGTCTGGTCAGACAGAATTTCCGCCCCGGGGAGTATCTGAATGCCGGAAGAGGGAGACTGAAACACAATCCCCCCGGAGCCGGTCGTGAGGATAATGATGTAGTTCCGCGGGTTGACCATAAAATGGTCCACGATCCGCCGTTCGACGTCAGCTGAGAGCCGATCGATGGAAATCCCTCCCGGGACAGTGCTGCGCTCAAGATCCATCAACTTCGCAATCCAGTCCACTTCCTCCGTGAGATTCTTTTCCAGTTCCACCTCTTGAAGCTGGCGGAGATAGACGAACACGCCGTAACCGAAGAGGGTGAATGCCGCCACCAGAATGAGTGCGTACCAGAACGTGAGGACTGACCGGACGGACTTAAGGCTGTGCAGAATGTTCATCGGGGGAGACTTTCAAGACATAGCCCACTCCGCGGACCGTCTGGATGAGTTTCGGGGAAAAGCCATCGTCAATTTTGCGCCGCAGGCGGTTGATGACCACGTCGACGATGTTCGTCTCACTGTCAAAATGCATATCCCAGATGTGCTCGGTCAGAATAATGCGGGAAAGAACCCGCCCCTTGTTTCGCAGCAGATACTCGAGCACCTCGAATTCTTTGTTTGTAAGAACGATCGGCCGCCCGGATCGTTCGACAGACCGGCCGACGAGGTCGACACGCAAGTCCGCAATCGAGAGGCTCGTTCCCTGGGCATCTGTGGAGGCTCTCCTCATGATGGCCCGTACTCGTGCCAGAACTTCGGAGAACGAAAAGGGCTTGGGGAGATAGTCATCCGCACCCAGGTTGAGGCCGTCGATCCGGTGTTCCACATCGGCCTTGACAGAGAGGACGAGGACGGGAGTGGTGTTCCTGCTCGCCCGTAGCTCCCGCAGCACATCCAGGCCGTTCATTTTCGGCAACATAATGTCCAGTATGATTGCGTCATACTCGTTGCCGAGTGCCATGCGTAATCCCTGTGCACCGTCTGCCGCGATATCAACAGAATAGGATTCCGCCTGAAACCCCTTCTTCAGGAAGAGTGCGACCTTTCGTTCGTCTTCGACAATCAGGATGCGCATGCGGGAATATACGGTCTCCTTCAGCGCTTTTCAAGTGGTACTTGCAGTTGTGTGGACTGAAGGACGTTGTTGTTTGCAGCCACCACGGCGTCCCCGAAATCCTTCGCCAGATTGTCGACTAGCATGCGCACCTGCGCTCCGCCGTCGACGGGAACAATCAGTGTTGCGCCACGCGACCATGTGCAGGCATCCACAAGAGCCCTCGGCTCCCGCGCAGGAGTGACCTCCTCCATGAGATCGAAGCTGCAGGTGCATACGTATCCCCCTGGACGCTTCATCTGCCCGGATAGCAGCGTGTCGTTCAGACTCACATATAGATAGGGTTTTCCAGGAGTTTTCTTCCATTCCTCTTCGTTAAGCACGCCGATGCCGGCAAGCCGAAGTCGGAGAACGACGGCCTCCCGCACTTGCGGATCTGTCAGCCCGGATGAAGCCAGCGATTTCCCTTCAACGTGCACGCTGACGAACACTCTGTGGACTCCCTTCAATGAACCTTCCGATCCCCCGTTTCTCGCATGAGCCACCGTCATTGAACTCAGCAGTAGCATCGCTGCAACGATTGCTGCTAATTCCCGTGTCTTCATTTCCACTCCTCTGGCTGTGATTGAATCCTCGCTACGAACTCCTGCACAGTGTAACGAGTGGAACATGACGAAATGATGACGGGCGAATTACGAAATGTTCATGGTGGTGGCAGACCAGACCGGGATTCCTCATAATGATGGAAAGCGATGTTCTCCACGTCTGCAGGTGCAAGAGTTGAAGTCTGGCGGGAGGGGGGCCTTTATGACTGTTCTGTCATCTTGCTTTCATGTTCTGTTCATCTCCCCATCGTCCTACTCTATAGGGGGTCAGAAGACAGGCAGAGAAAGGCCGGGCCTGAATGAGCTCCACTCCACACAGAGGTTCCCGCCGGGGCTCTCGGTCATCATGAGCGAAACGGGTTGCGGATCGCGTCGACTGCGCAGCCTTCCCGGTGTGCATTTGACATCGCAGATGTGGTAGACGGGCCCCCTCTACCCTGATAGTAACAACTCGGGAACCACCGCAATGCGAAAGACGAGGGGCTCACGCGCGTTCCATGACCTGATCGTCGTAGTCATTGTCAGCCTGCTGACACTGACAGCAACCCTCTGGATTGATCCTTTTGCCAGAACTGTTTCATGGATCTACAGGCATGACAACTGGAAACTTGACGAATTCTTTACGATGGTGCTCGTACTGGTCATCGGTCTCGGGATCTACTCCTGGCGGCGATGGCGGGAACTGGTAAAGGAAATCCATGAGCGTAAACGTGCTGAAGAGCAAACCCGGACGCTTAATTCCACTCTTGAAAGCACTCTCAACGAAGTCAGGGCTTTGCGGGGATTTCTCCGCATCTGTGAATCGTGCCAGCGCATTCAGGACTCCTCCAGCTCCTGGGTTTCACTCGAATTGTACATTCAAGCCAAATCAGAGGCGAGATTCGCTCACGGACTCTGTCCTGATTGCGCCAGGAAGGCCTACGGAGGAAAAGCGCTGGAACCGGGCACAGGCACGGACCGACCTCGCCGCACGTGAGGGATTCTCTCGGCATCACGGCCGCCGTAACCGGGAGCGCTCCGCCGGTCCATCGGGTTCACTACAGAACCATACCGGAACCCATCGCCGCGTCACTCCTTCAATCCAGTGGTGGCGATCCCTTTGACAAACCACCGCTGCCCTATGATCAGAAGGAGGAGTATCGGGAGAACACTCAGGACCGATCCCGCCATGAGCAGATCGTACCTCGTCACCATGACGCCCGATTGAAGGTTGGCCAGACCCATAGTCAAGGTAGCGTTCTCCACGCTGGACAGATAAATTACCGGACCCAGCAGATCGTTCCAGTATGTCATGAACGTGAAGAGTGCCAGCGTCGCCAGCGCGGGCTTGGAGAGCGGGAGAACGATCGACCAGAGAATTCTGAACTTCCCGCAGCCGTCCATGCGGGCGGCATCCTCCAGATCGGTGGGGATCGTGGCATAAAACTGTCTTAGAAGAAACGTCCCGAAGGCACCCCCGAAAAACGCGGGAACAATCAGCGCGTACAGCGTGTCGATCAACCCCAGGAACTTCATGATCAGAAACACAGGGATCATGGTCACCTGCGCCGGAATCATCATGGTCGCGAGCAGCACGAAGTACAGAACTGTGTTCCCCCGGAATTTCATCCTGGCGAACGCATATGCCGCCAGCGAACAACTGCACAGTTGACCGATGGTTGCGCAGATGGCAATGGTGAAGCTGTTCAGAAGGAGAGTCCCCAGCGGGAGAACCTCCATGATGGCGCGATAGTTCTTCAGATGTATTTGGCGCGGGATCCACTGCGGCGGAACACGGAAGATATCCTGCTGGTCCATCATTGACGTCGACACCATCCAGAGGAACGGACCCACCATGACCGCGCCTATAGCCGTAAGAAGGATGTATCGCGCTATGGTCCGGATCCTCCTAGCCATAAAACACCCATCGCTTCTGGATCCTGAACTGTATGAGCGTCACCACGAAGATGGCTGCGAACAACACGTACGAGAGAGCTGCAGCCTTCCCCATCTGAAAGAACTGGAACGCATTCTGGTAGATGTAGTAGCTCATCGTGAGCGTCGAGTTCGCAGGCCCCCCTTTTGTGAGGACGTACGTCTGCTCAAACACCTGGAAAGAATTGATCAGCGTGATGACAATGACGAAGAACGTCGTCGGCGAAAGCATCGGGAGCGTGATATGCCGGAACTTCTTCCAGACGCCCGCACCATCAATGGTCGCGGCATGATAGAGATCCTGAGGGATATTCTGAAGTCCGGCAAGGAAGATGACCATCGAGTACCCCAGCCCCTTCCAAACTGTCACGATGACCATCGCAGGAAGGGCCCAGGATGTGCTGTCAAGCCACGCCGGTCCCCTGATTCCGAAGAAGAGATCCAGAAGATAGTTAAGCAGGCCGTACTCCGGATTGTAGATCCAGCTCCAGACAAGAGCAACGGCGATCATGGAGGAGACGACCGGGAGGAAATACGCAGTGCGGAAGAAGACAATCCCCTTCAAGGTGGTGTTTGCCGCGAGTGCAAGTGCGAGGGAGGCGACGACCGACAGCGGAACTGCCAGGAGGATGAAATAGACGGTGTTCCAAACGACTTCCCAGAACAGATCCGATTGCCAGAGTGTGATGTAGTTCTCCAGCCAGATCCATTCCGGAGTTGTGATGATGTCCCAGTGCGTGAAGCTCATGAGAAACGACACCGCGACCGCGCCTGCACTGAAGAGCGCCAGTCCGATCAACGTCGGAAGGAGATAGAGATACGGCTCAAGGACGCGAAAGGTTCTGGTCGGTCTCATCATGCCCTGGCGTTCAATCCCTGACGCGATACCGTTCCACTTTGTCGGGATCAGGCTCCACGCCAATCCCCGGCATGCCGGAAAGGGGCACTCTTCTGTCGGAAAATTCCATGGGCCCTGCCACCATGTCGTCTCGAAGGAACTGGGGTCCGTTCAGGTCGACGGGCATGGTGATGCCAAACGCACTGAAGACCTGTGCGGCGGCGTAGAGGGCGATGCGCCCCTCAGTCAATCCGCTGCCGAGCAGCATCAGGTCTGCAGCCAGCGCCATCTCCGCCATCTGCCGGGCCCAGAAAATCCCACCGACCCGGCAGAGCTTGATGACAAGTCCGTTGAGGGCGCCCAGGCGCACATGCTGCAAAAGGTCGCGCGGAGAGTATATCGACTCGTCCAGCACGATGGGGATGTCGGAACGGCGCACAAGCTCCGCGTACCCGGTGATATTGCCGGCCGCGAGCGGCTGTTCAATCACCTTCACACCCAGGAGTGCCAGGTCGCGGGCCAGACGCACTGCCCTGTTGTAGTCCCACCCCTGATTTGCATCCACCCAGACCGGTTTTCCGCCGGCAACCCGCATGACCTCCTGCATGAGTTCCAGATCAGTATCGGGGTGGATTCCGGTTTTCACCTTGAATCCGTGATAGCGCTTCGCCTTTCCTTCCTCGGTTTGCCGCACCGCCTCTTCAATGGAATGCGCGGAAACAACGTAGCAAAGGGACACGGGACTTTCGTGCCCCCTCCCCAACAGCGCGCCGATAGAGAGCCCCCGCTGCTTACCGACGAGATCGTGAAGTGCCATGTCCACGGCGGATTTGGCGATAGGCTGCCCGATCTGAATGCCCGGAGCGATCACTGCATCCATAAGCGTATGGAGATGTGCGAGGTCGCTCTCGTCCTGCGCCACGAGTGCCGGCGCAAGGTATTTCCGGATTGTGGTGGTGACTGTCTCTTCGGTCTCATAGGACCAGCGATGGCTCGGCCTCGCTTCTCCCCAGCCGACCAGCCCGTTGTTGTCCGTAATCCGTACGAGGATGTGCGGCGCCCCCGCGGACGGATCCGTCGCAACACCGCGCGAGAGCGTCAACATCTGAGCGACGGGAAGATGGAGCGGAATCACCTCAATGGACCGGATCATGGCTGCTGCCTCCGTTTTGCGGCGGCATACTCTTCGGCGAACGCTTGCCCGTCGAATCCCACATCGCCCGGGAGACCCTCCAACGAGACTTCTGTCCCCTTCTCGAGAGAGAGTTTCGCAGCGAGGTGGACGCGGACGGCTTCCACAGGAGCCGCCAGTGCGTAGTCAACCCTCCCGCCCTTCAACAACGCGATGAAATTCTGCAGGAAGGGCTCATACAGTCCGTCGACACTGACCGTCGTCGTGCGCACCCCCTGATCGGTATAGGCGCAGAGCGACCATTCGTGGAACGGCATCTGCAGATGAACAAGCGCAACAAAGCCGTCATGATATGTCACCGCCAGCACAGGAACCTTGTGTTGCGTTATCGCCTTTACCGAGCGCACACCTGTCCCCACACATCCTTGAAGCATCTCCGTGGTATGAATCCCGTAGCTGAAGAAATCGCCCGGACCTGCCACCACGATGGAAAGCAGGTTCTCACGCGATCCGATGATCTCGCGCAACGCCGTGACTTCTCTTGCATATCGCAGCGAAGAGCCGCCGTAGATCAGCGAGCCGTGTTTTTCCTGAAGATTCAGCAGCCGGTCACAATCGGCCGCGGATCCGACCACAGGTTTGTCGATCAGCACCGGCTTCTTCGCTTTCATGAAGACGAGCGCTTTCTCGATGTGGCTGTCCCAGTTAGTCCCGTGGATCATGGCCGCATCCACATGATCAGGCATCTCTTCCAGGCGCGAACAGACCACCGGTATGCCATTCTCCCGGGCGAATGTGTTGTCGTACCCCGCCGACCAGACGTCGTGGCCATCCCACAGCGCTCTGACTTCAACGCCGGGGATCGTCCGGAGAATCCGCGTGAATGCCTGTGGGTGGGATGTATCGAGGTCAACAAGTCCGATGCGGATCATAGGAAGTCACAGAGTGTGGTTATTTCTTGTACACACGGTCGAGCACGGCATTGATTCTTCGTTCGGCGTCGCGAACACAATCCTCAACCGGTTTCTTTCCCTGAATCATCAGGAGCATCTCCGGCGTAAGATTGTTGTCACGCCACTCCTGCCAACCTGGGCTAAACAGCGGAAACGAATACCGCTCTTCGAGTTCGACAAGGAGATGACGGTTATGGGTGGGAGGTGCAGTGAGCCACTCGGGTGATCGGGTGAACGGCTTGTAGGTCGGCATCATGCCGAGGTACTGGGTGTGAAGTTGTTCAACGGGACTCTTCGTCAGTATCCAGTGGAGCAGCTGCCATGCCTCGTCGGGATGGGGGGAATTCCGGGGAATCATAAAGGCCATGGTGAACCGCCTCGACATTCGCCTGCCGTCCGGCCCTTTGGGCGGAAATGTCAGATCCCACCGTATCGGGCTCCCTTCCAGATTGATCGAACCGTGGGATCCGATCAGGATCATAGCCGCCCGCTGTCCGACAAAGGAATCCCAGGGATTGACATATGACGTGGTGTTCGACGCGATCTTCCGGTCGAGGAACAGATCTCTGATGAAGTGCAACCCGCGGAGTGTGGCCGGTTCGCTCAGGTCGGCCCTTCTCAAGTCATCGGTCAACATCCGCCCGCCGAATGAGTAAAGCACGGTCTCGAACCCGGTGTAATGTACATCGAACGAGAGCCCCCACTGCTCCGGGATGCCGTCACCGTTGGCATCCACCGTCAACCGCGCACCGGCTCTGCAAAGGTCATCGTAGGTCCATGACGTGTCAGGATACGGGACCCCGGCCCGGTCAAAGAGGTCCTTGTTGTAGAACAGAACCGTCAATCCGAGACATGCCGTAAAACCGTAAAGTTCGTCTTCCCGCTGTGCGACTCCCCGCCACTCAGTGAATGTCTCGCCATTGAAATCATCAACGACAAGATCCCGGTTTACATACCCCATCAGGTTCAACGCATAGTTCTTGTGAATCAACTCCTGTCCGAACCAGTCTTCGGCCAACATCAGGTCCGCCAGCTGGTTCCCGGATGCTATCGATGTAAGGCTTTTGGTGACGTAGAGTGCGTATGGGGAGGTTTGCAGTATGACGTGGATACCGGGATGGGAATTCTCAAAGGGCTTGATGATTTCCTCTTCCCACAGCTGCCGATCTTTATCCATCCAGTGATACAGCGTGAGCGTGATACCGTCCTCCTGCTGCTTCTTTCCCCCGCACGAGACGAGAGTGAGCGTCAGCACCGCCGCAACGGCCAGCCGGAGGGGGGACATCAGTAGTACCTCTTCTGCTTCCGGGACAATTTTGCGTATTCCTTCGCATACAGGTCGAGGCGTGTTATGCTTTCCAGGTCTTCCCTCATCCGGTCCGGTTCACGGATAAGCACACACTGCGACGTCAGCCGCACTTCGTCCAGATCGACGGTGGCGGTTGCCACCCCGTGGCGTCTTCCTGTTTGCGCAAGGATGTCCCCGTTATGATCGATGATACGTGCCGTCGCGGGCCTGTATCGGCCGGCATATGCCGCATACGGTGGATGGTTTGCAAGGTTCGCTTCGGCCACGATGAGCGAGTTGTCCACGGCACGGGCAGTGAGCTGCGTGCGGAGGGCTTCCTGTGTGGGTCCGTGCGAGACCGTGGGCCAGAAGAGAACCTCCGCCCCCTTGAACGCGTAGATGCGCGGGATCTCCGGGAAATAGATATCCATGCAAATCATCACCGCGATCCTGCCGAAATCCATTTCAAAGACAGGGAGTTCATTGCCGGGTGTGACGTGGCGGCTCTCCTCCGCTGTCGGTTGGACCTTACGATAGAAACCGACGATCTTCCCTCTCCTGTCG
>JAGDMK010000011.1 GCA_017860635.1 Bacteroidota bacterium
CGATGGTCACGATGGGCGCAGAAGGCGACAGCGGCGGTGGACTGCCTGAAGAAGGCATTGCGTTGCTGTGTGATGCTGCCGCCCGGAACGGTGTCGCGCTCAGCGTGTTTCCTTCATTTGAACAATCCATACGGGTCAAAGAGGAACTCCTCACGTCGGCGCACATCGACCTTCTGGTGAATATCGGAGGGAATCAGACGAGCCTGGGTACATGCCGGCATTCGAGCAGCCTGCCGACCGGCCTTGTGCGTCGTCGTCTGTACTGCAGCGACACAGGAAGAGGATTGATTGAGAGGTGTGCTACCCGGGGCCTGCCGGTGATCCATTTGCTCAACATAAAGGCTCTTGCCTCGCGGTATGGCCTGCCGCTTCTGCCTTCCGTGGAAGAATCCACTGGCGTCGGCGATGTTTTCTACGCCACAACAATTCATCGGGCTCCTTTGCTTCTCATCCTCTTCGTGCTTGCCGGACTGCTCGCGCTCTGCCTTCCTCCGCGTTCCCGCAGGGACTCGATGGGTTGCCGGTGAGGATCGTCGCGGAGTGCGACACGATTTGATGCAGCATCGTTCATTGCAGCACGCCGGTGCATGGTACGCGTTGCCTGCTCGCCCAGTCATCGAGTCGTGTCATGGCGTCGCGTCATCGGGTCGATGTCATCGCATCGTGTTGCCGTCGCATCGAGATAGTTGTATTGCTTTTAGCGAGATGTGGGTGTATATTCTGGCGCTCCGCCGCCTGATGCCCTCCAAGCGGCTTCTCGTAAAGAGGAGTGGTGTGTGATCCGGCTCCGCACGGAGGCATACCATAGGCAGAATGCTTGGGGAGGCGGCACAAACCTGTCATACGGGACCCACCGACACCAGGTATGCCATGCAATGGAAATACTGCTTACCTGCCGCCACCCTGGGGAATGAAGAGAGAACCGCACTTGAAGACCTTTTTCTCCTTCCTGAAGATGGAAGCAGCGGCAACCAGTCGTACTGGATAACGCTCGAGGGACTGCAGTCTTTCACAGGGGGAACGCGTGAAGAAAAGCTGGAGCGTCTCGGCGACAGTGAGTACGTGATTTCTGACACGATGGACATGCTGGTACGGAGAGACGACTTCAGCAGGAAAGAGCTTCTGGATTGGGCCAAGGTCTTCATCAGTGCCCGGCTGGGAGATCCTCAGCCGGTTCTTGTCGAGGCAGTTGGGGACGAGGTGTCCAGGTGCGTGCCCATCATTCATGAGCATGAACTGAATAACCGGCGTGCTGAGAAGATCCATCTCCTTTTCGTCCACCACAAGGCCGGCCCCCCTGCGCCCACTCCGGAGGAATCGCTGGCCTCTCACTCCGGTCTGGAAGTGCAGACCGTACGGATCGATGAACATGCCACAGAAGCCCTTGTGCCTGACGTGATCCAGTGGGCTGACCTGTTGCTGGTGATGGACAAGCGGATGCGTCAGGTGATCCACAAACGACTCAAGACGCTGGGCATCACCAAACGGGTCATCTGCCTGTATCTGCCGGAGCATTACGACCGTCAGGATCCGGGTTACACAGCGTTGTTCACGGAGCGTGTGTTCGTCTATTTGGAAAAGCTCGGATGGAAGCTCGCATAACCTCTGAGCTGGAATGGCGGCGTTGCATCGCTCACGGGGAATTGCCGTGAGTGATATGCCGTTCTTCGGAGAGATTGCTGCGCTGCTTACCGCACTCTGCTGGTCGGGAAGTTCGCTGGTGTTCTCGAGTGCGACTGCGCGCGTTGGTCCGGCGCTGGTCAATATCTCCCGCCTCGTTCTCGCCCTTGTATACCTCGCTCTCCTTCTCCTGATTCTGGGGGAATCCCCCTCTCTCTCGACTTCACAGGTAATCTTTCTCGGCGTCAGCGGCATAGTGGGTTTGGCGATCGGCGATTCGTTCCTGTTCCGCGCATATGTGTCTATCGGGCCCCGTCTGAGCATGCTGGTGATGTCAATCTCTCCCGCCTTTTCGGCCTTCCTTGCGTACATCTTCCTCGATGAGCGCCTCTCGCTGCTGGGAATCAGCGGTATTGCGATTACGGTCTGCGGCGTGGTGCTTGTGGTGTACGAGCGCTCCCCCGGCAGCATGGCGCATGGAGGAGAACTCCTCACCGGCATCCTGTTTGCCGGCGTTGCAGCTGTCGGGCAGGGTGCTGCATTACTCTTTGCCAAGTTCGCGTTCAACGAGGGTCCCATCGACGGATTTGTTGCAGCTGCTGTGCGTATTGGCGTTTCGATTGGAGTCCTTCTTCCGATCATGATTGCGCTCGGACGCATTGTGCATCCGGTTCAGACGTTTTGCCGTGACCGCCGGGCATTCTGGCTCACGGCCGCCGGATCGGTGCTGGGTCCGTTTCTGGGCATCTCCTTCAGCCTTCTTGCGGTAGCGAACACGAAGGTTGGGATCGCATCCACGCTGATGGCCACCGTGCCGATCATCATGCTCCCGATGGTCCGCTTTTTCTTCAAAGAGCGGCTTTCATGGCGGGCGATGATCGGTGCCTGGATCGCGGTTGCCGGTGTGGCTATTCTGTTTCTGCACTAGACCATCGCAGCTTAGAAATCTGCTCAGTCGCATTTCCGGTGCGCCGCCTGCACGTCAGTTCCGGTTGCCTGCCAATCAGTTCCAATCAATCGCGTGTCGGCCTCCACCGCCTGCACTTCTGTCTCTGTCGCTCTTGTTCCTGACTCAAGCTACCGGAATGAGGGGTCAGCGTCCGACTCTCCGTCACTCTCTCGTGTGTCCCAGGACACATTCTCTTGCTGTGAAGGGTGTATATTCAAGGTTGATATCAAATAGAGCGTAATTCCTCCTCCCGATCGACGGTCACGTTTTCTTGACACGCAGAGGGAATTATTGTATCTTGACTGCATATTTCCTCGATTTTTCGCGATTTTTCCATCTGGTGCAATGGCGCCACTCGGAGGGGGCATATGTGGGATTCACCGCGGACGCTTTGCACGGAAACACTGCCGAATCACGGCATCTCTCGCACGTCAGAGGTTATCACAAAGGCATGAAACCACTGCGCCATCTCCGGTGCACTGTGAGGTGTGAGCTATTGTTTCATCAGAGAGTCTGATATGAGAACGAAACGACATGCCGTTTTGCTGCTCTTCCTGGTGATGGCATTTGGTGCCGCGTCGGTCTCTGCCAACCCGACGGGATTTGTCATAACGGGTTCGGGCACGCAAACCGCAGGGAAAACGCAGAGCCTCACGATCAGGGCCGATAGCTCCGGACAGGCTGCCAGATCCTACGATGGTCCCAAATCGCTCATTTTCAGTGGAGCCACAAGTTCTCCCAACCCTGTCACGCAGCCGACGGTGACCGATTCCGGCGGCATCGCGAGGGCCTTCGGGGTTTCGACGGTGATCCGGTTTACGAACGGCGTGGCAACGGTCTCCGCTGGCAAGAACGGCGTGCTCACGCTGTACAACGCAGAAACAGCGGTCATCTCGGTGACCGACGGCGTCTATTCATCCCCGTCAGCCGGTCAACTGACGGTTGTCGTTTCTGCTGATACCATCGGCAAGTTCTCGTTCGTTCTGGCTTCTCCGCAAACCAACGATGCGGTATTTACGGGAATCGATTCACTTATCGCGCAGGATTCCTGGGGGAACGTTGCGGCGGGCTTCAACGCGTCGACGCATCCCGTCGAAATCAGTCCCGTCGGTTTGACTGGCACCGTGAGTGTCGGCGCCGGGAGAGACAGCATCCTCAACCTCGTCGGAGATTTCTCATCAGGGAAAGCCAGCCTTTCCGGCAAGTTGAAGTATACCGGGCTTATTGGCACCGGACAGTTCAAGGCAACCTGCCTGGTCGCAGGGCAGTCGGGAACTTCCGGGAACGTGACGATCAACGCAGGGACTGCGAAATACCTTACGATCAGCGGATCCAGCTCCGTCGCCGCCGGAGTGGCGAATGCCCTCACCATTACCGCAAGGGACACCAGCGGCAACGTTGCCACATCATACACCTCGGCGAAGACCCTGAGTTTTACAGGCGCGAGTCTCTCGCCCGATCTGGATGCCCCTACGGTGTCCGACAAAGACGGGGCGGAACGGGTGTTCTCGTCCACACCCAACACCGCGATCACGTTTACGAATGGTGTGGCGGCGACCGCAGGCGGTTCGAACGGAATCATGCGGCTGCGCAAGGTGGAAACCGCGTCGGTGGCCGCCAGCGATGGCACCATCCACACGCGATCCGGCGGCGAGCTTGCTGTGATTGTGACACCGGCCGGGCTGGACCGGTTCTCCGTGGTCTTCACATCGCCGCAAACCAATGGTGTGGCATTCACAGGCGTGAATACCGTCACGGCCATTGACAGTTTCGGGAACGTCGCGACAGGTTTCAGTGCCGCCTCGAGCAACGTCACCATGACTGCGCCGGGTCTCTCCGGGACACTCACGGGTCTGGGATCGTCTGGCAACAACGTGTTGAACCAGTCGGGCGATTTTGTGAGCGGCGTTGCAAACCTCACCGGGAAGCTGAAATACACCGGCACTACGGGTAGCAGCATCTTCACTGCCACCTCAGGCTCAGGCAAGACCGGATCCACATCAGGAAGCATCGTCATCAATGTCGGCGCGCCGAAACGTCTTGTGATCACCGGCAGTGCCACCCAGGTGGCGGGAGCGGGGCAGGATCTCACGATCACGGCAAAGGACAGCTCCGGCAATACCGTCCAGACTTACACAGGAAGCAAAGATCTCTATTTCTCCGGCTCGGGTCCTTCTCCCAATCCGGCAACAAACCCGACGGTCTCAAACTCGGGTGGTACCGGTGTCGCGTTTGGTTCACTGACGGCTATGACCTTCACAAACGGTGTGGCGACCGTCAGCGGGAGCTCGAACGGGGTCATGCGTCTTTACCGGGCGGGGAGAGACACGATCGCAGTGGAGGACCGGAATGCATCGATCGCGTCGGGCGGTACAGACCGGCTGATCGTCACCGTGGCGGCGGATGTCCTCTCGAAATTCGCGTTCACTCTCACAACACCACAGCAGAGCGGCATTGCGTTTACCGGCACCAACACCATCACTGCGCAGGACAGTTACGGCAATACGAAGGCGAATTTCGATGCGTCATCAGACAACGTAACGGTGACTGCCGACGCACTCGGCGGTGTCGTGAGCGGGCTGGGTTCCGCCGGCACCAATGTGCTGGATCAGTTCAGCGATTTCGTTGCAGGCGTTGCGAATGTCACGGGAAAACTGAAGTACACCAGTCAGGTCGGCACCACGACCTTCACGGCCGTGAATACCACGAGCAAAGCCGGGACATCGAACAGTGTGCAGATTGTTGCCGGCGGCGCAACCCGGCTGGTCATCACTGGCTCTCCGACAATGACGGCCGGAGCGACGCAGAGCCTCACGATCACCGCACGTGATGCTACGGGCAACACCGTCACGACCTACACCGGCAGCAAATCGCTCGTCTTCTCCGGCGCTGATTCCTCGCTCAATCCTGCGGTATCACCTACCGTCACGAACAGCTCTGGGGCAGGGATCGCATTCGGCACGAGCACATCAATAACATTTGCGAACGGCGTTGCCACGGTGTCAGGGAGCAACAACGGCGTGATGCGCCTGGTCCGGGCACAATCGGCGATCATCTCCGTAACCGACGGAACGATCAGTTCGAGCGGTGCAGACCGGTTGGCAGTGACCGTGTCGCCGGCAGCGCTCGGGAAGTTTGCGTGGACGCTCGCTTCGCCCCAGACCAGCGGAGTGGCGTTCACCGGGACGAACACTCTTGTTGCGCAGGACGACTGGGGGAATACGCGAACGGCATTTGATGCGTCGGCAACACCTGTGACAGTGACGACCACCCTCGGGGGGACGATCAGCGGTCTGGGCACCGGCGGCAACAATATCCTCAACCGCAGCAGCGACTTTGTCTCGGGGATTGCCAACCTCACGGCTCTCGGGATGACGTACACAGGTAGTACGGGAAGCGGGACACTTACCGCCACCGGTGGTGGCAAGACGGGAGTCTCTTCGACGCTGCAGATTGCTGCAGGTTTAGCCACGCGCCTGGTGCTTCGCGCAGCGGCGAATGATTCGGTGATAACGGTGACAGCGGGGGTGAACCAGAATCTGGTGATCACGGCCAAGGATGCCTCCGGGAATACGGTAACCACCTACACCGGGGCCAAGCAACTGACCTTCACCGGAGCCGATTCATCGCTGGATCCGGCAACATCTCCGACGGTGACGAACAGCAGCGGAACAGCTGTGGGTTTTGGCGCACTTACGCCGATTACCTTTACCAACGGAGTCGCTCAGGTTTCCGGCAGCAGCAATGGTGTACTGCGGCTGTACCGTGCACAGACAGCGGTGATCAGCGTCTCTGACGGAACGATCGGTTCAACAGGAAATGACCGGCTCTCAGCGACGGTGTCGGCAGCCGCGCTGTCGAAATTCGTCTGGGCTCTCACGTCCCCACAAATCAGCGGCACGCCGTTCACGGGGATCAACAGATTGACAGCAGCGGACTCATGGGGAAACCCGGTCCTGACCTTCAACGCCTCGGTCAATAACGTGACGGTGACGACGTCCCTAGCCGGCTCGGTTACCGGACTCGGCACAGCGGGTGACAGTGTGTTGAACCGGAACACAGATTTTGTAAACGGGATTGCCAATCTGACGACACTGGGGATGAAGTACACCGGGCCGATCGGCGCCGGCACGTTCACCGCAACAGGCGCGAGTAAGGCCGGCACATCCAAGAGCGTGGACATTACGGCAGGCACCGCTTCCCGCCTCGTGATCACAGGATCTGCGACGCAGACGGCGGGGGGATCGCAAAACCTGACTGTTACCGCGAGGGATGGCGCCAACAACGTTGTCCTGACCTATGAGGGCGACAAGACTCTGACGTTTTCCGGCGCCAACCCTTCCTCCAATCCGCTTACACAACCGACGGTGACAAACGCAACCGGTGTAGCAGTACCGTTCGGTACGGCAACCCCGATCACATTCACCAAGGGTATTGCCACCGTGAGCGGCGGGGGCAACGGACAGATGCGGTTGTACAAGGTGGAAAACGCCATCATCAGCGTGACCGATGGCACCGTGAGTTCCACCGGCACCGACAGGCTGACGGTGGCTGTATCGCCGGGTCCGCTTGGGCAGTTCGCATGGACGCTCGCAACGCAGCAGGTGAACGGTGTCGATTTCACCGGAACGAATGCTCTCGTCGCGCAGGATGAATGGGGCAACACCGTCACGACGTTCCGCGCTGACACCAACAACGTCATCGTCACAACAAGTCTTCCGGGTTCACCCGCGGCGATCACAGGCCTGGGCACCTTGAAAAACAACGTCCTCAACCAGGCGACAGACTTCGTCGCCGGCCTGGCCAACCTGACCGCTCTCAAGATGCGCTACACAGGATCTGCCGGGCTGGGGACATTCACAGCGACGTCCGCCGTGGGCTCCAAAACCGGCGTCTCCTCACCGATCACGATCAACAACACGGTCCCGACGGTCCTGGGAATCTCCCCGACCGAAGCCAGCCGGAGTGAAACACTCAATGTTGCGCTGACCGGCACGAATTTCGCCCGCGGTGTCACCACACCGGATTTCGGAACAGGCATCACTGTCGACACGGTCATTGTCGACTCCTCATCGTCCATGACGGCCCGGATCATCATCAATGGTACTGCCGTGCTCGGAGCGCGGACTGTAGCCGTGACCAACCCCGCGCCGGGAGGGGGGACGAGCACACTGTCGCAGGCTTTCAGGGTAAAGAACATTCCCAAGCTGATCAGTCTCTCTCCCGCGTCGGGGATCCGCGGGCAATCCTACAATGTCCTGATCACCGGAACCAACTTTGCTGATGGTGTCAGTTCTGTCGGAGTGCTTGGATCGGGCATTGCCATCAATTCTTTCGCGGTGCTGACGCCCACCACGATCCAGATGAATATCTCCGTGGGCAGTTCGGCGGCGGACGGAGTGCGCCAGTTCACCGTCACCAATGCCAATCCGGAAGGCGGGACATCCAACAGTGTCGGGTTCAGTGTGGGAGATAACCCGGTTCCGGCGTTCACAAGCATCACGCCCAACACGGCACTCCGCCTGCAGACACTTCAGGTTGTCCTGCGTGGCACGAATTTCTACAACGGCATCTCTTCGGTCAATCTCGGAAGTGGCATCACTGTTCAAAGCACCGTGATCGACAGTGCCACACAGATGCGATTGACGATCATTGTGACCGACTCGGCCGCGACCGGACCGCGTACGGTCAGCGTAGCGAATGCGTCTCCTGGTGGGGGGACTGCCTCGCTGCTGAACGGATTCACCGTGACCAACCCCATTCCCACACTGACCGGATTGTCGCTGCAGAACGGCGCCCGGTTGCAGACTCTTACGCTGACATTGACGGGGACGAAGTTTGTGAAGGGGGCAACTATCGTTTCCCTGGGAACCGGGATCGGCGTGACCGCGACCACGGTACAGAGCCAGACGGAGCTTCAGGCAACGCTGACGATCGATTCCAGCGCGATTCTTGGTCCGCGCAATGTCATGGTGACGAATCCGGCGCCCGGGGGCGGATCGGCACAGCTGGCGGACGCGTTTACAGTGAACAATCCGGTGCCCACCGTTACCACACTGGTGCCTGAGAGTACGCTGGTCGCTGCCGCAAGCACCGCGCTGCAGGTGAACGGAACGAATTTCGTGCCGGGCTCCGTGGTTTGGCTGGGTTCTGATTCCATGGCAACCGCCCTGGTCGACCGGACGCGTCTCACAGCGACAATTCCGGCCAGCGCACTCGATTCGGCGCGGTCGTATCTCGTGACGGTTCGCAACCCCGCACCGGGGGGTGGGTCATCCAACACGCGCAACTTTATCGTGCGGAATCCCGCGCCGACGCTCGCCTCCATCAACCCGGCGTCAGGAAGTCGCCTGCAAACCCTGAATGTGGTTTTCACAGGCACGAACTTCGTTTCCGGCGTCTCGACTGTTGATTTTGGAGGAGCAGACGTCCTCATCAACACCGTCACAGTGAATAGCGCCACGCAATTGACTGCAAATATCACCATCCAGTCAGCAGCGGTGATGGGTCCGCGGGATGTGTCGGTGGTGAATCCTGCCCCAGGCGGAGGGATATCAGAGAAGCGGACATTCACGATCGCGAACAACCCGATCCCGACAATCGCGACCGTCAACCCTGCGGCAGGGTACCGGCTTGGCCGAATGGACGTTGTTGTGTCGGGCACCAATTTCATTACCGGTGTAACATCGGTGGATTTCGGCCAGGGCATCGTCGTCAACCAGACGGCCATTAATTCCTCGACTCAGCTCACGGCGACGATTACCATCGGTGCTGCTGCCGCGACGGGCGCGCGCTCTGTCACTGTGACCAATGCCGCACCGGGCGGGGGCACGGCAACGAAGACAAGCGCGTTCACGGTACAGAACCCCGTTCCCACGCTGGACTCTGTAACTCCGACCAATGCCCAGCAGTTGGAGACTAAGAACCTGGTGTTTGACGGGTCCGGATTCATCAACGGCGTCACCACGGTGAACATGGGAACCGGTATCACGGTGAATTCACAGACGGTTGTCAGTGACACCCAGATCACAGCAAGTATCACCGTGACGACGGGCGCGGCGATAGGTCCGCGCGACATCTGGATCACCAACCTTGCGCCGGGAGGTGGATCGGCGGTGCTGACCAATGGGTTCGTCATCGGCAATAATCCCGGACCGGTGCTGTCGAGTGTGACACCTGCGACGGGAAAGCGGCTTGAAACACTGAGCCTGGTTATCCGCGGAGCGAACTACGTCAGCGGTGTTACCTCAATCGATCTCGGGCCGGAGATTACGCCCGTCAGCGTGGTTGTCGACAGTTCGACCCGACTGACCGCAAGGTTTTTCATCGGCGGAGCAGCGGCAACCGGCGCCCGTACAATCTATGTCACGAATGCGCCTCCTGGAGGCGGCCGTGACAGCATCGTCAACGGCTTCACCGTTACCAATCCGGTCCCGACGTTGCTCGCTGCGACGCCGTCCGAAGCCACCCGGTCGCAGACGGTGAACGTCGTCTTACGCGGGACGAACTTCATCAGTCAGACTACCACAGTGAATTTCGGTGCAGGGATCACGGTCAACTCGGTGACCGTCGACAGCGCAACCCGGATGACCGCAAACATTTCAGTAGGGGCGGCGGCAACGCTGGGGGCGAGGAACCTGGTGGTTACCAATCCCACTCCCGGCGGTGGCAACTCCACCCCGATTGCATTCACGATCGGTCTGGCACCGCCTTCGGCTCCGACATTGCGGCTTCCGGAGAACGGAAAACCTAACCTTCCCACGACATTCGTAGTGAGCTGGGACTCCTCAGCCGGTGCGACCTACTATCACCTGCAGGTGTCGGTCAGTCCGCTCTTCCTGACGACAGCCATCGACGACTCCATGGTGGTGGGGACATCGCGGAGGATCGGTCCGCTCCTGAACAACACGACATACTACTGGCGCGTCCGGGCAAGGAACAGCGGTGGGTCGAGCGTATTCTCCTCGATCTGGAGCTTCACGCCTTCATATCCGGCTGTGCTGATCCTGAGCTGGGTGGAACCATTCCCGAGTCTCGCCAATGCGACCGACTATGTTCCGGCCGACTACCGGCTGATCGGTCTTCCTGGTCTGGGAACATCCATGGTCAACAACTTCCTGACCGGCGCACAGGGAACAGATTGGCAGATTTTCTGGGACAACGGGAGTGCCGCGAACTACTTCATCAAGTTTGACGGAAGCTCGGGATTCACGTTCTCAACCGGCAAGGGATACTGGCTCATACGGAAGAACTCCTGGACGGTGAACACGTCTGTGAACTCCGCCCCACTTGATACTGCCGGGAATGCTGTCATCCCACTGCACCGGGGATGGAACATCATCACCAACCCGTTCCCGCTGGATGTCCCCTGGTCCGCCGTGCAAACGGTGAACTCTCCGTACGCACGCGAGCCCATCTGGGGGTTCAGCGGGACCCAGGGCTTCCAGCAGTCCACCTCGCTCAAGGCGTACAAGGGATACTATTTCTACAACGTCGACAGCATTGCATCACTGCTGATCCCGTACGCGGGAACGTCTGGCGTGATGAAGCAGGCGGATACAACCACTGCGGACACAACATCTGCAGGCACATGGACCGTGAATGTCGGTGTTGATGCCGGGTCCACCACTGAGTACTCCATGCAGCTGGGCATCAGGCCCGATGCTGAAGACGGTCTGGACCGGCACGATTTCCACAAGCCGCGGGCGATCGGAGCTATGCCCGGGCTTGCATTTGTCCGGCCGGATCTGGATCCTGTCGCGCCCAGCTTCTTCACGGACATGCGTCCACGCGTTAACACTATCGCACGCTGGCCCTTCGAACTCACTGCTCCCAGGGGCAAAGAAGCCACACTGATGTTCGACGGTATCCAGCAGATCCCGGAAGAGCTGGATGTGTATCTGGTGGATGCGGCGCGGGCGCGGTATGTCAATCTGCGGGAAGAAGAAATCTATCGTGTCACTCCCGTGTCCGATCGCTCCTCGTTCACGGTGCTGGCCGGTTCTCATGATGCGGTCACCGCGGAACTCAACACGGTTGTTCCGCATGAATACTCCCTCGGGCAGAATTTCCCGAACCCGTTCAATCCCACGACCACTGTTCCTGTGGCGGTTCCGGCGACGGGAGAGGTGACGGTGACAATCTACAATGTGCTGGGTGAGGAAATCCGGACATTGCACAGCGGTGTGCTTGAACGCGGGCGTCACTGGCTGGTGTGGGACGGTCGAAACAATGCCGGGCGTGGAGTGGCGACGGGGATGTATCTCACCCGGATGGCGACGCCTGCCGGCGGAAGTTTCGTGATCAAGATGCTGATGCTCAAATAGAATATGGCCCTCCCGCTTCAGCATGAGCACATGCGTCGGGTGGGTGAAGATGGTAGAGAGCAGCCTCTTCTGACGGAGGGTGAGGCAGGAGAGGGCGACAGCGAAATGCAAGGATCGGAGGTTTCATGAGTGCTCTGGGCGGTACACGTAAGTTCCTGCACTGGACCCTCGCCGTACTGCTGCTGGTTCAGGGATGGCCGTTCGTGGCATGGGCCATACCCGCCAACGGTACGCGCGTAGAGAATGTCCGGTTTGAAAAGAGCGGCGAGCTGGTCTATATATTTTACGATCTGAATGCACCGATTGACAAAGTGCATGAAGTTCGCCTGTACCTCCGTCGTGAGAGCGAGCTGTCATTCCTTTACCGGCCGATGAACATCACCGGCGATGTCGGGACAATCGTCATCCCCGGCGTGGGACGCAGGATTGTCTGGGATATCACAAAGGAGTTCCCTGACGGACTGGCGGGCAATGACTACTATTTTGTCGTGGAGGCTGAGTTCATCGAACCGGAAGGAAAGACCCCGTGGCTCTGGATCGGGGGAGGCGCCGCACTGGTTGGGGGTGTGGTGGCATTGCTCATCTTCGGTGGTTCGGACGATGAAAAGCCGCCTCCGGTTATCACAGGGTTCCCGGATCCTCCGGGCAGACCATAAGAACCTCTTTGATCAGCTGAGAATGGCGGGCGTCACTATGAAAACAGTGGGGATGATCGGTTGTCTGATCCTTGCGAGCCTGGAAATCGGCCTGGGACAGGTGGTCTCCGGCCGCAGCGGCGTCGGCTCATTGTCGGTGACTGCGGTTGACAGCAGCGCGCTCAATAGCGGAATCAAGGCTCGCGCCGTGGCCTATGAATTTGAATTCACTGAACCATCGGGTGACAATTTCCTCGAGTCGAGGGAAACCGGCCGGCTGCGTCTGATGATCACCAATTCGGGGAAAGTCTCGCTGCGCAATGTTGTTGCGCGGATCATCCCGCTTGCCCGTCCGGCTGATGTGACGTTCAATGACTCTATTGATGTGGGGGAAATTCCTGTCGGCGCAACGCGCTACGCTATCTTCCACTTCACCGCGGCGGAGAACGTCCGCTCACAAATCCTTACCTTCCAGATAGACATCCATGATCCGCAAGGGACTATTGCGGACTCGAGGTTGTTTACCTTTCTCACACGGGCACGCCGGGGAGGGTAATCGTTATCGAAAATGATGATAGGGGGGAATGGCAGTACTGCTGATCATCGTCCTGGGGGGGATGCGATTGCCAACGATGTGAGCGCTTCTCAGGCGCGCGTTTCTTCAATCCACCTGGCAGTAACAGTGTGCATCATCTCGTCACGCTCGTTCGTGAAGCGGAAGAACATGACGACGAGTCCGCTCACCGTAAAGTATCCAACTACTGCCAGAGCGATTGCCACAGAGCCTCCTGAGTGAGGTACACACAATGTACACACTTATGACATCATATGGAACGAAAATCTCTGTCTGAGTTGGCACAACAAGTGTGCCTCAGCACGGCGAGAGCATGGATGGCGATTCTGTGGCTGTCTGAAGACTCCGGAGGAACAACACGTTGCTGCTGAGGAGAAATGCAGTGGGATTTCTACAAAGTTGACATTCTCTTGTTTTCTTTGCACTATCCATTGATGTATGCATGTTTTTTTTGCCATTGGCTGAGGGTGAGGTAAACGATGAAAACACATCAAACGCACCGGAGCTCCGGGGGGACAACACAGGAGCGGACATTCCAGGAATACCTGGCAGTCATGATGCGAGGCAAGTGGATCATTCTGATCACATTTCTGGTCGTTTTGCTGGCGACGATCCTCGTGACGAAGCTGATGGATCCCGTCTATCAGGCAACGGCAAAAGTGCTCCTGAATCCGACCGAGTTGCGAAGTTCACTCTTTCTCGACGGTGTCCGTGCGGATGGGGTCAAGAATATCGTCCAGAATGAACTGGCGATCCTGGGTTCCCGGGCCCTCGCGGATTCCGTGGCAGAACGGCTACGCCAGAAGAAGTATCTCGTCAAGGGGAGACCGGAACTGATTCCCTCCATTCTTCCCGGGAAAGACGCGATGCCAGGCGACACTACCGCCCCGCCCGAGCTTGTGTCGGGACGGGTTTCCGGGGCCGTGGAATTCGACCCTGTCAGGGATTCGGACATCATCACGATCACTGCGCGCAGCAAGAATGCCAAGGAAGCGCAGCTTCTGGCCAATACATTTGCAGAAGAATACAGGGACCGGAACATCTACATGAGCCGGGCAAAATCCCGTTCGTTCCGGGAGTTCCTCGAAGCCCAGGCTCTGGACAAACGCAAGAGTCTTGAGGAGACCGAAAACTCCCTGCAGGGCTACATGGAGAACCAGGGGATTGTCTCGTTGGATGACGAGTCCAAACAGATGATCGACCAGCTTGCCCAGCTGGAGGCTCAGCGTGACGCGACGGACATCAACCTGAAAGAGCTGGAGAACATGCTCTCCTCCTACCAGCAGCAGTTGCCGCAGCAGGAGACCAACGTGGCTCGCAGCGTGGGCGAGGCAAGCGACACATACATCAAGCAGATGCAGGATCAGCTGGCAAAGCTCGAGGTGCAGCGCGATATGACTGTTGTGCAGAATCCATCGGCCACCGGACGCGAGATCCTCAATGAACGGGTGAAAGAAATCGACCAGCAAATCGCTGCCCTGCGGCTCAAATTGCAGCGGCGGACCGACGACTATCTGCGCACCCTGACTCCCTCTCAGGGAGGCGTGGAAGATGCGGCGGGGTACCTCAAGAACGTGAAGCAGAAGATCGTCGAAGCGGAGATCAACGTACAAGGGCTACAGGCCAAGAAGAACGCGCTCAACGAAACGATCAGGGAGTATGAACGGAAGTTCGACCGGATCCCGGCCAAGAGCGTCCAGCTGGCCCGGCTCCAGCGTGCCAGGTTGAGCAACGAGAAGCTCTATCTGATGGTGGAGGAAAAATACAACGAGGCCAACATCACGGAGCAGTCGAATAGCGGGTACATCGAGATCATTGAACATGCCCCGCTCCCGGTTTCACCGTCCAGTCCGAAGACCCTCGTGAACCTCCTGCTGGGCGCGGTCATGGGGCTGTTCCTGGGCATCGTGTTTGCGTTTGTGAAGGAATATCTGGATGTCCGCGTGCAGACTCCGGAGGAGCTGAAACGGCGCGGCTTCACGCCATTCACTCCCATCATGGACATGGATCCCGAGATCCAGCGCCTGGGCCGGGGTGATAAACTGACGGCAAGGGACAAGGCCGTCGACGCGCACCTCATCACGCTTTCGTTCCCGTTCTCGTCGATTGCGGAATCCTACAGGCAAATGCGGACAAATCTGCAGTTTGCGAAGGTGGGACAGCCGCTGCGGACGCTCCTTGTGACGAGTCCGGCACCGGGTGAAGGGAAGTCGACCACCGTCTGCAATCTTGCCATTGCTTTTGCGCAGACGGGTAAGAAAGTGCTGCTGGTTGATGCCGACCTTCGCAGACCAACCCTGGATGCGAAATTTTCGCTGAAAAAGGAGCCGGGGTTGACGGAATATGTGGCCGGAAAAAAGCCGCTTTCGGCGGTCATCCAGCCCACTAAGGTGGAGAACCTTCACGCAATGTGCAGCGGCGAAATCCCGTCCAATCCGGCAGAGATCCTCGGATCCGAAGGGATGCGCGACATGATTGACACACTGACGAGGCAGTATGACATCGTGCTCTTTGACTCCTCACCCATCCTTGCGGTGACGGATCCTGCGGTGGTGTCGACCATGGTGGATGGCACACTGATTGTAGTCTCTTCCGGGAAGACGCGCTTTGAGGATCTGGATCAGGCGGCGGAGCTCCTGGAGGGGGTCGGAGGAAAGGTGACGGGGGTGGTCCTGAACAACTTCGATCCGCATCGTGCGTACGGACTGTACCGCCAGGGCGGACGTCACCGGTACTCCTACGGACAGACATACGACAGCAAGGGTCGAAACGGCGAACCGGCGACCGAAGGAAAGCAGCACCACTCTGCGGCGGGGTGATCGTACTGTGAACTAGCGGAGGAATCTCCCGATGTCGAGGCAGCGAGTGTTTGGTGTTCTTGGCGCGCTATTGTTCTGCGGCAGCGGCGTGCTGTTTGCACAGATGGAAACGAGTCTGAGTACCACCCATACCGGCGCCTCATCGGCCGCGTACTACTACATATCGAAACCCGGAGAGATCACCATGTCGGTCAACCTCTGGGGATATGTCCGGAATCCGGGACGGTACGAGGTGCCGATATCCACAGACCTCATCCAGTTGCTCTCCTACGCAGGTGGACCGTTGAGAGAGGCCGATCTGGGCTCCGTAAGGATCGCACGGGCGGTCCGACGGGAAGACGCGATTCGCACGGTGGAGTACACCGTCAATCTGGACCGGTTTGACAAACTCGATGAAAAAGCGCGTGACATCGAGCCCGGAGACACCATTTTCATCGAAGCTCCGGCGATTTCCTGGGTTGACGTGTTCAATATCATGACCACAATGGCGATCATCACTGCTGCCGTGTCGAATGCGGTTATTGCTGCGCGGGGCTTATAGAAATGCGGCGCATACAACTCCCCTGTACTGTCGCACGGCGGGGCCGGCTCCGGTGATCCGCCGGCCCCCAGGCGCGCCCCTCTTTACATATTCCACTCCGTCACCACTGTCTCTGCACCCCGAACCGGCCTGGAGTATAGGCAGATCTGCTTCTCAATGTGATTTTCCGCATCATCGATCCGCCCGGCATGTGACGCAGGATACACCTCTCGTTTGCGGCCATGTGTATAATAACAGACTCTGCGCCGGCACCCAGGGCGGACGCAGATCCGTGGCGTGGTTCCCGTTCGTACAACCGAAGACGGTCGTTGCATGAAAACGAAACTCTACCTGTTTTTGCTCATACAGGTGTTCAACTCTGTTTCAGGGATGCTGGCGACCATGATCGTCCCCAGCGCAGACCGCATCATCCGGCTCGGCGTGGTCAGCGGAGATGTTCTTATGATAGTGCTGGCATTCTCCGCGTTCTGGACACGGAAGGACTTCTACGGCGTCAAATACATGGCGCTGTTTCTGCTCGTCTCCACGCTGACATTCATCTATACGTCCGAACGCTTCGGATTCCCTGAGCACCTCAACGGCCTGCGCGAGACACTCTTTTTCTTCGCTTCCCTCGTCGTGGTCTACGATCTCTACGAGGGCTATACGCGGCCGCTGTTTGCAAAAATCCTCACGCGGTATCTGATTGTCTTTGCCCTTGTGCAAATTCCGGTTGCGTTCTTTCAATTTCTGAAATTCGGAGCCGGCGACACCGTGGCCGGAACCTACGGAACCGGCGGCGGCAGCGGCTATCTCTCTCAGCTCCTGTTCCTTATCTGTTTTTATCTGGTGGTCCGGTATGCCTCTCTGGAGGATGGGACGAACTTCCGGATCAGGCGCACGATGATGATGTTCCCCGTCCTCATTCCGTGCGCCCTGAATGAAACGAAGATCTCGTTTCTCTTGCTGGCGGGATTCCTCATTCTCCTGGTGAGTTCCCCCCGGAAGGTCTACCGCGCCATCCCTCTGCTGGTCCTGGGCTTCGGCCTGATGTATCTCCTGAACTACTACTACACACAAACCGTGGAAGATACGCGAACGATCTTCGATGAAGATTTCATCGAGAAGTACCTTCTCACGAATCCAACCGGGACCGGAGGCGACCTTCCGAGGCTGCAGCGGATTCAAATCATGTTCCACCTCATGGGGAACGATTTCGGATCGATCCTTCTGGGTATGGGATACGGCGTGCTCGGAGGGGGGAACATCATGAGCATGTCGCGCCTCGGACGCTCGCTGTATTATCTCGTGACGGGATCCCGCGTGCTGCTGTTCCGGGTCTGGATCCAGGGGGGACTGCTCGCCGTGCTCCTGGTTGCCGCGACGATGTTCTCCTATCTCCGGTCACGTGTGGAAAAAACGTTCACCCTCCGGCAGTTCTCGTGGTTCCTGGTGTTCAGCCTGCTTGTTGTCTGGGTCTACGATGAAGCTGCCTTCGATCGAGTCTTCGCCCCCATTGTTGCATTCTTCATGATGTGGATCCGCGCAGGAGGTCTTGACGGAGAAGTTGATCCGACGCTCGAACCGTCAGAGGCTACCGATGACAACGCGTGAGATGGGCCATGCACGCCTGCTGCTGATCAGTCAGGACCAGTTCGGCTATCTCACGGATTCCTTTCAGTACTGCACCTATCTCCGGAATCATTTCCAGATTACATTTGTCGGTTGGGACTACGAGCTTCCCCGCATCACGCTTGAAGGTGTCGAGTGCATGCACATATCGCGTGACGGAGGAAAACTCCGTCGGTACTACGTGTTCCTCAGGCAGGTGATGCAGATCCTGCGGCAACGGCCGGCGGAAATCGTCTATGTTGAGTATTTTCCCCTGTGTGCGCTTCTGCCTCTGTTTGGCGGAAAGCGCAGCCGGACAGTTCTGGACATCCGGACCGGATACGTGCGCAACAGCATTCTGATGCGCGTACTCTCAAACGGGTTGATGACCCTCGAAACGTTGTTTTTCAGGCATGTCATGGTGATTTCTGACAGCCTGCGGAGATTCCTCTGTATCAGCAAAAAGAAAGCCCGCATTCTGCCTCTCGGCGCTGATGAGTGTGCGTGCGAACCCAAGGAATTTTCCTCCCTCCGTCTCTTCTACGTCGGCTCCCTGGATTACCGCCATATCGACGAAACCGTGAACGGTCTGGTTCTTTTCATCCGCCGTCATCCGGAAGCACCGGTCGAGTCGTACGATATCGTGGGTTTCGGATCAGAGGAGGAAGAAGAACGTCTGCGACAGGCGATCCGCAATGTCCCTGCAGGTCCGCGTGTCGTATTCCACGGACGCAGAATGAGCACCGAATTGACCCCCTTTTTGGAACGTTCCAACGTTGGAGTTGCTTTTATTCCAGCCAAAAAGCATTATCAGTGTCAGCCCGCAACAAAAGTGTTCGAATATCTGCTTGCCGGCATGGTGGTTATAGCTACGCACACGTACGAAAATGCACGGGTGATCAACGAGACCAACGGGGTACTGACCGACGATTCCGCCCGTGGATTCTGCCATGGGCTTGAGAATCTACTTGAACGGCGCAATACATACGACAGTGCCCAAATCCGTTCCAACATAGGCGGATACGCCTGGAACCGCATTGTGGCAGAGAACTTGTTACCCTTTTTGACTGCATTACTACGAAAACCTTGAAGGAAAGCGAATGAGAATCCCCCCTGCACGCATTCATTTCTCTGAGGCGGATCGTGCCACGATCACCAGAGCAATCGACGAAGTCCTCTCCACGGGTCAGCTGACCCTCGGGAAATACGGCAAACAGCTCGAGGACGAATTCGCCCGTTTCATCGGGACGAAGTATGCCGTGGTGGTGAACAGCGGGACCAGTTCCATTCAGATCCCGATGCATATCTATGATGTGCGGGGGAAAGAAGTCCTGGTCCCGACGAATACGTTCTTCGCTACGGCGCTTGGCGTGCTTCATGCGGGCGGCATTCCGAGGTTCGTGGACTGCGATCCGGAGACGTTTTCGGTGGACATGGACAGTCTCCGGTCCCAGATCACCAACCGGACGGCCGGAGTGGTGGTCGTGCACATCGGCGGAATCGTCACGCCCCACATGGCCGATATTCAGGAGCTTTGCCGGAAGCACAACATCTTCCTGTTTGAGGATGCGGCGCATGCCCACGGGAGCTCCTACCGGGGGACGAAGGCGGGTACGTTCGGCGATTCCGCGTCGTTCTCTTTTTACCCGACCAAGATCATCACGAGCGGCGAAGGGGGCATCATCGTCACCAATTCCGACAAGATGAACGAGGAGTCACGGCTCTATCGTGACCAGGGAAAAGCGACGTTCACGGCGAACATACACAATAAGCTGGGATACAACTGGCGCATGAGCGAGCCCCACGCCATCATCGGACTTCAGCATTTCCGGCATCTCCCGGAGTTCATCGAAGAACGGAACCGGCTGGCCAGGGTTTATGATCGCACACTCAAGGGCGTCCAGGGCGTCAAGCCCCTCCGGCTTGCGGAAGGGAGCGTTTCGAATTACTACAAGTATATCGCCATGCTGGATGAGCGCATCGATCGGGCGAAACTCAAGAAGGTCATGCGCGAGAAGTACGATGTCGGTCTGAGCGGGGAAGTGTATGAGCTGCCCGTGCATCTGCAGCCGTATTTTGAAGGGAAATACAAACGGGGCGATCTGCCCAAGGCGGAGTACCTCTGTGCCCACCACATCTGTCTCCCGCTCTATGCGACAATGACCGATGCTGATGCGGAATATGCCGCCGCGAGTCTGCGCGACGCAATTGCTCTTGTCTGAACCTGAGATTGAGGAAAGGAAAACCATGAAGGTCATCATTACTGGCGGATCGGGGTTCATCGGGTCGCATGTCGTTGATGAGGTGATGGCGCTCGGACACGAGGTCACCATCTATGATCTGGAGGCGCCACATTACGGACAACAGTGCGCCTATGTGCGGGGCGACACGAGGGACATTGACAGGATGGTCCAGTCAGCCAGGGGGGCGGAGATTATCTACAACATCGCCGCAGAAGCCAATGTCAACAGGTTCTATGAAAGCCCGGTCTTTTCGAATGACATCACGGCGCAGGCCACACTCTGTGTGCTCGAGGCGGCACGGCGCGTGGGGAACGTGCGTGTGATCCTGGCCTCCACAGAATGGATCTATGGATCGCTGGCTGCCGCGGGCGATGAGCAGATCACCGAGGAAACACCGTACGCGGTAAGCCCGGATCATCTGTATACGTCATCCAAAATCGCCGCGGAACTGTTCTGCAAGAACTATCACCACCTGTACAACGTGCCCTATACAATCATGCGGTTCGGGATCCCGTTCGGAGAACGGGCGCGCCCGGAGACCGTGACGCCGATTTTTATACGCAAACTGCTGAAGAACGAAACCATTACAATCCATGGCGACGGGAGCCAGACCCGGCAGTTCATCTATGTCAGGGACCTTGCCCGCGGCAATGCGGCATGCATCCAGCCGGCGGCGACGAACGAGATCTTCAACATCAACGGGCGTGAGCAGATCAGCGTCGTGCAGATCGTCAGGACGCTCGAGAGCATTCTCGGGAAGAAGGCCAACGTGACATTCGTGGACGACCGGAAGGGGAATTTCAAGGGACGGTTCATCTCCTCGGAAAAGGCAAAGCATCTGCTCGGCTGGGAAACGCGTCTCGGATATCGGGAAGCCATGGAACACTATGTCGCGTGGTATCTGAAGAATATGGTCAAAGGATAGATCATGAAGCATGCACTGCCGCTCATAGAACGCCACACATCGATCAAAGAGACGATCCAGAAGATCGAGCGGACCCCGTTTGCCACGGGGTTCCTCATCAATGAACAGGGGGTGTATCTCGGCGGGATATTCCTGAGTGATTTGCGCCGGCTGCTCATCAGCGGCGTCAATGCCGAGGCGGAAGTGGGGGCGTATCCTGTCAAGTACACGTACCGCCTCGAGGAGCCTTCGCTGCGCGACCGTGCACGCGTTGACGCGTTGCTTGCGGACCTGCGTCTGCACGGCGTGAACTACGTCCCCGTGGTGACGTCCATCGGTGAAATCCAGGACATCCTGTCGGCCGACGATCTGACCTCGGCCCGGCCGTCAGAGCTGCCGGCGGGACAGCGGGAGCGTGAAAAACGAGTCCTGGTTGTCGGCGGGGCGGGGTACCTTGGCAGCATCCTGACCAGGAAGCTCCTGGCGCGCGGCTATCAGGTGCGAATCCTGGACAGCTTCATCTACGGGCGCAAGTCAGTGGAAGAGCTCACGGGCAATGAACGGTGCGAGATCGTTGAAGGAGATCTCCGCAACATCCATACATGCGTGAGTGCACTTGAAGGCGTCAATGCTGTGATCCTGCTTGCGGCAATCGTGGGCGATCCGGCGTCCAAAGTGCGGCCCACGGAGACGATCGAGACCAACGTCCTGGCCGCTCAGGCGCTCGCCTCCGCCGCCAAGCTCCAGCATATCAGCCGGTTCGTGTACGCCTCCACCTGCAGCGTGTATGGCGTGGGCGCAGACCTGCTGGATGAACAGTCATCCCTGAATCCGGTGTCGCTGTACGCGCGGACCAAGATCGCCTCGGAGGACATCATCCTGAAGATGGGCGACGCATATTTTGCACCGACGATTCTCCGGATGGGAACGCTGTATGGCTACTCCCCCAGGATGCGGTTTGATCTGGTGGTGAACACGATGTCCATGAAGTCATTCACGGACAAGAAGATACAGGTCTATGGCGGCAAACAGTGGCGTCCCCTGCTGCATGTCGAGGATGCTGCGGATGTGTACATCCGCTGTGTTGAAGCGGACTTGAAAAACGTGGGGAACCAGGTCTTCAACGTGGGGTCCAACGAGCAGAACTATCAGATCGAGGAGATCGCCGAACGGGTATCCACAACACTGGGAGGCATCCCGATTCAGCGCGACGATACCAGCCTTGATGCCCGGGACTACCGTGTTTCGTTTGCAAAGGTGCATGATACGCTGGGATTCTCGCCGCAGGCGACGGTGGAACAAGCGGCAGAAACCATCTTCGGGCGGCTGTCGGACGGGACGATTCGCAATCCGGCGCAGCGGATCTACTACAATCACTACTTCGACGCGACGGAAGAATAGCGGCGTCACAGAACCAGCGCAGCGGAACGGCGAATGGCTTCTCCGATACTCAAGCAGGCACGCGATATGGCTCGCGCCACCCGGCGCATACTCCGGCTGAGCCCTATGTGTGCGGTCATCCGGGAGGTGCGCAGGCGGGGCGTTGCAGTCGAGCAGTGCGACGCGCTGGAATGCTTCGCGTTCACCGGTGCAATGCACACGCTTGACTATGCACGCGTTGTGCGGAATCTGGAAGTCTGGGAGATCAATCCAGCGCACGAATCGCTCCTCCGGAAGAATCTTCCGGGGGCGGAAGTCCGGATCACCGATACATACGATGAATTGGCGCGCTGCACACGACGCTTCGATATGATCGTCGTTGATAATTCACCGGCACATGGCCCGCACGTGGAACACTTCGACCTCTTTCCAGGCGTGTTCCGGCTGATGCAGGATTCGTGTGTGATGGTGCTGGATGTGATTCCGTCCATGAATGCGAGCGTCCGCAGGCAATACCCGGAAATGTTCCGTGACCAGGTGCTGCGCACGCGAGCGGAGTTTTATGGCGTTGCCGACCCGCGCGAGCTCTCGGAAGACGTTCTCGTAGCGCCGTATGCAGCATGTGCCCGGCGCCAGGGGTACGAACTCCGGTGGCATTTCGTGCGGAAGCGCAATCCGATACTGACGTATCTCGTGTTGGGTGTTGTCCGGGGGCGTGTATGAGAACGATGCCGTGGTCTTCACCGATTGATGACTGCACAAACAGCGCAGGATAAACGATGCGAATCCTGTTCCTGGTCTCGTGCGTCACCGATCATGACGAGAAGTTTGTCCGCAACCTCTCGGCCGCGGGCCATGAAACGCGGATCTTTTCGTTTCACTGGCGCCAGGTGGATCCGCAGCTTGCATCCCTGCCGCACATCTCTCTCGACGCCGTGCCCCTGCGCGTTCTCCCGCGCATCCAGCGCTTCCTTCCGGTGCACCTGATTCCGCGCCTGCGCGCATGCATCCGGGAATTCCGCCCTGATCTGATCCACTCCGGCAATACTTGGAATGAGTCGTTCCTGGCGGCGCTCTCTGGCTTTCACCCGCTCCTCGTTATGCCGTATGGCTCCGATGTCCTTCTGGATACCCAGCGGAATCCCTGGTTCGCTTACTCCAACCGGAAAGTCTTCCGGGCAGCGGACTGGGTGACCGTCGATGCGGAACATGTCAAACGGAAGGTGATCAGGGATTTCTCCTATCCAGCCGACCGGATCACGATCATTCCCTGGGGCATTGATGTAGAGGCGATTGCACGCGGCAGGCACGGTGCACGGGAAGGCGTCCGTGCGGAACTCGGCTGGCAGAACAACTTCGTGGTGATCATGACCCGCAACCATGAGCCGGTGTACGGGATCGACGTCTTCATCCGTGCGATGCAGCAGGTGGTTCCCAGGAATCCTGGTGTGCGGGTCATCATGATCGGCGGCGGGTCCCTCACCGCCACTCTGAAGGCTCAGGCAGAAGCAGCCGGAGTAGCCGGTGCATTCCTGTGGACAGGGAAGATTCCCCGGGAGAAACTCCTGCGGTATCTGTATGCAGCGGATCTGTATGTGTCGTCCTCACATAGTGACGGCACCTCTGTCTCGCTCCTGGAAGCCATGGCAGGCGGGCTCTCAGCAGTCCTGACGGACGTCCCCTCAAATCTCGAATGGATCACGAACGGCGAAAACGGCGAGGTTGTTCCCCGCAGTGATCACGACGCGCTTGCCCGGGCTATTCTTACGATGGCGGATTCACCCGAACGGAATGCTGCGTACGGACGGCGCAGCCTCGAGATCGTGCGTGCACGGGGAGACTGGGCGGGGAACTTCCGCGATATCGAAACCATTTATGCGGCACTGACCAAGACGAAGAGGCATTCTCCGTGAGGTATACACAAACACCATGCTGGACCTCTCTTCAGCGCCTGGATGCGTGGCTTGTGAGGCACGAGTACAAAGGATACGATCCCTTTGACGGACTCTCATCCTATCTGCGGCCGCTGACGCTCTACAAGAAGTTTCCGCAGCAAGTCCTTCAACAGGGCGTGCGCCGGATCCCGTGGAATCTGCGCCCGCTGCTTGGCATCAAACCCCACACCAGCACAAAGGGGATGGGATTCTTGGCGGGAGGATACCTGAACCTCTATCTCCTCACACAGGACGAGCGCTATCTCGAACGCACCCGGTGGGCGTTCGACTGGCTGATGGCGAACAACTCCAGGGGATACTCGGGATACTGCTGGGGGAACGCGTTTGACTACATCTCGCGCGGATCGAACATCCCGAAGTACGCCCCGACGGTGGTCTGGAGCGGGCTCATCGGACATGAATTCATCGAGGCGTATCGCGCGCTGAAGGACGAGCGGTATCTCGATGTCGCACGGAGCATTGGTACCCATATCCTCAAGGACCTTCCCCGCTTCCCCGTTCCGAATGGAACCTGCATCAGCTATGTAACGGATGCAAAGCTGGCCGTTCACAATGCCAACCTGATCGGCGCACGGATGCTTGCAGAGCTGTACAAAGAAACCGGGGATACAGCGCTCCGGGACGTCGCAACGGAGGCCGTCCGCTACAGCGCCCGCGCCCAGCTTGACAATGGCGCCTGGTACTACGGCGAGGATCCGATGTACCACTGGATCGACAACTGGCACACGGCCTATGACCTGGATTCGATTCTCCTGTACCAGATCAACACAGGAAACACAGAATTCCAGCCGGTACTCGACAAGGGCCTCCGTTTCTACACCGAGCACTTTTTCACCGAAGACGGCGGACCGAAGTACTACTGGGATCGCGTCTACAAATACGACATCCAGAGTGCCTCGCAGAGCATCGACACGCTGACGCTGTTCAGCCGGGCATTGGAAAAGCCCGAACTGCTCGCTCTCGCGGAACGGGTGGCTGCATGGACGATTCGCAACATGCAGGACCCGGAGGGATATTTCTACCTCTGGAAGAACAGCTGGTTCACCAACAAAACCCCCACCTTCCACTGGGGGGCGGCAACCATGTTTCACGCACTCGCATACCACCTACGAGAGAGGACATCCCGTGAACATTAGCATCTTTGGCCTGGGTTATGTCGGGACGGTGTCCGCCGTGTGTCTCGCCAAGCAGGGACACAGAGTCATCGGTGTTGATACGAACCCGGTAAAAGTCGAGCTCATCAACCAGGGGACAACACCCATTGTTGAGCCGGGTGTCGACAGCCTGCTTCAGCAGGCGTTGAACGAGCGGCGCCTCTCTGCAACCACGAACCTCACGGAAGCGGTGCAGCAGACGGACCTCAGCCTGATCTGCGTCGGCACGCCGAGCAGTCCGAATGGCAGCCTGAATCTCGATCAGGTGATGCGGGTGGCCGAGCAGACGGGACAGGCGCTCCGGCTGAAAAACACATATCACGGAATCGTGATCCGCAGTACGGTGCTGCCGGGGACCGTGGACAAAGCCGCTGCACTTGTCGCGCGGGAATCCGGGAAACAACTGGGGAAGGACTTCGGTGTGGCGGACAATCCGGAGTTCCTTCGTGAAGGCACGTCGGTCTTCGATTTCGAGCATCCGCCCTATACGGTGGTCGGCGGCACCGATGACACG
>JAGDMK010000293.1 GCA_017860635.1 Bacteroidota bacterium
ATCTGGCGATTGTGCGACGGTTCGGGGACGAAGGAATTCGCTTTGCATTCCCGTCGCGCACAGTCTACGTCAGGCAGAAGGTGGATCCGCGTAGGAGCAAACGCCGCTGACCCTGTGCGCTGGCTGCAGTCCGCCATTTCGCTTCAGTACCGTGGGAGTGATACATACAGTAAGCGGCTCGATGCGGGTTGCAGGTTTTAGTGGGAAGTGCAAATCCGGTTGGGCAAGGTGTCAGTCGCCACTCGTGGCGACGTCATTGGTGTCGGGTGGAGCGGGCCGTCTTTCCCCCTTCTCGCCCAGGCGTTCTGCCTCGGGTGTTGAGGTCCTGCGTTGAAGCCGCCCGGCGCGTCGGGCGGCTTCAACCAGTAGAAACTCCATCTGGGCGTTCACACTCCGCAGTTCGTCGGCCGCCCACTTCTCCATCGCCGAGTAGAGGTCGCCATCCAGGCGAAGGAGAAACCGTTTCTTCTCAGCACTGCTTCGTGTTCTGAGACCAGTGCGACAAGCAGGTTGTTGATCATCGTCGCCTTCCGCTCGTGATCCAGCTCGATTATCTTCTGCTCGCTCAGCATCTTCAGCGCACTCTCCACCATCCCGACGGCACCTTCCACAATCTTCTGCCGTGCAGCGACGATCGCTTCCGCCTGCTGGCGCCTGAGCATGGCCTGCGCAATTTCCTGTGCATAGGCAAGATGGCTGATGCGGGCTTCCTGCACCTCAACTCCCGCCACCTCGAGACGCGCCTGCACCTGCCCGCGGAGCGAGTCCGACACCTCCCCGGGATTCCCCCGCAACGACGGCTGGCCTTCCACATGGGCATCATACGGATAATGCGATGTCATGGCGCGGATGGCAGTCTCACTCTGGATTGCCACAAAGCCTTCGTAGTTCTCGACATCGAACAGCGCTTTTGCGGAATCCACGACACGCCAGACGATCACGGCGGCGATTTCGATGGGATTTCCCTGCAGATCATTGACCTTCAGGCGTTCGCTGTTGAAGTTGCGGATACGCAGCGAAACGTGGCGCTTGATTGTGAAGGGATTGGAGTACCAGAACCCGGACTCCCGGACAGACCCGATGTACCGTCCGAAAAACACGAGCACGCGCGCTTCGTTCGGCTGGACGATATAGAACCCGCCCAGGAGGAGCGCCGCAACAATCATAAGCGGGATGTCGACCCAGAGCAGAACCGGCTCTTCGTTCCGGATGATGTCCACCAGTATCCACGCGGCGGCTGCCCAGAGAAGAACGATGATAAAAAGGGCGAGAAAGCCATTGACCTTTTTGGCCTGGAATTCGCGAATCGCATCCATTACACTTTCTCCTTTGTGATATTGGTATGATATCATAGTTATATCACAAAGTCAAGAAAAAGTTGCACAAAAAAGGGTGGCCGCGCAATAACGGCCACCCAGTGATGAGTCTTCAATTCCTCTTGTTCGATCAGCTCACAAACAAGCTCTCAGGGCTTCCGCCCTCCGGGCCTACACTCCCGCCAACCGGAGTCTCGCCTGACGATAGCAGTCCCGCACCTTCCGGGCTCCCATACCTGCATGCCACTCGCCCGCCAGGCCCTCTGACGCGGATTCATGTCCTCTATCTCTTTGACTTCCGCATGATCTTCTCGATCTCCCTGGCCTCCCTCGGGATCGCCTCGCTCAGCACCACACCCCCCCGCTCGGTCACAAGAACGTCATCCTCTATCCTGACCCCGATCCCTCTGAACCCCGGAGCAACCGTCGTATCCTTTTCAGAAATGTACACACCAGGCTCGACCGTGAAGACCATCCCCGCCCGCAGTGTGTCCATCTTCCCGACATCGTGCACATCAATCCCCAGGTGATGCGACACCGAATGCTTCCAGAACTTTTCGAACCCCTCCGCCGCAAGAACACGCCGGGCCACCTTGTCCAGATCAGACCATGGCATTCCCACTCTCACGCTCGCAATAATCGAGTCATGCGCGTGCAGAACGGCGTTGTACACCTTTTTCTGCTCAGACGAAAACGTGCCGGAGACCGGGATGGTCCGGGTTATGTCCGCAGCATACCCTTCGATCTCCGCTCCCACATCCATCACCACAAGTTCGCCAGCCGCGGCTGTCCGGTAATTGTGCTCGTAATGCAGTATCAGCGCGTTCGGTCCCGATCCGATGATGGACGGAAACGACGGAGCGGACGCTCCGCGACGCATCATTTCATACTCGATCGCCGCCTGCAGCTCATACTCCCGTATTCCCGGACGGCACAGCTCCATCGCCTTCCGCAATCCCTCACCCGTTGCGGCAATTGATGCGCGGATGCGTTCCACTTCCCACGGACTCTTGATCACCCGGGACTGGGCAACAAGCGGGGTGGCATTCTTCACTTTGAGGTTCGGGTATTTCTTCTCCAGCTCTTTCCGGCTCTCACGCTCAAGGAACATCGGTCTGTTGTTCAGCCAATCGGCCATGAAGGCCGGAGAGAATGAGGACGCATACAACGTCGAGATCTCCGGAAGGATCTGCGCAAACACGTCGTGGAACCGCTGGATGTGCACCGTGATGCCATCTGCAACCGGACGAAGGGAAAGGGCGCCGTCATCCGCCGCAGGGTTGACAAACAGCACGATGTGTGCGAGCGTGTCCCCGACATGGATTCCCCGCGGGGCGATCAGCAGCGTGAGGCCGGGCCTGTTCTCTCCCGTGAGATAGAGCAGGTTGCTCTCCTGACGGAACCGGTAGTTCGCGTCGGGCGAGCGCATCTGAATCTCCGCCGAATGCAGGACAAGTGCGGACGATGAATCCATCAGGCCGAGCACATGCGCCCTGCGCGCAGCGTGCTCGTCCATGCCCGCCAACGCAAGCCCCTGCGCCAGAATAAGTGTTGCGGCGACTGGACCGCACAGTCTCCGGATCGCCGCGCGCATCATTTCTTCATCTCTTCGATTGCCCGCAGTATGCGGCTGGTCTTTGACGATGTCGTGATCGGCATCGTCATGTTCTGCTGACCGGTCATGGCCATCGTGACGTCAGTATCCATCTGGCTCTCATCTGCTACGGTAATGCCGGCTGCCGGATCGAAGTGCCATGTGCCGCTGAGCGTCCCCTTCCCTTCCGAGAACACCTCCATCCCCATCATCGATCCCTTCCCTTCGATGGTCATCGTTCCGGTATACCCGATCTTCACGCACGTCCGTCCGCCCTTCTCTTCCTTGCCGTTAAGGGTGTACGTGATGGTAGAGCCCGTCACCATTTTCCCTCCCATCATCTCGTTCGTATCAACCGATGTCACTGTCCACTGAGCACCGACGACCACAGCCTGCTCGGGGAGCGTCTGAAACCGGATGACTTCACGCGCAGCCGCTCCCCTCATCATCGGGCCGGCCGCCTTGATGGAATCGATGATGGCCCGCTGGAGCACCTTCCCTAGCGGGGAAAGGACGACACGCGAGCGCTTGCCCATAATATCCGTCATGACCCGGGTCGTGTCCATCCGTGGGGACTTTGTCGAAGCCGTCATTGAATCGAGCTGCGTGATCAGCGAGAAGGATCCGTCCGGAAGCACCGCATCGACGGATATGCGGCTTACGATCGACGATGTGCTCAGGCTCTTCATCTCCTGACCTCCCATCTCCTGCACGATCGACGCCGTAACATGGTCCGTGTACAGATAGCTCTTCCCCTGCTCCAGCCCCATGCGCAGCGTGTACGGATCGTCCGCAAGACTGTGCATCGGTCCGGCGGCGAGAGCGATCAGCAGCGCCGCAATCGTATACGACTTTTTCATATGCCTCCCTGCAAGTATGGTATGGTGTATGTCAGCAATGTACTTCAATAGGCTCTATGGCACGACGTCGCGCGTTCGGAAGATCCTGCGGATCGTGCGCTGTCACAGTGCGACCGCCGTAGCACTGCCCCTCTATACGGCGGGGCCCCGGCGGACACACAGTAATCCGGTGGTGGTGCATGGAGCCTGCTATGCACAATATCTACCGCCCGGGCGATTCCGCGAGTTGCCAGGCCGTGCAAGATATCTGTCGCTCGGGCGATTCCGCGAGATCCCAGACCGTGGAGGGCACCTACCGCCCGGGCGATTCCGCGAGATCCCAGACCGTGCAGGGCACCTACCGCCCGGGCGATTCCGCAAGATCCCAGGCCGTACGGAACACCAGTCCTGCCACCCGTGCAACCTTGTCCGCATCGATCAGCGACGCCTCATC
>JAGDMK010000294.1 GCA_017860635.1 Bacteroidota bacterium
GCCGTCGGTCTGAGTTCGGAGGCCGGAAACTCGCGGATGAAGTTGCGGTAGTGATCGAGTGCTCTGTCGAATTCCTTGAGCGGCTCGTAGCAGCGTGCGGCTCCCAGTGCGGCGTCGTCGGCAAGCGCAGACCTGCTGTGCCGTGTGACCAGGAGTTCATACAGTGTGGCCGCCCGCCGCGGATCATGCAGATCATTTTCCGTGACGCGTGCAGTCTCAAAGAGCACTGCCGGCGTATTGGTCGCATCCGCGAACGTGTCGATGTACCGCGTGTAATACTGGACCGCGAGGGAAGGCGTGCCGGCATTCCGCGCGTTCTGTGCAAGACGGAGCAATGCATCCTGCCTCAGCGGATCGGGAACGTTCATTTTCAGAAGGCGCTGGCAGGCATCATTCGATTTCCTGAAATCCTTTGCGAGCGCCGACGCGTGGGCCAGACGGCTGAGTACCTGAGGGAGCCGGTCATCCTGAGGATACGCCTCCGTGAAGCGCGTCAGCGTTGCCGTCGCATTTGCGGCGTCCTCCTGCGCCAGGTATGCATCCCCAAGCGCCAGGAGTGCGTCCCTGGAGAGTGTCGTGTCAGCGCCTTTCGTCAGCGCCAGTGCTTTCTTGAGATGGTCGATCGCCTGCGCGTGGTCTCCTCCCGATGACAGGAGCCGCGCATACTGAACATGAGCCCCCTGCACCGCCGAAGAGGTCTTGTACGTGTTGATGATCTCCTGATAGGCGGTTCTGGCCTGATCGATCTTCCCCATGTCCTGATGGATGTTTCCGAGAATCAGCAGTGCCTGCGCCCGCGCATCTGCGGACGGGTCGCCGTCGATGACGCGCTTCAGCTCGTTCTGAGCGAGTTCCAGATTTCCTTCCTGGAAATACACGCGGCCGAGTTGTGTGCGGGCGGGGATGACGGCAGTGGAAGCGGGATATTCCTGAAGAATGGTGCGCAGCAGACGGCGCGCGTTGTCGCGTTCGCCGATGCGGGAAAACAGCTCCGCGGCCCTGAGGAGTGCGTCAGGTGCCGACTTGCTCTTCGGATGGAAGACCTTCACACGTTCAAACGCAAGCGCAGCTTCCTTGAGATTCCCCAGAGCCACATACGCCTCTCCGGTGTTCCACCACGCTTCCGGCGCACGCGGGTTGTCCTGGTACGTAAGCGCAAAGGTCTGGAATGAGATGCGGGCATCTTCGTACTGCTTGAGCTGGAGCTGCGTGAGACCGAGATAGAAGCGGGCTTCAATGCCCTGTGCGGTCGCCGGATACGCCGCGACGAACTGCTTCAGCTGCTCCTGGGCCAGATCGTAGAGGTGATCGTTGTAGAGGTTGATGGCGAGTTTGAACTCGGCGTTCTCCTTTGTGTTCTGCGCTTGCCCGGTGCAAACACTCAGACCGAGTGCCAATACTATCCATGCGACATTACGCACCATGCGTCTGGCAATACCGGGGACCACGCTCCGCTCAGTGCGAATCACAGTGCTGCTTTCCATCCGCCGCTGCAGAACCCGCATCTCAAGCTTCAGCATGGTTTCATCTTTCCTGTGCAGCATCTTCCTGTTGGTCATGTGATGCCGCGGATCTGTACGCACACGATCATGCGCACACACTGATCCCATTGTGTTCTGATCGCACACGTTATGTCACACCGCATAACCCTTGTTATTCAAAGTACGAGATAATCCGATAGATTTCAAGGAATTACGTGAACCTCCAGCATGACCACTGGCATAGGCGCAAAGGCTTGAAAACCTTCGGGCAGCTGTAACCCTTGTGTCTTCATTGAAAGAAATTACTGGAAAACCAAGGGTGCGGGGGATTCGCGGGCCAGCGCGTGAGAGCGTGAGCGTGTCTTGTGCCAGCGAAGTGTGTGTCAGCGGGGAAACGTTGAGCTTCACGTGCCGTGGTACGCGCGAGCGACTGCACCATGCAGGCAGGATGATAACTTCAGTCTTTCCGATGGAGTTGCAGTCGTCAGCCGGGAACGGACGGCGGCCGTGCCACGATAAAAGCAAAATCGCTTCCAACATCACCCCGCTGCATCGCTTCGTCTTCGGCATCCATACAGCGCCGGAGATACGCGAGCGCCTCTTCATCAGGCTGCAGAAAATGATGCGCAATCTCCTTGAAGATGAGGTGCAGGAGAGCGCCTCCGTACAGAGATTCCTCCTGCACGGAGAACATTTCGTGGATCAGCGGAAGGATGGAGGACGATTCAACGGCCTCGGACGGATCGTACATGATCATGGCCAGGGTTCCCGTCCGGTGAACCGGAGGACGGGGGGTGCCATCGGGGCGGACATTCAATCTGGCGGGCGCTTCTTCGATGAGCGCATTCGCGATTTCAATCTGGCAGTCTGTCCACTGAAACCTTGTCGGACCGACAAACTCGTTGACAACCAGAATCCCCCGGGGAGCAAGCCAGTTGAAGATGTTCTGCAGGATCGGCCGGAGCGGCGTGAAGTGATGCAGCGCATCGTCCAGGATGATCAGGTCGTACGCATGTTTCTGCAGCTGCAGATACCGGACGTCCCCCCGGATGAACCGCACTTTTTTCTCCATCCCGGCCGCGGCTGCGCGGCGCTGTGCTTCGGCGATGCGCTTGCCGGAAAGGTCATAGGCATCGAGTTGTGACAGGCCGCCGGCGGCAAACCATGTCAATTCCTTCCGGCCCGTGCCGCATCCCAGAGAGAGCGCCTTCCACTGGATGTCTTCCTGACCATACTTGCCGCGGATGTACGCAGGGATGTTGACGTGCGCATCGCCTGTAATGCGGAGACGGATCCGTTCCTGCAGGACTGGTATTGCGGTCCATTGGCGGGGTGCAGTGTCCGTCTGGTCCCAGGTCGCGGCCGTACGTCCGCTGCGTCCCCGGAAGAGGTTTGTGAAAACAGAGGCGCCGCGTGTTCGCACTTTGTCGAACATCCGTCGCACATCGGAGGGTTGTAGAAGAGCAGTGAGCATACGTTTTCTGGCACCCGGCCGGCAATCGCCGGCGTTATGCGGGAGGTAGTGCTATCCCACGGTCGCCCGGACGAACTCCCGGTTCAGGCGGGCGATATGTTCGACGGAGATCTGCTTCGGGCACTCCGCTTCGCACGCATAGGTATTGGAGCACGCGCCGAACCCTTCAGCATCCATCTGCGCGAGCATGCGTTCCACACGCTCCTTGCGTTCCGCATGACCCTGCGGGAGGAGCGCGAACTGCGACACCTTTGCCGCGACGAAGAGCATGGCTGAGCCGTTGGGGCAGGTGGCCACGCAGGCTCCGCAGCCGATGCATGCCGCTGCATCCATGGCCTCTTCGGCGTTACGCTTCGGGACAGGAATTGCGTTTGCATCCGCTGCCTGTCCGGTCTTGACGGAGATGTAACCGCCGGCTGCCATGATCCGGTCGAACGCGGTGCGGTCGACCACGAGATCCTTGATGATCGGGAACGGACGCGCCCGCCACGGCTCCACCGTGATCGTGTCGCCATCGGGGAAGCTGCGCATCCTCAGCTCACATGTTGCGGCGCCGTGGTGCGGGCCGTGTGCGCGTCCTTCGATCATCAATCCGCAGCTTCCACAGATCCCTTCCCGGCAGTCGTGGTCAAACGCCACCGGTTCTTCACCTTTGACCACGAGGTCGTTGTTGAGCACGTCAAGCATCTCCAGAAACGATGCGTCGGGAGAGATATCGCGGACCGCATACGTGACCAGCTTCCCATCTTCGGTCCGGTTCTTCTGCCGCCAGATCTTCAGTGTGAAGTTCATTACTTATAGCTCCTCTGGGAAGGTTTCACGTATTCGAACTCAAGGGGTTCCTTGTGCAGTGTCGGCGTCTTGCCGTCGCCGGCGAACTCCCAGGCGGCGACATACGCGAAC
>JAGDMK010000295.1 GCA_017860635.1 Bacteroidota bacterium
GGTGCGCATCGGGGCGCACATTACGCTCCCGGGTGTCGATGCTACGCTGCTGGCCAAGGCCGAAGCAAGCCAGGCGTCGAATACCCTCTTCGGTCTGTATGACCTCTTTGTGGGAGGAGCGTTCAAGAACGCCGCGGTGTTCGCCCTCGGCATCATGCCCTACATCAGCTCGTCGATCATCCTCCAGCTGCTCGGCGCCGTGGTGCCCTACTTCCAGAAGCTGAGCAAGGAAGGGGAAGAGGGGCGGAAGAAGCTGACCCAGCTGACCCGCTACGGGACCGTGCTGGTCGCGGCGCTGCAGGCATGGGGCGACCGCAGGCACGATGTTCATGATGTGGCTGGGCGAACAGATCACGGAGCGCGGCATCGGCAACGGTATATCGCTCATCATCTTCATCGGTATCATCGCCCGGTTCCCCCACTCGATCATCGACCAGTTCCGAGTCAGCCAGAATATCATCATCGGTCTGATCATCCTCGCGGTCATGATTGTGATCATCGCCGGCGTGGTGATGGTGACACAGGGAACGAGGCGCATTCCGGTGCAGTATGCGAAGCGCGTTGTCGGACGCAAGGTGTACGGAGGGGTCACGCAGTATATCCCCCTGCGCGTGAACACCGCGGGCGTCATGCCGATCATCTTTGCGCAGTCGATCATGTTCATTCCGAGCACGATCCTGACATTCTTCCCGGACAGCGACTTCATCCAGAGTCTCTCCGGCTACCTGCAGTACACGTCGTTCACCTACTCGTTCATGTACGCGGTGATGATCGTGTTCTTCACATACTTCTACACGGCGATCGCGTTCAATCCGAAAGATGTGTCGGAGAACATGCAGAAGCAAGGAGGATTCATCCCCGGCATACGGCCGGGCAAGCACACGGCGGATTTCATCGACAATATTCTGACGAAGATCACGCTGCCCGGATCCATTTTTCTGGCGATCATCGCCATCCTGCCGGCATTCGTTTCCCGGTTTGGCGTGACGCCGAGCTTTGCACAGTTCTTTGGCGGTACAAGTCTGCTCATCATGGTGGGCGTTGCGCTGGATACCCTGCAGCAGGTTGAGTCGCACCTGCTTATGCGCCACTACGACGGGTTCATGAAGTCGGGACGCATGAAGGGGCGTCTGCGCTGAGCGCGGGATGAGCCGGGTCTCGTGCAAGTCGGCCGGCGAACTGGCGCTGATGCGGGAAAGCGGCCGGATCGTCTCGGAGGTGCTGACCCTGATCGGTTCGCACGTCCGGCCGGGCGTGACCACCGGCGAGCTGGATGCAATGGCCGAAGAGTATATCCGGGCGCAGGGCGGTGTGCCGGCGTTTAAAGGATACGGGCCGGACAAGCGGAATCTCTTTCCGGCAACATTGTGCATCTCGATCGACGATATCGTGGTCCATGGCATCCCCGGCGGGCGGATTCTGGAAGAGGGGCAGGTGGTGTCGGTGGATGTGGGGGTGAAGAAAGACAAGTACTTTGGCGATGCGGCGCGGACGTTTGCGGTTGGACGGATCAGTGATGAGAAACGCCGGTTGCTTCAGGTGACAGAAGAAGCGCTGTACGAAGGAATCAGGCAGGCGCGGGCAGGCAATCACCTGCACGATATCTCTGCCGCAGTTCAGCGTCACGTGGAAGAGGCAGGGTTTTCGGTGGTGCGCGACCTCGTGGGACACGGCATCGGGAAGAACCTGCATGAAGAACCGGCAGTCCCGAACTACGGAACACCGGGGACGGGAATCCTGCTCAAGGAACATATGACGCTGGCAATTGAACCGATGGTGAATGCGGGGACGTATGTGGTGCGGATGGATGATGACGGGTGGACGGTCCGCACGGCGGACGGCAAGCCGTCGGCGCATTTTGAACACACGGTGGTTCTTACGAACGACGAAGCCGAAATACTGACCCGGCATGGCTAAACAAGGGCCCATAAAAGTAGACGGGGTGATCACCGACACACTGCCGAACGCAATGTTCAAGGTGAGTCTGGAGAACGGGCATACGATCCTGGCCCATATTTCCGGGAAGATGAGGATGAATTTCATCAAGATCCTCGTCGGGGACAAGGTGACGGTGGAGTTGTCGCCGTACGACCTGTCGAAGGGCCGGATCACGTACAGGTACAAATAAGGACGGAGCGGACAGCGCATGAAAGTTCGGTCATCCATTAAGAAGATCTGCCGGAACTGCAAGATCGTCCGGCGGAAAGGGGTTGTGCGGGTGATCTGCACGAACCCCAAGCACAAACAGCGTCAAGGCTAAAGGAGAACAGGCGTGGCTCGTATTGCAGGAGTCGATCTCCCCAAGAAGAAGCGTTCGGAAATCGGTCTGACCTACATCACCGGCATCGGGCGTGCTTCGGCGCGCGCGATTCTCGGGAAGGCGGGAGTGGACCTCAACAAGAAGGTCAACGACCTGACGGATGATGAGGTGCAGCGCATCCGCAGCATCATCACCGCGGAGTACAAGGTCGAGGGAGCGTTGCGGAGCGAAGTGCAGATGAACATCAAGCGGCTGATGGACATCGGCTGCTACCGGGGCATCCGGCACCGTAAAGGGCTGCCGGCCCGGGGTCAGCGGACGCGCACCAACGCGCGGACGCGGAAGGGACGCCGGAAGACAGTGGCAGGCAAGAAGAAGGTCGCAGCCAAGACCTAATTTTTCGAGAACAGTTCAGGTACGGAGGTACGCGTGGCAAAATCCACCCAGCAGGGCGGTCCCAAGGCGGACGTTGTCCGGAAAAAGAAAAAAATCCAGGTCGACGTCAGCGGCAAAGTGTTCGTCAAGGCGACGTTCAACAACGTTATCGTGACGATCACCGATGTGTACGGCAACACCATCAGCTGGTCCTCTGCCGGCAAAAACGGATTCAAGGGGTCGCGCAAGAACACACCCTTCGCAGCACAGGTCTCCGCGGAAGCGGCGGCCAAGACCGCCCATGACCTGGGCTTGCGCAAAGTCGATGTGTTTGTCAAAGGTCCGGGCTCCGGCCGCGAAGCGGCGATCCGGGCATTGCAGACCGCAGGACTCGAAATCGGCAGCATCCGGGACGTAACCCCGATTCCGCACAACGGATGCCGGCCGCCCAAGAGACGCAGAGTATAACGCAGGAAGGACATCCATGGCAAGATACACCGATCCCAGTTGCAGGTTGTGCCGTCGTGAGCGGCAGAAGTTATTCCTGAAAGGGACGAAATGCTTTACGGAGAAGTGCCCCGTCGATCGCCGCGCTTATCCTCCGGGACAGCACGGGCAGTCGCGCCGCTCCAAGGTGTCGGAGTACGGTGTGCAGCTCCGCGAGAAACAGAAAGTGCGCCGCATGTACGGACTGCAGGAAACGCAGTTCAAGAACACCTTTGCGAAGGCGCTCAGGCAGCCCGGCCGCACCGGTGAGACGCTGGTCAAGATGCTTGAACGCCGGCTGGACAACGTCGTGTACCGGCTCGGGCTCGCGCCGTCGCGGAAAGCTGCGCGGCAGCTCGTGGTGCACGGCCACTTCCTGGTGAACAACCGCCCGGTCGACATCCCCTCCTATCAGCTCAAGGCGGGAGACGCGGTCCAGGTGCGCGACAAGAGCAAGAAACTGGAAACAATGCATGCGTCCATGAAGCGCATGAAGGATACGGCGATGCTGCCCTGGCTCAGCCTGGACAAAGCCGCTATGGTGGGAACGTTCCTGAATGTCCCGGAACGCGCTGATATACCGTTAAACGCCGACGAACAGTTGATCGTCGAATTGTATTCGAAGTAAGTGACAGTCACAGAGGGTGACCACACCATGACCATCGGAACAATCCAGATGCCGGAGAAGATCCACCTGGACGAAGCGACGCACTCGGCAACGTTCGGCCGTTTCATCGTCCAGCCCCTCGAAAAAGGGTTCGGTGTCACCATCGGCAATTCCATGCGACGCGTGCTCCTCTCGTCGCTGCCCGGATATGCCATCACCGCTTTCCGTGTGGACGGCGTTGCCCATGAGTTCTCCACGATTCCCGGAGTCGTGGAAGAC
>JAGDMK010000104.1 GCA_017860635.1 Bacteroidota bacterium
CGGTTCGGGAGAGGACGGCCAAGGGAGACAAATGTCTTGCGGCCCATGAGGACGGCGTGGCCGGTCGTCAGCCGTTTGAAGCGTTTCAGGTCTTCGGAGAGATGCCACGGAAGCGCACCGCCGGCGCCTATTGCCCTGTTGCGGGCAATCGCTGCGATGATCGCCAGTTTCACACTGCGACCGCGAATTTGATGGCCGGATAGGGATCGTAGCCGACGAGCGAGAAATCCTCAAACAGCAGTTCGTCCAGCGGTTTCTGTGAAATCTGTACTGCGGGTAAGGCGCGCGGTGTCCGGACAAGCTGTTCCTTCAAGCCGTCGATATGGTTCAGGTAGATGTGCGCATCCACGATCGTATGACTGAAGAGTCCGGGCTGAAGGTTCGCTTCCCGAGCGAGGATATGCGTGATCAGAGAATACGCTGCAAGGTTAAAGGGAATGCCGATCGCAATATCACCGGAACGCTGTGTCAGGTGGCAGTTCAGCCGTCCGCCCGATACATTGAAGACGAAGGAGTAATGACACGGGGGAAGTTTGCTGCCGAACGCATTGCCGGGTTCCCACGCGGTCACGACCATCCGCCGTGAATGGGGGTCGGTTTTCAACAACTCGACAACCTTTCCGATCTGATCGACCTCTTCGACTTCGTAGGCTTTTGTTTCAGGATTCCATCGCGCACTCGGAAACCGCCGCCAGTACCGGCCATATGCGGTGTCGAGGTTCCCTTCCGCGTCTGCCCAGGCGTCCCAGATCTTCGTGTGCTGGCGGAGATTCCGGATGTGATCTTCACCGGAGAGATACCAGAGCACCTCATACAGCATCGCGGAAAAGTTGACCTTCTTTGTGGTCAGGAGCGGAAACCCTTCTGCGAGGTCAACGGTATAGTGCTCCGCAAAGCAGGAGATGGTATCCACGCCGGTGCGGTTTGATTTGCGTATGCCGTTGCGCAGCACACGTTCGCGCATAGTCGGAGAGTGTGTGAGAGGTCCAGATCAAACTACCGAAAAGAGGCCCGAAAAGCAATGTACGGCACGCGTTCGCCCTGTTATGCCCGCAGAGGATTCCGGATGGTCTGCACTGCGAGGGCAAACGAGACAGCAAGAAAACAGAGGAATGCCACTCCCTCCAGCGCGACGACCTCAGCTGCCCCGGCGCCAATGGTCGCATACCGAAGCACATCGGTGTGCCAGGTCAGCGGATTGACAAAGGACACAGCCTGCAGCCATCGGGGCAGGGATTCCACCGGATAGAACATTGAGCTGCCGAACATCAGGACAAAGTACGCCACATTGAGAAACGTATTGAACATGTCGTTCCGGCGGATCCGTATGGCAAACGTCGTGAGGAAGAAGAACCACCCCGCCGTGCCCAGCACCTGTCCGAACGCAACAAGTCCGATCAGGTCCCAGCGCAAGGCCAGGCCGAGCAGAACGGCACCGAGCGTGATGGTAATGGCTGCTTGCACGAGTGCGAGAAGGGAATTGAAGAGAATCTTCCCGACGAGAAACTCCGACCGCGTCATGGGATAGGTGAGGAATTCATAGAAGATTCCGTTATCACGATCGACGAAGAACCCGTATGCCGTATTGATTGCGATACCAAAGCTGGCCATGGAGAGAACACCGGCGAGGAAGAACGCATTGTAGCCCATTCGGTCACCTGCCACAGCGACTCCGCCGGCAAAGGCGCTCTCGAAGCCGATCCCAAAAATCAACAGGTATGTCAACGGCATGAACATGTCGTAGAACAGCCAGGTCAGACTCGTGGTGCGGATGCGGTATTCGCGGTACATGACCGCAAGGATCATCTTCATGACTTCTCTCCTGCCCTTCCCTCTTTTCCGCTTGTACCGAGCAATTCCAGAAACACGTCTTCGAGCGAGGCGCTGGTGACCTCGAAATGCACGATGGGCTCCACGTGGGAGAGGGCGTCAAGCAATGCAAAGGTCGATACTTCAGATCCCCTGACGCTCATCTCAAGCGTCGTGGAGGTTGAGCGGAGCTTCAGCAAAGGGTAGCGGCTGGCCGTTTCCAGGATCTCCGGTCTCATCCGTTCAAAGGTAACGTTGATGTCATACGCGCGCGTTGCCATGGATTTGATCATGGCCAGGTCACCGGTGACGAGACATCGCCCCTGGTCGACAATCGCAATCCGGTCGCAGAGTTCTTCTGCCTCCTGGAGAATGTGCGTGGTGAGCAGGATCGTCCGGCCCTGCCGCGCATGCTCGCGAATGGCATCCAGTGTCGCCCTCTTGTTCACCGGATCCATCCCTGTCGTTGCTTCATCCAGAAACACAACAGGTTTGTCCACCATGAAGACTTTTGCCACCTGGACCCGGCGCTTTAATCCGCCGCTCAGGTCGATGACTTTCTGGTGCCGGTATTCTTCCAGTCCGAACTGAGCCATCACGGATTCGGCCCGTTCGCGGATCTGCCGGCGAGGGATGGAGTGGAACCGCCCGTATGTGCTCAGGTTGTCCAGAACCGAAAGGAAGACTTCGACGGCGTTCTCCTGCAGGACGGCACAGATGGACTGACGAACCCTGTATGGTTCCTTTACGACGTTTCTTCCGCACACCTCGGCTGTTCCACTGGTGGGTTCGATCAGTGTGCTCAGAACCCTGAGCAGCGTGGTCTTTCCGGCCCCGTTTCTCCCCAGAAGACCGAAAATCTCTCCGCGGGCAACCTCCATATTCAGACCGTCCAGCGCCTTGACTGGGTTCCGGGATTTCCCCCGGTACACCTTGACCAGATCATGGACGCGGATAGGGGAATTTTCGTGAAGATTCATAGGTTTTCTTGTGCAAACGAATCTGGGGGCTTTCTAAAGAATTGAATTCCGTCAAAAAAGCAAACGGGTGAGAACCTCAAAATTGAAACCAAATTGCCACGTAATCGTATACTTTGCAGGGGAATACTACACACATGAAACGGGACAGGTCTTCGAAACGGAACCATGCCATGAAACTGCGTACAATACTGGGTGCCGGGCTTCTCCTGTCCGGAACAGTGCTCGCGCTCGCCGGAGAGAAAACCATTGTTTCCCTGCGTGACTTCTCTTCGTCGGAGCTCAAATACGCCGGTTTCGAGTTACGCAGCCCTGTCACCGTGCACATCAATGCTCTGGGAGGAGGAGGCAGCCACGGGTGGACGTACAAGAGCAACAAGATGTTCGCCTATGGATGGATCATCGACGCAGACACCCGCTCCCTCGTCTGGGAGTTGACCGCCAGCAACGCAGCGAAGTCAGGCAACGACCGTTCTTTTGACGGCACGCTCGATCTCAAACCCGGCAGGTACGAAGCGTACTATACTGCATACGGCTTCGCGTTCCACTCTACGTTCACGAACATGACGGTGAATGTCGACCACAGAGACTCCCCGTTGTTTGGATCCGGCGGAAAGAAAGACCGGCATTTCTTCTCCTGGCTCACAGACTGGTGGAGCGACGACATCACCGATGACTGGAACCGCCGGTCCGGATCCTGGGGAATGGACATTGCTGTTGACGAATCGGCAGCACGGCAGGTATCGCTCTTTGCGCCGCCCTTTACGCAACCCGACGTTGTTCTTGCAGAGACAAAACTCGGCGATGACGCATTTGTGCGCAGTGCATTCACGCTCAGCGAGCCGGCAACGGTGACGGTGCGAGCAATCGGCGAAGGGCAGCAGGGAGCAGAATGCCTCGACTGCAGCTGGATAATTGACAGCCGCACGCGCGAGCGCGTCTTCGAAACGTCCTGGCAGAATGCCAGCTCTGCCGGTGGCGCCAAAAAGAATCTCCAATCCGAAACTGACGTCCACCTCGGCAAAGGTACATACGTGTTGTACGCCATCACGGACGACAGCCATTCCATGGCAGACTGGAATGACGCTCCGCCTTATGATCCGCTCAACTGGGGTGTCACACTTCGCATTCGTAATGAAAAAGAACGCCGCGGATTTGCGGTCGCTCCCCTGCGCGACGAACAGCAGGTCATTGTCCGGATGACCAAAATCCGCAATAACGAATCACGGTCCGAAGGCTTTACGCTCAAACAGGATGCAGCGGTGCATATCTATGCATTTGGCGAGCGGACCAACAACAGGCGCTCCATGGCCGACTACGCGACGATCATGGATGCAAAGACGCGTGACCGTGTCTGGACGATGGATGTCGACCGTACGCACCACGCCGGCGGAGCTTCGAAGAACCGGTATGTGGATGAGGTGATCACGCTCCCTAAAGGGAGCTACGTCGTCACCTACACATCGGATGATTCTCACGCCTATGATGACTGGAACGACACTCCTCCGTTCGACAAGGAACAGTACGGGATCACGCTCACAGCAGCGGGTGACTGGGCGATTGCGGGGATTGTCGGCAAGTACGTGGAAGAAAAGGATAAGAACATCATTGCCCAGATCGTGAAGGTGGGTGCTGATGAGGACCGCAGTGTCCGATTCAAACTGGACCGTACGACGCGCATCCGGGTCTACGCTTTAGGAGAAGGACAGGGACGGGAAATGTTCGACTACGGATGGATCGAAGATGCGAAGACGGGAACCATTGTGTGGGAAATGACCTACGGCATGACGTTCCATGCGGGCGGGGGAAGGAAGAACCGCATGCTCAACACGTCGGTGGTGCTGGATAAGGGAGAATATCTTCTCCGGTACCGTTCAGATGACTCGCACTCATACGGGAACTGGAATGTCGATCCGCCGGACGATCGCGACTACTGGGGCATTACGCTTTACCGCGATACTGTTCCGGGAGCAGCACCTGCCGTGAAGCCTCCCCGCCCCCCTATACCGCCGCAGGCAGAAGCGCCGGAAGACTAGTCCCCCCCAACTCCCTGGATGTACACAACATGGGGCATCCGCCAAAGGCGGACGCGTTCCAACCATGAACAGCGGTCCAGAGCGTCCAACGGTTTTGTTGAAACGGCATTAGTCCCCGCCGAGCCAGCGTCGCAAACGGCTGAACTCCTGCCGGGAGAGTTCCCGGTGTTGCCCAGGTTCAAGTCCGTCGAGTGTGAATTCTCCAACCTGTGTGCGAATGAGCCGAAGCGTAGGGTGGCCCACGGCTGCGGTCATTTTGCGCACCTGTCTGTTTCTCCCCTCGCGAAGGACGATTTCCAGCCACGACGTGGGGACAGTCTTCCTGTGGCGGATCGGAACGGGACGTGGAGGCAGGACCGGTTCATGATCAAGCAAACGGACTTCTGCGGGGCGTGTGAGCCGACCTTCGACGACGACTCCGGTGCGAAGGCGTTCCAGTGCAGCTTCGGCAGGAATGCGGTCTACCTGAACGGTATAGGTTTTGGGATGGCCAAATGCCGGATCGGTGAGACGCCGCACCACGAATTCATCGTCCGTCAGGAAAAGAAGGCCCTCACTGTCGGCATCCAGCCTCCCCACGGGATAGACTCCCCTGGGAAAAGGGCCGAATGTCTTCAGCGACAACCACGCCCCCTCGGGAGTGAACCGCGAAACCACGCCGTATGGCTTAAAGAAAAGAATACAGGTCTTTCGCGGAGTGGCGGGCATGCAACAAATATAGCGCAGCACCCTCTTCCGGTCAAGCACTGTATTGGCCCGAGGGCTTCGCGTCTTCCCATTGCAGGACCGACAGATCTGCGTTCCAGACTTCCAGCCCCCAGCATCCCTGGGTTGCTCATCCTGCACTCCTGGATTGCGGCTCAGCTCTAGAATCCTTATGTTTGAACAACGGTACTCACTATGCCCCTCACCAGACGCACATTCCTCCAGAACGCAGCGGCAGTTGGAGCCGGCGCGGCCATAACGCATGGCCTGCCCCGTGCAGCAGCCATGACGCCGTCGCCCGGCATTCCGAAGCCCGTGGTGGTGTCCAGCGCGAACGGCCTCAGGGCTGTCACCCGTGCCATGGAACTGATCCGCGAGGGCAGTGACGCCCTGGACGCGGTCATTGCCGGGGTCAACATCGTGGAAAACGACCCCGACGACACAAGTGTCGGATACGGGGGCCTTCCGAACGAAGAGGGTGTTGTGGAGTTGGATGCCGCCGTGATGCACGGACCGACGCACCGTGCTGGAGCAGTCGCGGCACTCCGCAATATCAAGAACCCCTCCAGCGTGGCACGAACCGTCATGGAGCGGACCGACCATGTTCTCCTCGTTGGCGACGGAGCCCTGCGATTTGCCCGTGCACACGGATTCAAAGAGGAAGATCTACTGACCGCGAAGGCCCGTCAGGCATGGCTCAACTGGAAGGAGAATCTCTCCAACCGGGACGACTGGCTGCCGCCGCACACTCCCGACGACAAGGACATCGGCGAGATCCTTGATCCGCTGCTGCGCGACGCATTTGGCGCATTCTTCCGTCACACCGGAACAATCCATTGCAGCGGCATCGACGCAAAGGGAAACATGTCGTGCGTCACCACGACGAGCGGTCTGGCATTTAAGATCCCCGGTCGCGTCGGGGATTCCCCGATTATTGGCGCTGGTCTATACGTTGACAACGCCGTTGGCTCCGCGGGATCAACCGGTCGCGGCGAGATTAACCTGGTCAACTGCAGCAGTAGAATGGTGGTCGAGGCAATGCAGAGAGGAAAATCTCCCGAACAGGCCTGCCTCGATGTCCTGCAAAGCATTATGGAGCACACCCGGATGCGGAGGCTTCGGGATGACACGGGCCGTCCGCGGTTCGAAGTGGAGTTCTATGCTCTGAATGCCCGCGGTGAATACGGTGGTGCACGGATTTATAGCGGCGGAAAGTTTTCGGTGCATGACGGGACAGAGGCCCGGCATGTACCCCTGGCGTATCTGTACAAGAAAGGATAGCTCGCAGACGGCTTCAGCACTGAAAGGAACCTGTTGACCCGTTCGATACTCCGTTGGCTCCCTCTCATATTCCTGTTGTGCCTGGCCCGACCGCTTGCAGCGCAGTCGTATCGCGTTGATACGCTTGCGCGCGCGCCATTCGCACAGTATCCGGTCAGTCTGGCCTTTGTGCCCGGCGGAAATGGGGCATTCTTCTTCACCGAGAAGAACAGCGGAAGAGTACGCGTTTTTGACAGGACGCTGAGACCAGAGCCGTTCGTCACGGTCAGCGTGGACAACGAAGGCGAACAGGGTCTGCTCGGTATAGCCATCCACCCCAAATACCCCGACACCCCTTTCGTCTTCATCTACTATATCCGTGCATCAGACCGCCTCGGCATCGTTGAACGGTATAGTGACTCCCTCGGCTCCGGCATCCGTCCTGCACAAATCCTGGTCATCCCCCGAATGACTGATGCGACAGAGAACAACGGCGGTGTGATCGCGTTTGGCCCTGATGGAAAACTGTATGTCGGTGTGGGGGACCATCGCACACAGTCACCGCTTGTACAGGATACGTCGCAACGACGTTCTGTGTGGGGAAAGATTCTGCGCATCAACACGGACGGGTCGATCCCTGCCGACAATCCTTCCCCGCTGCGTCCGTTCTGGGCCTGGGGACTTCGCAATCCACGCGGGTTAGCTTTTGACCAGCAGACCGGAGTGTTGTTCTGCACAGAAGGCGGCACGGATGCAACGAATGCCATCTACCGTATTCAGAAGGGAGACAACCTCGGCTGGCCTTCCCCTGACCGGACGGAACCTCCTGCAACAGTCCGGCCGCTGTTGACATTTCCTGAGGGACGGCAGCCTGCAGTGACCGGGATCGCTGTGTACCGAGGTGACGCATTCCCCCGGCTCCGTGGATCAATCCTGTTCACAGCAAATGCACTTCCTCATGTCTGGGTCGGACGGTTGTCTCCAGGCGGAGATTCGCTGTCTGCGGAGCGGCTGTTCACCTATCCTTCGGGATTTGCTGACTTGCAGATCGGATCAGACGGCGCGGTCTATCTGACCAACGGGCCATATCTTTCGAGCAAGATCCTGCGGATCTCCCCCGTCGCCCCCTCATTCACGTCACGGCCTCTGTCGGATGCTGCACAGGACACTCTGTACACATATGCTCCCAGTTTTTCCGGCACGCCCCCCGAGGTGCGTCTCCTTGCAGGACCCGAAGGGATGACCTGTAATGCCGGAACGGGACAGGTACAGTGGACCCCGACGAACACACAGGCTCTTCAGCGGCAACACACATTCGTCCTTGAAGCACGGAACGGTGCCGGCACCGTGCTCCAGACTCATACGGTGGCGGTCACCAACGTGAACGATCCGCCGGAGCCGTTCCGCCTGGGGCTGGCCCCGGGCATCGAGGTCCTGAGTTTCTCCGGACAGGATCCCGAACTCACATTGCACTGGGAAAAGAGCCGGGATCCGGACGACGATACAGTGAAGTATGTTGTTGAGATCGATACGCTTGCGACATTCGCAAGTCCGGCTCAGCGAACGTTTGTCGCCGAACAGACCGACTCCATACATATTGTCCTCCCGCGCACAAGCCAGGTGTACTACTGGAGGGTCATTGCCAACGATGGCCGTTTGTCTACGACCGCCGAGCCCTCGCCTGGCACGATCGCCGTTGCCTATGTCCCCGCCCCAGCACAGAAAGTGGAGCAACAGGCACCTGCGCCAGGGTCCCTCGCGCAAAACTATCCTAACCCATTCAATCCTTCAACGAGCATCAGCTATACCGTCCAGCGGTCCGGGTACGTGCGTCTTTCGGTGTTCAATCTCCTGGGCCAGGAAATCGCTCGTGTGTACGAGGGAAATCAGGATGAAGGAACGTACGAGGTGTCGTTCCGGAATCTGGACATCCCCAGCGGAATCTACTTCTACCGGCTCCAGGCACCGGGGATCTTCGAGACAAAGAAGATGATCATCGCGCGATAGGTTGCATCTCCCTCCCCTTTTCCGTACAGTCTATCTGACTCTGTTCTCTTCCATACGCGAGGGTACGATATGGCACGCACGCTGCTGCTGGCATTGATGGTGTTGACCTGTGTGTCCGCATTGGTCCATTCTCAACCCGTTACCCTCGTGGACGCCTTCCCTAGTCTCACCTTCACCAAACCTGTTTTGCTCGTTTCTCCTCCGGACGGTACCGACCGCGTTTTTGTCGTCCAGCAGAATGGCATCATCCGCGTCTTCCGGAATGATTCACTGGCAACAACGTCATCGGTCTTCCTGGATATCAGTTCCCGTTTGAGCGCACTGGGGGGAGAAGAGGGATTGCTTGGCCTCGCATTCCATCCGAACTTCGGTGCAAACGGACTTTTCTTCGTCAACTACACAGCTCCCGCCACAGCGCAGAAACCATTCCGGACGGTGATTGCCCGGTATGCTGTCTCCCCCGGCACTCCTGACGCGGCTCAGCCATCCAGCGAGGCGGTCATTCTGGAAGTACCCCAACCCTACAGCAACCACAACGGCGGTATGATTGCATTCGGGCCGGACGGCAACCTGTACATCGGTATGGGCGACGGCGGAAGTGCGGACGATCCCGGCGATGTCGCTCAGAATCTGACCTCTCTGCTCGGGAAGATGCTCCGGATCGACATCCGCGACAGCACCGCACAGAGGCGATACGTCATTCCGTCGGACAATCCCTTTGCAGGCAACACGCAGGGGTATCGTGAAGAGATCTGGGCCTATGGTTTCCGCAATCCCTGGCGATTCAGCATTGACGCGCCGACGGGTGAGCTCTGGGCCGGAGACGTCGGGCAGGGGGCACGAGAGGAGATCGATCTGGTGGTGAGAGGCGGCAACTATGGATGGAAGATCATGGAAGGAAGTATCTGCCGTCCACCGACAACCGGCTGCGTCACCACGGGCCTGATCCTTCCTGTTAAAGACTACGGGCGCTCGCTCGGCTATTCCGTGACTGGCGGATACGTGTACCGCGGCCAGGACCGGCCGGGGGTCACCGGGGCTTACATCTATGGCGACTATGGCTCAGGGAGAATCTGGTTACTCCGGCGGTCGGGAGGGACAGTTGTGGCTGATTCACTCCTCATTGATACCCCTTATGCCATTTCAGGTTTCGGGATGGACAGCAGAAATGAATTGTACATTCTCTCATACAATCGCGACGTGCCGACATCCATTTACCGGTTCTCCCGGGCAGCCACCACGCAGGCGAACGGTGCTCCGGAGAACATCCCTGTACGGGATATCCTGGACCAGAACTATCCGAACCCTTTCAATCCGTCCACTGCCATTGCCTACGCAGTCCAGGAAGCAGGGAGGGTCCGGCTCACCGTTCATGACCTGCTTGGCCGCGAGATTGCCCTTCTTGTGAATGACGTGAGAACTGCGGGCCGCTATACGGTCACGTTTGATGGAAGCGGCAGATCCAGCGGGGTGTACTTCTACCGCCTTGTGACGGACCGGGGGAGCATCACCAGATCGTTCGTCCTGGCAAAGTAGTGCAGACATTAGCGGGAGCGCTTGACCACCACGACAGTTTTGTCATCCGAGTATTCAGCCATCCTGCTATGCACCTGGACTTCTTCCAGAATGAGTGCACAGAGCTCGCGCGGGGTGCGTTTGCGGTGTTGCGTCAGGGCGCGAATCAGCCTGCTCTCTCCGAACATTTCGCCCTGCTCGTTCGGCGCCTCCACAATGCCATCGGTATAGAGCAGCAGGATATCTCCCCGGTGGAGAATGGTGAAGTCGGAATGGTAGATCTCCCGCGGAAAAGGTCCGACGATCTGTCCGGTAGCAGGAAGTCTCTCCACATCATTCGTTCCCGCTCGGAGCACGAGCGGAAAATTGTGTCCGGCATTCACATAGATCACCAGGCCGCGGTCTGATGCATTCAGCTCCGCGTACACCATGGAGACAAACTGCTCAGGCGCAAAAGCGCGGTTGACCAGAGAGTTCAGGCGTGTCATCAACGACCCGATCTTCGTCTGGTATTCCACGCCCATGCGGAGCGCGCCTGACACGTACAGCGCCTGAGACGCAGCGGAAAGCCCTTTGCTCGCCGCATCGCCGATCACGACAGCGAGCCGTTCTTTGTCGCCTGATGCCTGAAGGTAGTCGAAGAAGTCGCCCCCGACAACCCTGTCGGGGAGCGAAATACCATAGGAAGTCAGGGCATTGCTGATGATGTTCAACGTGTACGTCATTTCCTGCTTCATATAGGCCGCGGTGATCCCGATGACGTACTGGTAGAGGCTCAACTGCTTCCACTGAATCTTCTCTCCCACGCCGGTTGCGGAAAAGGTTTTGATGCCCTTCTGGACGAGATAGGGGTTTGATTCCCGCCCGATGACCGTTCCCTTTCGCTGCAGTTGCTGGAAGAAGGGGTATTCCTGCACCTTGATGCGGAAGTTCTTGTCGATGGCCTCCATCTCGCCGCTCTGGTGTATCAGCCGGTATGTGCCGGTGCTTACTTCGAGCTTCCAGATGCGCGCGCCGCGGATCGGTATCCGCTGTTCTTTCGCGATGCCCTCCATCACGTGGATGACGAGCTGGTCCTCCGTGCGAACCGGGGTTTCGGCCAGAACCTGAATTGTCCGGTAGAGTTTGTGTTGGTCCATGTCAGTCGTGTGAAGTCATTCTATGCGAAAAACTCATTCATCGTGCGTATCACGTGTGCCACTGCATCATCCGTGAGCGAAGGATAGATCGGCAACCGCAGCAGGCGCCCGCTGACAGATTCCGTTACCGGGAAATCTCCTTCGGTATAGCCTATACGGCGTCCCACGGGAGAAAGATGCAGCGGGAGGTAATGAAATGTTGTCCCGATGTCATGCTCGCGGAAGAACGCGATCGCGCGGTTCCGCACTGTCTCGGATTCCAACAAGACATGGAAGATGTGATAGTTCGAGGCTGCATAGTCCGGGATGACGGGGAGCATCAGGTTCCCCTGATCTGCCAGCCTGGCAAACTCGCCGGTGTAACGTTCAAAGATCTCTTTGCGCCTTCGCTGGATCAGATCGCGCTTGCTCAACTGGCTCATCAGCAGGGCTGCCATGGAGTCCGGAGGCAGAAAGCTGCTGCCGGTGTCAACCCATGTGTATTTGTCGACCAGCCCGAGGAGGAACTGTTTCCGGTTTGTCCCCTTTTCCCGGACGATTTCCGCCTTCGTCATCAATTCGTCATCATTGGTGACAAACGCGCCGCCTTCTCCCGTGGAGAAATTCTTCGTTTCATGAAAACTGAAACAGCCCATATGGCCTGTGGTTCCTGCCGGCCGGCCGCGGTACCCCGCCCCGATGCCCTGTGCTGCATCCTCCACAACCACAATGTTCCGTGCGGCAGCAAGAGCCATGATGGGATCGACATCCGCAGACACGCC
>JAGDMK010000296.1 GCA_017860635.1 Bacteroidota bacterium
GGAGACCGTATTTCCCTCGAAGACCCAGTAGCCGAACTCTCCGCGGACAGAGAGTATGCGCCCGAAGAATCCGCCCTCTTTGAGAGTGCGGAGTTTCAGGAGGCCCGGAAGCCACAGCTTGTCCTGAACCACGCCGTGTTTGACTGCTTTCTCTTCCGCGAGCAGGTACAGTTCATACGCTTCGTCGGTCGTGAGTGCAGTAGGCTTCTCGCAATAGATGTGCTTCCCTGCCTTGATGGCTTCGCGGGCACTGGGCACACGCAGGTTCGTCATCTGTGCATCGAAGTAGATCTGGTTGTGAGAATCAGCGAGGGCTTTTTCCAGATCCGTAGTCCACCGGGCGATGCCTGCGGCATCCGCAAGCTGCTCAAGTCGCGCTGCATTGCGTCCGACCAGAATGGGATCGGGAAGGATGGTCTCCCGGTCGCTGACGCGCACGCCACCCTGGCGGATGATGGCAACAATTGAGCGCATCAGATGCTGGTTCGATCCCATGCGGCCGGTTACGCCATTCATGATGATGCCGATATGATGTGTTGATGCAGCCATTGCTGTACTCTCCCGGAGAAAGTCTGGTTGTCACCCCTGAGGTGATTCAGTGCACTGTGGATGCGCCCCGGCAGGGAGAGGGGGTGCGTCGGTGCCTGCCCGCGGAAGCGTGCCGCTGAGTTCCTGCCGCCAGTGTGCAACGTCTCCTCCCGGTGCATAACAGTAGAGCATGCGCATCGGGGTCTCGCCGATGTTGGTGATCTGGTGGAAGATTCCCGGGGGGATATGGACCGCCTGTCCGCCTTCCAGTGTTTGCCGTTCCGCTCCAAGGCACATCTCTGCCGTGCCTTCGATGATATAGTAGACCTCTTCCTGTTCCTGATTGTGCCAGGGAACCTGTCCACCCCGCGGCTCCAGCGTGACATGACCCATGGCGAAGTTCTGCGCCTGGATGGGGGATGCACCTCCCACGAGATTCTGTGTATGCCGCCGGGCGGGGTACCGCCGTCCTTCTATACGACTCAGATCTGCAATAATCATACAGCCGCCCTACGCCTTCCTGTCGTTTTCAATGTGATGGATCCGGACTCCGTCACTCTGTGATGTCTCCGGACTCCGTTACACTGTGATGTCTCCGGACTCCGTCACGCTCGTTGTGACGAGACTGTGTCATACCGCTCGAGCCGCTTGCGCAGTTGCGCCATCTGGTGGAGAATCACTTCACGGACATCGCTCACCGGCTGACGCGTGAACGGAAGCGCCGGCATGTAGGGCGCCGGTCCGAATTCCGGACAGAGCGCCAACACCTGTGCTCCCTGTCGTGTCCGTTCGGCTGCGATCTGTTCCCACCACGAGCAATGACGTTCCACCTCTGCCGCCCACTCGGGAGCGCGTGGATCGCTGACCTGCGGTCCCTCGATATGCCCGACACGGGCATGAACATACGCGGTGTGACGGATGGCCAGCTGCAGGGATTCTTCCTGGTCGTGCAGGAGGGACTCATGCACGCAGCACCAGTGGGAGAAATCCGCGTTCAGCCGGACCGCAGGGAGAGCGTTGAGAATCGCGCATGTGGCGGGGAGGCTGAACAGCGCGCGACCCCGGTGCGTCTCGTGGCAGAGCGGGACACCCGACGCCTCACTCAAGGCAATACCCGCGCGAAAGATACGAAGATTCTCCTCCAATGAGAAGATGTCCCGCCCGGTATGGCAGTTGACCAGGAGAGGGTTGTACCGGACGGCATCGCGGAAGCGGCTCTCGAGGGATGCAATGTGTTCGTCGGGAGAATTCCCCTCGGTGGTGATCATCGCTATGAACGTCAAGCCGTACTGCTGATGCAGGGCGATCGACTCAGCAGGATCAGCATGGAGTGAAGGGAGATGAATTTCGGTTCCCTCAAAACCTGCGCTCCGCACGTACCGGAGGAATTCCTCGAGTGAAAGGTCATCGAGATCCCATTTCGACCGGATGAGCAGAACTTTCATCGTGGACTCCTGTGGGGCTGTTGTGCCTGCATGAAGAAGAGGTCCGATGTGTGCCGTTGGCATGTGTGGCGCATGTCAGGTATAGACCAGATGAAACCGATGATCCTTCTCTGATGGGAGGGAATAGGTGGCGGTGCGGTTGTCGGGTGACACCCGGAGGCGCGGGAGCGGAACCTGCTCGCGTGCATCCAGGACCAGCTCTGTCTCACACGTGCCGGGGACCCGGACGAGCAGGATCCGGTCGCCCTGCTTCCCGGAGCACTCCATAGCGACAGGTCCGCGGATCGTGTGAACGACAACTGAAAACTGTCCGAGATCGGCCGGTTGCGGATGAAGCTGGCAGCGTGCGAAGCCGGGAGCCGTCGGTCGAATCCCGGCAATACCCATCGTCAGCAGGTAAAGGGGCACGATTGCGCAGTGACTCCAAAGGTCGCCGCTGTCAGGTGCAGCCTTCCAGTTCTCGCCGATGGTATTGTTCTGGAGGACAGATTCCATCGTTGCCCATCGCTCTCGCAGGTCACGCAGGACGACCTCCGTCCGCCCTCCTTTTGCGAGTGCCCAGTAGCGCCAGCACGCATTGGCCGGATAGGACAGTCCCATGTGCGCCGGGGGAGATGCCAATGCCTCGATCGCCGGCCCGCTGCGTCCTTTCGGACACTGATCAAAAAGCACCGCGGTCGCAAGGGACCTGTCGCACATGCGCGGCGCGCGTTCTGTCCCGAGCCATGGGAGGTTGTTGATGAAGAGTCCGTCCGCATCGCTCCAGAACTGTTTGACGGTGGCGTCCAGAAGCTGGCTGCCGAGCGTGTCTGCATATTCAGCCCACGGCTTGTCCCCGATCGCCCGGGCCAGCGGTACGAACGCATGCTTCAGCATTGCGGCCGCATAGAGGTTGAACGCGCACTGTTTGTGTTCCTGTCTGCCGCCCCGGTATGCCTCGTGGTCGATCCAGACCGCAGGGGTCCCCAAATTCGTCACAGGTAGCAGGCCATCACCGGCGCGGATGCCATGGAGATAGCGTACAAACCTCTGGTAGCGGATGAATGGTTCACGGACAGCATTCAGATCGCCCGTGTACAGATAATGGTGATAGCAGTCGAATCCGAAACCAACGCTGTGGTCCAGCAGTGGCCCCCAGATCGTCATGTTGATCTGCCGCTCCATGACACGCGCCAGCCGGTCGTATGCGGGCCAGCAATCGAAGAAGTATCCTTCCAGCATCAGACCCTGGCTGAATGTGGAGATGAACCGCGCGGGGAGCCGGTGTTCCCCGAATGTCAGATAGGCCGCATGGAGCTGATGCGCGCCGTCGCCGCTGTACTGCTGGCGCTCGCGTCCCATGCCATCGACCGCGGTTTCCTGGGCGGAGTTGTACAGTGTATTGATTGACGCATCGATGAGTCGCTGGAGAGACGGCTCGCCGACCTGGGCCGTCGGAGGATGCGGCCAGGGAAAGACGCGCCTGAGCATGCCGACATTCCGGATTGTCACGCGCCCTTGTGATCCCCGGATGTGAAGCTGAAGCCACCTGCAGGCCTCGTAATCGAATGTCTGGAACGTCTGCCTGCCGCCGGAGCAGATGAACCGGGACCAGGCGTGAAAATGCGTGTTCAGAAGCGGAGGCCCCCCGGGTGTGTGTCCCTCCTGGACCATCAACTCCACGACCGTGCCGCGAGGTGCCTCTATAGTATAGTAGGGGAAGCCGATATGCTGATCCCGGAACACAAAAGTCAGCGCAACGGCCGTCGTTCCATCCAGCTCAACAGTCCATTCACCTTGGGTGGAGGAGGGTATGGAAAGGGGTGTAGCCGTGAACGAATCCGGTGTGAGGACGTCGAAGTACTC
>JAGDMK010000297.1 GCA_017860635.1 Bacteroidota bacterium
CATCAGGCCGATCCCGATGCGGAGCTGTACTACAATGACTTCTCGCTGGACAAACCGGCCAAGCGTGACGCCGCCGTGCGGCTGGTGAAGGATCTCAAAACCCGGGGATTCCGGGTTGATGCGATAGGCATTCAAGGGCATTGGGGGATGGACTATCCGACAGATGAAAACCTGAAAGCATTCATCGAGGCCGCGAGGGCAATCGGCGTGAAGGTTCTGGTGACCGAAATGGACGTGGATATTCTTCCTCCTGCGTTTGACTACCAGGGGGCCGATATCTCGATGAGGGCCGAGCTGCGGGACAGCCTGAATCCATACCCGAACGGCCTTCCCGACAGCATGCAGACTGTCCTGGCTGACCGGTACGCGCACCTCTTCAGGATCCTGGTCTCATATGCCGACGTGGTCGATCGTGTCACCATCTGGGGTGTGCACGACACGAGATCCTGGCTCAACTACTGGCCTGTGCCGGGACGTACGAGCTACCCGTTGCTCTTCGACCGGAGCTACAAGCCAAAGAAAGCGTTCTACGCCGTGCTTGAAACGGCAAAGGCTCCGAAATAAAGAGACGACACAGTCCGCGATGTGGGAGTTCTAATAATGGATACCTGGTGAGAGTTCCGAGCATGCATACGATGACGTCGGTACTGAGCCGGAGTCGGCATGATCTGGTCCGACTTCCGGCAACATTGCTCATGGTTGTGCTATGCCTTGCCATTGCGCAGGAATCGATCGCCGCTGAAGGGTCCTATGTCTCGTCAACTCCAAAGGTCGGTGCATTTACGCTCGCAGCGCATGGCAAAGCACCGGCGTTGTGCGTGAGCTCGCAGGAGTACTCGGGTGTCATTCGCGTTGCCCGGCTCCTGCAACAGGATATCCGCCGTGTCAGCAATGCAGAACCCTCTCTCATGGTGGATCTGACTCCCTCTGCCGCAGAGGCCGTGCTCATCGGCACGCTTGGCCGGAGTCCGCTGATTGACAAACTGGTGCAACAGCGAAAGCTTGATGTAAGGGAGATTGCGGGAAAGTGGGAGACGTTTGTCGTCGAGATTGTGGAGAAGCCTGTCGCCGGTGTTGACAGGGCCCTGGTGATTGCGGGAAGCGACAAACGGGGAACAATCTACGGTATGTTCGATGTGTCGGCGAAGATTGGCGTTTCTCCATGGAACTGGTGGGCGGATGTTCCGCCTGAACGCCATGCCGGGCTGTATGTCCTTCCGGGCCGGCACGTTGATGGTCCGCCCGCAGTGAAGTACCGGGGCATATTCATCAATGACGAGGCTCCAGCCCTGGCCGGATGGGCCCGGGAGAAGTTCGGCGGCCTCAACGCGCGCTTCTACGAGCATGTGTTTGAGCTGATCCTCCGGCTCAAGGGGAACTACCTGTGGCCGGCAATGTGGGGAGAGGCGTTCTACGATGACGATCCGGCCAGTCCGAAACTCGCAGACGAGTGTGGCATCGTCATCGGAACATCGCACCATGAACCAATGATGCGCGCTCATGATGAATGGCGACGTTACGGTTCGGGACCATGGAACTATGATCAGAACGAGTCCAGGCTGAAGAGCTTCTGGCGGGAAGGCATAACCCGCATGGGTTCGTTCGAGAGCGTGGTCACCCTCGGCATGCGGGGCGACGGCGACGAACCGATGTCTGAAAATGCAAACATTGCATTGCTTGAGAAGATTGTGCGGGACCAGCGGCAGATCCTCTCGGAAGTGACCGGAAAAGACCCGGCCGCCATCCCGCAGGTGTGGGCGTTATACAAGGAGGTCCAGGAGTACTATGACCGGGGCATGCGCGTGCCCGACGATGTGACCCTTCTATTGTGTGACGACAACTGGGGGAACATCCGGAAACTCCCCGCGCTCGGCGATAAGCCGCGTGCGGGCGGCTACGGCATCTACTATCACTTTGATTTCGTGGGCGGTCCGAGGAACTACAAGTGGCTGAACACAGTCCAGATCGCGCGCGTCTGGGAACAGATGCGCCTGGCCTATGAGTATGGCGCACGCCAGATCTGGATCGTCAACGTCGGGGACATCAAGCCGATGGAACTGCCGATCCAGTTCTTCCTGGATTATGCCTGGAATCCCGAGGAGTGGACTGCGGATCGCGTAGCGGAGTACGCGCGGGTGTGGGCGGAGCAGCAGTTTGGCGCGCAACATGCCGGGGAGACCGGACGCATTCTGACGGCATACACCACGTATAACTCGAGGCGAAAACCCGAACTGCTCTCACCTGGGACCTACAGCCTGCGCCATTACCGGGAGGCAGAACGCGTCGTCAGTGATTATGCTGCGCTGGCCGATGATGCCCGGCGCATCGCTGCATCCATTCCGTCTGACCAACAGGATGCTTTTTATCAGCTGGTGCTCCATCCGGTGGAAGCCTGCGCCAACCTGAATGCGCTGTATGTGACCGTCGCCCGGAACCGCCTCTTTGCAGATCAGGGACGCGCATCTACAAACACCCTGGCGGCACGTGCTGAAGAGCTCTTCCGCAAGGACTCCGCTCTCAGCCATTACTACAACACCACGCTTGCGGGCGGCAAGTGGAGTCACATGATGGATCAGACGCACATTAGCTACACCACCTGGCAGCAGCCGGACAGGGATGTGCAGCCCCACGTCGAAACGATAGGTCTGAATGCCGTCGCTGATATGGGTGTTGCGATCGAAGGATCTGATCATTGGTGGCCCCATGACACAGCGGAAGCAGTTCTTCCCGGGTTCGATCCGTACAACCGGCAATCGCACTTCATCGAGGTATTTGCGCGGGGAACACTGCCGGTTCAGTACACGATCAGTGCACAGGAGGGCTTTGTCAGGCTCAGCAGCACAAAGGGGACGACCCGGACGGAAGAACGTGTGTCGGTCGACATTGACTGGGAGAATGCGCCGAAAGGAACGCGCCGCATTCCGTTGACGGTCACCGGGCCGGGGAACACCAGCGTCGTTGTGTATGCTGTGCTGAAGAATCCCGTTTCACCGGACCCGCGGAAGTTCGACGGGTTTGTGGAAGGCGACGGTGTTGTGTCAATGGAGGCCGATCACTTCACAAGGGCTGTACGCACGGCGGATGTCCGGTGGGAGCGGATTGCCGATCTGGGCCGCACCGGTTCTGCCATGACGCCCGTTCCGGTGACTTCGGCGAGCGTGGTACCGGGAGACGGCAAGCCTTGCCTCGAGTATGTAATGCACCTTTTTACTGCCGGGAAGGTGAAGGTCCATGCATACCTCTCCCCGACGCTGAACTTCCGCACAGAACGCGACCGTGCACAGAAGGGCCTTTGTTACGGCATCTCGTTCGATACAGAACCACCGCAGAGTATCAACATGCATGCGCGCGACACAATCCCTGATTGGCTGTACCCGCGGGAGTGGAATGATGCGGTGAGCAGCAATGTGAAAATCGTGACATCGGAGCACGTTGTGGGCGTGCCTGGAAAACACGTGCTGAAGTTCTGGATGGTCGATCCGGGTGTCGTGCTGCAGAAGCTCGTGATCGATGCCGGCGGGCTCAAGCCCAGCTACCTGGGTCCACCGGAAAGCGCACGGGCTCCGCTGGAATTCTCCAATCCGGTCCTTGCCGGCTTCTATCCCGATCCCAGCATGTGCCGGGTAGGAGGCGACTATTATCTGGTGACCTCCACCTTTGCCTATTTCCCCGGGCTCCCGGTTTTCCACAGCCGGGATCTGGTGAACTGGGAAGTCATAGGGCATGTCATGGATCGTCCGGAGCAGCTCAACCTGGACAAGCAAGGGGTGTCGAGAGGGCTTTTCGCGCCATCCATACGGTATCACGATGGCCTATTT
>JAGDMK010000298.1 GCA_017860635.1 Bacteroidota bacterium
GTACCCAGCACGATGCCTTCGCGTTCGTGATGCTCGCCATGCGTGTATCCCTGGAATTGCAGTGCTTCAAGTTCGATCACCGCGACGCCCTGACCGGCAATGTCCTTCACAAGAGCTCGGAGGTAAGCACGAACGTCCGGGTTCGATGGACAGAGATTATGATAGAGGGGATCCCCGAATGCGGTCCGTGTCACAGCGCCGGGGTTCGCCTTCCCGAGCGGCGTATTGTGACAGCAAACCACCCAGCTCCTTGTCTGAAGCCCTGCTCGTTCAGCTGACTCCTGTACCTTCTTCAGGTGATGTCCCTTCTTCACCAGGCTGTTTACTCTTGGCTTGAGCGTCCCGTAGAGAGCCTGGTTTGGCTGAAAGTAGATTGTGCCATCTTCGAGGAAGACCACTTTGCGTTTGGGATTGTGCGGCGAAAGGAACTTGCCCGCATGATACGCCGTGGCCAGACTGATGCTGGTGAGGCGGTGGTCCTTCAGACGCCGGAAGACAGTGTCATATCCTTCGTCCACGATATCCCAGAGGTAGATCCACATGGATGCCTGGAGGGCAGTGCCCTGCGGCGCCGTCGTTGCCTGGCCGAACGGACTGCGCGCCGAGGCTTCCATCGGACTGGTGAATCCGTCACCGAAAAGATGCGATTGCCCTGATGCATTCGGACGAAGCACAGACGCCAGTAGCGCATTGACGCTTCCTGTTGCAAGAGAAACTCCCGCGAGGGTCCTGATAAACGAGCGGCGGGTTGTCATACAGCGCTCCTATTCTTCGTCGATCACCCATGTGTCAAGGAGATTTTCCGGCATCTGAGCAATGAAGCGGGACGGCTTGGAAAGAATCAGTCCGGAATCCCTGTCGTAGATGTTGATCGGGTAGGTGATAAAGAGGTGATCTTTCGCGCGCGTGCAGGCGACATACATCAGCCGGCGTTCTTCTTCCATCGCTTCTTCACTCATTGCGGCCCGTGTGGTGGGAAAACGACCGTCGAGTGCGTAGATCACGAAGACCGTGTTCCACTCAAGACCCTTGGCGCTGTGAATGGTCGAGAGGATCAGCTTCTCGTCCTCCGCATCGGGAGGCGTGAGATCCGCCACGCTTTCGCTTGCGGGTTCGAGACTCAGATCGGAAAGGAACGAGCCGAGAGCGCGGTACCGTTCAGCGATCTGCTGGAACATCTCCAGGTCTTTGCGGCGCTTGTTGAAATCGTCGTAGCGCCGCGTGAAGATGGGTTCGTAATACTGCAGGAGCTGCTGGATCTTGTCGGCGGGCGCAAGATGAGCTGGTGAAACGTCTTTCAAAGCCGCGAAAAGATCGCGGACCTTCTCGGGATAGCTGTTGAACTGCGACCAGAATGCCGGCAATGTGGTGTCGGTCGCATCCTGTTCCGGCGAAACTCTCCGGGTGATGATGTCTTCGATGACTTTCTCTGCGGTGCGCGGACCCACGCCGTCCACCAGAAGAAGAATGCGGTTCCATGCCACCGCATCGCGGGGGTTTTCAAGGACGCGGAGATAGGCAACGAGGTCTTTGATGTGGGCCGTCTCAATGAACTTGAATCCGCCGAACTTCACAAAGGGGATGTTGGCCTTGTTGAGCTCGATCTCCAGATCGAAAGAGAGATAGCTTGAGCGGAACAGGATGGCCATGTCCTGGAGCGGGATGCCCTGTTCGCGGAGTTCGAGGACCTTCTGTATGACAAACCGGGATTGGAGGTTCTCCGTCTGTGCCACTACGATGCTGGGGAGTTCCCCTCCGGGGCGTTCTGTGAAGAGTTCTTTGCTGTATTTGTGCCGTTTGGACATTTCTCCCCGCATAAGGTCATTACTGCGCGACCGGTTCCGGACGCATCAGGCTGTCCGGAAGAAACCTGCCGTACTTTCGTGTGCACCGTCAACGTCAAGGTCCGGGTGACGTCAGTGTCCGGGCTACGGCCGCGATGTGTTCCGGTGTCGTTCCGCAGCAGCCTCCCACGATGTGTGCGCCGTGGCGGACCCATTCCCGCGCAAGCCTGCCGTATTCCTCGGGTTCTACATCCAGAACGAGTGTACCACTCAGTTCTTCGCCAGGACGTCCCACATTTGCGTAGACGACGGTGCATGGATCGGTAGACCGGTCCGCACCGGGCTTGCTGCTGCTTTCTGCCCTGCGATCCCTGCGGAGAAGGTGCCCCTGAATGGTTCCCGGATTGCCGTCACGCCCGATTTCTATGCGCCTGGTCTTCGTTGTGCCGGTGTCAGTCTGCGTCGCATCAACCGGCAACTTCTTCAGGACGGTTCTCAGTATACTCAGGGGCACCGCCATTGACCGCGCCGGAACACAATTGAGACCGTATCCGGTTGGGTGCAAAGGGAATATCGCCGCGACAGCGTCCTCAAGGGTCTCTCCGCTGTACAGATTGCCGTCCGCTTTGCAGAGGAAGCTGACCACAACCTCCTTGCCAGTGGCGAGAGCGGCTTCGCACGCCTGCCGCGCTTCACGGATGGTGCCGAAAGTTTCCAGAAACACAAAGTCCACTCCCGCCTCTGCCAGGCGCCGGGCATGTTCAGCGTGTTCTTCCTGCAATGCAGTGTCAGGCGGGACGAGGTCCGGCCTGTAGCAATCCTCAAGCGGGCCGAGCGATCCCGCAACAAGGACCGTACGTTGCGGGTAGAATGCGCGGGAGGCATGGACGAGATCCACAGCCCGCCGGGTCAGTTCAGCAGATTGATCCCGCATCCCGGCACGCTGGAATGTTCGCCGCGTGGTCCGGAACGTGTCCGTGGTGATAATGTCTGCGCCCGCATCAATGTAATCCCTGTGGATCCGCATCAGCACATCAGGAGCGTCCAGCAATGCACGGGCAGACCAGAGAGGGAGTCCGGTATCTACTCCCCGGCGCGACAGTTCGGTCCCGATGGCGCCGTCCAGAACGAGCGTCCTGCCTTTCGCCAGCAAGGCTGAGACCGGTCCATGGATCAATGGTGTGTTCTCCTCACGTTCCTGTCCTCTGGAACTCCTTCAGGTCCGGTGCCACCGTTCGCAGTTTCCTCCTTTATTCACGTGCTCTCCGCAGGATCTCATTGGTGAGATTCAGGATCGGTTGTGTGCTCCGGTAGTTTTCTTCCAGCTTGATGATGACGCAGCCCGGGTATTGCTCGGGATAGTCCAGGATGTTCTGCACGGTAGCACCGCGAAATGCATAGATCGCCTGTGAGTCGTCTCCCACCACCATCACGTTGCCGTTTTTCTGAGCCAGAAGCCAGACGATCTCGGCCTGGACCCGGTTTGTATCCTGATATTCATCCACCATGATGTATTTGTACCGATCGGACAGCGTCAGCCGTACCCGTTCGTGCTCGCGCAGCAGCGTCCGGAGATGGACAAGCAGATCGTCGTAATCCATCAGGTTGTGGCCGCGTTTGTATTCGTCGTACAGCTTGTGCAATGCGGATATTTCCGGCAGCAATTCCTCAAAGTGCGGGTAGTCCTCCTTCAGCACATCCTTCAGCTCGGTCGAGGTGTTCACTGTGCGCGAGAAGATGTCAAACAGCGTCTGCTTCCGAGGGAACCGGCGTTCACGAGTGTCCAGTTTCAGGCGGGTGCGGAGGAGATTGACGACGTCCTCAGCATCAGACTGATCCAGGATCGTGAACGAGGATTGAAATCCGAGCAGGGGAGCATACTGGCGGAGAATCAGGTTGGCGAATGAATGGAATGTCCCGCCTGCCACCCGTTCGCATCGTGCGTCGAGCAGCATGCTCGCGCGGCGAAGCATTTCCTGCGCTGCCCTTCGTGTGAATGTGAGAAGGAGGATCGACTCGGGCTTCACACCCATTCACGGAAGTCACGGCGTCATACTGAGCGGGATTCAGCTCGTTGCGGTAGTCGATGCGGAATTGCCGGCCGGGCTCGGGTCCGATAACGTCGGCGGGCGTCTTCTTGAGGACGTATTTCTTCACGGCACCCGCACTTCCACAGGCTTTGTGCTCGACGTGAATGCCACCTGAGACCCGTTCTTCTCCACGATCTCCCGGATCCTCTCCTCGGCGCTCCGTTGAACCTCTTCTAGAATGCCGGATCGCTCCGCTTTCGAACGGGCAAGAATCCGGAGCGTGTTGACGGCGTTCGTCCGGTCTTCCTCTGTCAGCCGGTTCCACCACCCGTTCTCATCCCGCAACACTTCGAAGGAATCCATCTGCATGGAGAGCAGCTCGGGATCAGGCAGCCGGGCTGTCACGCTGAGGGGTGACGGAGTGATTGTGATTTCAAATGGTTTCTTCAGATCATAACCGGCCTTCGCGGTGAATGTGCCGCGGACGTGGAGGGTCTTCGTGCTTCCGAGCCATGTGTGTGACCATTCATGATCCGCAAAGAGCTGCCGGGAGACGGTTGCCACTTCCAGAATGGGAGAGTTCTGCTCGATGATAACCGTCTCGTTGATCGTCACACGGGGGGTGACCTGAAAGAGCGTGCGGAGTCCATCTGCGGTAGCATGGGCGAGCTTTGCCGGCGCCTGAATGAGGAAGCGGTATGCTGTCACTGTCCCCGCGATAAACAGCAGGGCGATGAGAATGCCCATGATGGTGACAGCACGAACCCCTTTGGTCTGTGAACCGGTGCCGTTCATTGCTTGAGTCCCAACGTGCGGAGTCCGGAGAGCGCCAGGGCAATCGCACCGACGGCGGTTCCCATGATGGGTGTCGGAACGGCGGCCAGCACGCCCAGCGCGGCGGCGACTGCGAACGCCTTCCCTGCGGAATCCTTCTTCATCAGCTTCTGGATGAAGAATGATGGCAGGAAGACTGCGAGGAAGCAGGCCGGGACTGTCACGAGCCACGCAAACGCCGCCATATCAGGGATCGTCCAGAGAGCATCCACGACGATGAGGAGAAGCGCCGAAAGAGGGTGGATCAGGGGCTGGTCTCTGGGCACTTCAATCCTGGGTGCTCCGTCCTTTGGCACCTCAACGTTCGGTTGTGCCTGGTCAGAGTTTTTCGACGGGATAGTCGGCAAGGATGTCAAGAATTGCCTCAATGGTTTTCGGTGAATTCCCCTCCGCCCTGTTGTTCACATAGGCGTAGAGTTTCTTTTCCTCTTTCACGCAGCGCAGCACCGTGTCGGCCACCGCTCGGCGGAGCTCGGGAAGGGGTTCCTGGATCCGGTCATACGGCTGGAACCGGTCCACTGCCTCCTGATACATCCGCCCGGGCTTGAGGAGTGCGCGGATCGCCGCAAACGG
>JAGDMK010000299.1 GCA_017860635.1 Bacteroidota bacterium
CGCATCCATCACATTCCTGGAGACACGCAGCTTCTCTCCTTCCCGTTTGAGGAAGTGATCGAGAAGAAAAGGAATGTCTTCCTGCCGTTCCCGCAGCGGGGGCAGAGACACCGTCAGGACATTCAACCGGTAGTACAGATCCTCACGGAACTTCTTCATCTTCACCCGATCGCGCAGATCCCTGTTCGTCGCGGCGATGACCCGTACATTCAGATGGAGGGTCTGCGTGCCACCAACACGTTCCACTTCCCCTTCCTGCAGCACGCGCAGGAGTTTCACCTGAAATCCATCCGACACTTCTCCGATTTCGTCCAGGAAAATGGTTCCGCCGTCGGCGAGCTCAAACCGTCCCATTTTCTCCTTGACCGCTCCTGTGAACGCCCCCTTCTCATGGCCGAACAGTTCGCTCTCCAGCAGGGTTTCCGAGAGTGCACCGCAGTTCACCGCCACAAACGGGCGTGAGGATCGGGTGCTGCGCCGGTGCAGTGCACGGGCAATCAGTTCCTTCCCGGTCCCGCTTTCACCGAGGATCAGCACAGGCGCATCGCTCGATGCTATCTTCAACACAAAATCGGCCAGCGCGCCTATTGGACCATTCTTCGAATAGACCATCCCCTCGAACTCCGTCCGTGCATCCGCACCGGGCGGAGCGATGAACTCCTCCATGTCATCTGCCCGGGAAGAGAGGGAACGGATCTCCGCTTTGTGTTTCCGGATTTCCTCCAGCAATTCCTGCGTGCGGTCTGTATCACGGGCAATCTGGAAATCAAGGAATTCACGTTCCAGCATGGCGAGTTTTGCTTCTTTGTCGTGAAGCTCCGCCAGCACGGTGGACTTTTCGGCCGAGAGTGTGTCGACCTGACTGCGGACCAGCCGGTGGCGGGATACGAGTCCGGCAAGTGCTGCCACGCCGCCTACGACGAGGAACGGCAGCAACGGAAGAATGATGCCGGAAAAGGCAAAGAGCGCGAACGACACCACTGTCACCAGCAGCAGAAGCGCCGCCAGAACGATCTTGTCCCAGGGGGCTGGCAACAGCAGCGCTGCGCCCGCGCACAACCACCCGACGATCAATGCCGCCAGGATGACAATCCATCCCGCGGTGGTCCGCTCAAAGCCGGAGTGCAACGCATTGTCCAGGAATGTTGCATGCAATCCGAGAGAAGGGAGCCGCGGATCGACGGGCGTATCGTAGAACACCCCGCGTCCGTCCGCCGCCACACCTACGAGCACGATCTTATCACGGAGACGCAGGATGGGGAGAGGGGGCTGGAGACCGGACCGTTCCATGTCATAGGCACGCAGAACATCCAGAAAGGAGATGGCCGTGAACGAAGAGAGCGGGCCGGGGTAGAGCAATGTCACACTACCACCATTGTCCGTTGAGAACTCCGTATGCCGCGCACCATGGCGCATGCGCACATGTTCACCGTCGAAGTAGACACCCGGTCGTTCGACCCCGGTACTGACACGCATCAGTTCCATCCCAAATGAGGGCATCACAGCGTTTCCGCAGCCAATGAATACCGGAATTCCCCCCTTTCCGGAGAAGTTTACATGCCCTACCCCTGCCGCAGCATTCCGGAGATGTTCGAGAGGGAGGTGGATGTTGTGTCCCTGTTGAGCGGGAACCGTTACTCCTGGAAACGCCGGCAGAGATTGTGCGGACTCATTGGGGGTGGTTTCAGAAGAAGTGTCGGGGGGGGTGTCAGGGCTCGTTTCGGAACCAGATGCGGTGAGTGAATCAAAGAAACTGGTGAGCACCACGGGCGATGAGGCCGACATCACTGAGGCAAGCAGATCATCGTACTCCGGGTATTCCGGCCGCTGGTCTTCGAAGAGGAGTTCCATACCGACAGCGCGGACGCGCAGTTCGGTAAGCGCTTTCAGGAGCAACGCGTGGAAATTCCTGCGAACCGGCCAACCCGTCACTTTGATAGCGGCTTCATCGATGTATACCAGCACGATCGACGTGTCGGCCGCGCGATCGCCGCGTACCTGGTACCGGACGGCCGTCACTTCGTCTTCCAGCACGGCCATCGGTTTCTGGAAGAGAACAACCAAAAGCACGGCAACAGCCGTAGATGCCACGACGGCCAGGAGCGTGCGGCGTGTTACTGTCGCATGAGCCATTGTTCGGGATTCTGTTTCTCCCGGTCCTTCCACACCTCAAAGTGCAGCCGGGGGCCATCCAGCGTATCCCCGCTGCTGCCGATGACTCCCCCCTCTTCCACGGACTGTCCTTCCGCGACACCTACCTCTGCCAGATGCGTGTAGACAGTACGGAACCCATTCTGATGATTGAGGATGACGAGATTGCCGTACGAAGGGAGCCACGAGATGGTAGCCACGTCTCCGGATGCAACTGCAGTCACGGGCGATCCCGCCCTGACGGCGATGTCGACGCCCGTATTCTGGGTGATCGTTCGGAGTGTCGGATGGCGTTGCGGGCCGAACCGGGCGACAATGCTCCCTTCGGTAACAGGCCACGGGAGTCTTCCCTTTTTCAGCTCAAATGTTCCCGGCACTCTTGGTGCGTCAGGCGTCCGTGGCAATTTAGCGTCCGCAGCAGCATGTTCTTTGCGGACACGGTCAGACTCCACAAGCCGTGAGATCAATTTTTCCATTTCCCGGGCGGCCCGGACCTGGCGTTCAATCTGCCGTGTAATGGACTTTTTGTCTTTTCGGATTTTCTGCAAGGTCTCCTTGCGATCGGCCGTGAGGAGCGCCAGCCGGTCCTCTTCCGCTGCCTTTTCCGCAAGCAGGCGGCGTTCCTCACTCAGTTCCTTCTCTGCCCGTGCCCGCACTTCTTCGTACTGCTGCTGTTTGGAGCGGATCCGCCCGGCCTCCCGTATCCGTTGCGCGCTGAACCGCCTGAAGTATTCATTGCGTGCGACGAATTGCTCGACGGAGGATGAGGCAAAGAGCAGTTCTGAATCGTGCATGCGGCCCGACTTGTAGACAGACCGTATATACCTGGCGTAATGGTCTTTCAGAAATGTCAGCTGTGCCCCGAGCGTTCTGCTGCTCCGGCGCGTCGTATCGATGCTCGTCTGCAGACGGCGCTCATCGGCTTTCAGGCGGCCTATCAGTTTCCGAAGCAGCGTCGCCCTGTGGTCGTATGTGTCAAGCAAATCAAGCGTCGCCGATTCGTTCTTCTGCTGCACCTTGCTGCGGGCTTCGAGCTCCCGGATTTGAGAACGGAGCGATTCCAGTTCATCCTGCTTGCGCTGGATTTCCTCCTGCGCTGATACGGACGTCCATGATCCACCGAGGAGCACAAGAACCATGAACCAGATGGATGTCACTCGCTTCATCGGATTTCTTGCCCGGTCACCGTGGGACCGCCGAACGCGGCACTGTGTACGCAAAGGAGACATGGCCAGGGTTTACTGTAAATGAAGAGTAATAGACGGACAGCCTTTGGCCTGAATCGGGAAGTTCCAGTGTAATCTGCCGCGGCATGTGGTACGATCCCTGTTGCTCGGGAAGTCCGGTCTCAGCCTGAATCTCGCCCGCCCCTCCTGTCTTCCGGTACTGTGTGACGAGCGTGGTCGCAGGGTCCACCCGGAACAATTCCTCACCGGCCGGGTCTGCGTACGTCAGCACGAAGGCGTCATCTTCGACGGCATACCGCGTTGGAGCCCGGTGTTCGGGGAGTGCAAATGTGCCGGTGAACGCATTGAGAATCTGGTCGACTGTCATGTTGAGCGGGACGCCCCACCGGATGCCGGCATCCGAAGGGACACCGGTCATGACCCGGTTCTCCACACTATTATAGAGTACGTACCGCCCGCGGC
>JAGDMK010000300.1 GCA_017860635.1 Bacteroidota bacterium
CTCTGGGAAGGTTTCACGTATTCGAACTCAAGGGGTTCCTTGTGCAGTGTCGGCGTCTTGCCGTCGCCGGCGAACTCCCAGGCGGCGACATACGCGAACTTCATGTCATCACGCTTCGCTTCTCCGTCCTCGGTCTGATACTCCTCGCGGAAATGGCCGCCGCAGGATTCATTCCGGTGGTGGGCATCGCGTGCCAGCAGTTCCCCCAGCTCAAGGAAATCGGCAATCCGCCCTGCCCGTTCGAGTTCACTGTTCAGGTCGGCGTCGGTCCCGAGGACATTGACATCCTGCCAGAATTCATCGCGGAGCGCTGCGATCTGTGTCATTGCCTCCGCGAGCGCCTGCAGCCGGGCAATGCGCTGACTGGTGGCATCACGGGCTTCTCTGACCGCGCCGTCGTCTTCCCTGACGGCTTTGAACTGCGCCGTTGCCAGGTAGTCGCCGATCGTATAGGGAAGTATGAAATATCCGTCCGCCAGCCCCTGCATGAGAGCACTTGCCCCGAGCCGGTTGGCGCCGTGATCGGAGAAGTTCGCTTCTCCGATGACGTACAGCCCCGGGATCGTGCTCATCAGGTTGTAGTCCACCCAGAGCCCTCCCATGGTGTAGTGGACAGCAGGGTAGATGCGCATCGGGGTCTTGTACGGATCCTCGGCGGTAATTTCATGGTACATGTCGAACAGGTTGCCGTACTTCTCTTCGATCCATGGCTTGCCGTTTCTGTTGATGGCGTCCGCGAAATCCAGGTAGACTGCCAGCCGTGTGGGCCCGACGCCGTACCCCTTGTCGCACATCTCCTTGGCACGGCGGGACGCGACGTCCCGGGGGACCAGGTTGCCGAACGAAGGATAGAGCCGTTCGAGGTAATAGTCGCGTTCGGCTTCGGGGATGTCCCCCGGATTCCGTGTGTCATCCTTCTTTTTCGGAACCCAGATGCGGCCGTCATTCCGGAGGCTCTCGCTCATGAGCGTGAGCTTGGACTGATATGCCCCGCTCTGGGGGATGCACGTGGGATGGATCTGCGTGAAGCAGGGGTTGGCGAAGAGGGCGCCGCGCTTGTGAGCTCGCCAGATAGCCGTTGCGTTGCTGGCCTTGGCCATCGTGGAAAGGTAGAACGTGTTCCCGTATCCGCCGGTGGCAAGGACGACGGCATGGGCGAGATACACTTCAAGTTTTCCGGTGACGAGGTCGCGGGCGACGATTCCCCGCGCCTGGCCATCCGCCACGACCACGTCCAGCATCTCCCGCCGGGGATAGAACTTGACCTTCCCGGTATTGATCTGGCGGCAGAGCGCGGAATAGGCGCCCAGGAGAAGCTGCTGGCCTGTCTGTCCGCGCGCATAGAATGTGCGCGACACCTGCGCCCCGCCGAAGGAACGGTTGTCCAGGAGCCCGCCGTATTCGCGGCCGAAGGGGACGCCCTGGGCGACACACTGGTCGATAATGTTGCCGCTCACCTGGGCCAGCCGATACACATTGGATTCACGGGCGCGGTAGTCACCGCCTTTGACCGTGTCATAGAAGAGGCGGTAGATGCTGTCGCCGTCGTTCGCATAATTTTTCGGCGCATTGATCCCCCCCTGTGCGGCAATGCTGTGTGCGCGGCGGGGGGACTCATGATAGCAGAGCGAGATAACGTTGTAGCCGAGCTCGGCGAGCGACGCCGCTGCTGATGATCCTGCCAGGCCGGTCCCGACGACGATCACGGTGTACTTACGCTTGTTTGCGGCATTCACCAGCTTCAGATTGAACCGGTGAGCGTCCCACTTCTTCTCAATCGGACCGGAGGGGGTTTTCGCATCTAATGTCATGGCGGTGATTCCTTAGTGAGCCCAGAGGAAAAACAGCGGCATGGCGGCAAATCCGAGAGGGATGAGCAGCCAGAAGACAACAGCCACAAGATTGATCAGCCATTCGTATCGTGAGTTCCGGAGACCGAACGTCTGGAAGGCGGATTGAAAACCATGGCGCAGGTGATACGCGAGAAACGCGAGCGCGACGATGTACAGCACATCCGTCAACGGGTTCTGGAAAGCCTCCCGTACGATCTCATACATCGAGCGCTCGGTCGTGATGAACCGGGACGTGATGAAGAAGGCATTGACGTGGAATCCGAGAAACACAGCCACGGCGATCCCTGTTACCCACATGATCCGTGACGACAACGCGCTGCTGTCCGATGCCTTCAAAACCTTGTAGCGCACCGGCCGGGCGCGGCGGTTCGCGAGCCAGAGCCAGATCCCGATCACCGCGTGGAGGAGGAAGCCCAGGAAGAGCACGATCTCAATCGGGCGGACGAGGGGATACGTCGCCATGAAATGACCGTAGGCATCAAACTCCGCACCGTTGTCCTGCTTGAACAGGAACAGGTTAATATAGAGGTGCACCACCAGAAAACTGCACAGGAAGAGGCCGGACAACGCCATGATCAATTTCCGGCCCACGGACGATGTGAGGAATGCTTTCGTTTTGCTCATAGATACCGCTCTCTGCAGTAGTGAATGCCAGGAACGTCGGTGAGGTTTGTGAACAGGGAGATGGTCGCTGGCGTGGAACGCCGTTGGATGCGATGGGCCAATCTACAAAACCTATGAGTATAGTGCAACGAAATTATCCGCCGGCCGGCCGGATGAAACGGAGCACTGAAAAGCTGCTGCCGATCAGTCCGAGCAGCGCCCCCATGCCGATCACGGCAGCGTAGAAGCCGGGGTCCACGCGGACCATGGCGTGCAGTTCAGCGGAGATCACCGGCAGCGCGTACCTGAGTATGGCATAGAGCACTCCGGCTGCGAGGATGCCGCCCAGAAGCCCCTGCAGCAACCCTTCCAGGAGGAAGGGCTGGCGGATGAACCAGCGCGTTGCGCCGACGAGCTCCATCGTGCGGATGATCTGCCGCTTGGCGGAAATGGCGAGCCGGATGGTGTTGGATACCAGCACGATTGCCGAAAGGCCCACGAGGATGCCGAGTCCGAGGGTGATGTTGTGCACCGACCGTGCCCGTTCATCAATCACTTCCAGAAGCGCCTTGCGGTATTCCACGCTCTCAACCGCGGGGAGCGCTGCAACCTGCTCCTCCACCCGCTTTGCATGGACCGTCGTCCGGTATCCCTCCCGGAGCGTGATCTTCAGCGACGGCGGCAATGGGTTGAAGTCGAACACGTCCAGGATGCCTTCGCCGAATTCCTTCTTGAAGATCGCGGCGGCCTCGGACTTGGATACATATATCACGCGCTCGACACCGTCGATGGCAGTGATAGCCCTCCGGAGGCTGTCGACCTCGCTCCGCGTGATCGGTTCTTCGAGGAAGGCCTCGAGTTCGACACGTGAACGCATCTCCTCCAGGAACCGCGTGGCATGGATGGAGAGGACGCCGAAGAGTCCGAGGAGCAGCACGGAAATGCTGATCGTGATGATTGACAACAGGCTGGAGAGTCTGGTGCGCGTGAAGCCTGACAGGCTCTCGCGGATGGTATAGGAGATACTCACGGCGGCGTCTGCTCCCTAGAAATTCGACTCATCGCGCCAGCGCACGATCTGCCATGGATCGGTGACGCGGGTGCGGCTCAGTGTCAGGTTCGCGTATCCATCCACCCGCTCGATGTCGCTCGGGTTGAAGACCAGCGTCAGGTTGAATCCCCGGACCACGTTCACGCTTGTGGATTCGGCCGACGTGGAGATGATGTTGTTCCAGATCAGGTCGAGTTTCTGGGCATTCTGGAAAAGCCCGAACGTGGACCGCATCTCGTCGTCTCGTCCCCACGTCACATCGATTCCCAGATCATAATTCCTGTAGATGAACACAAAATCGGCGCCCAGGAGCTGCCCGTAGACGGTCGTGTCGCGGAACGTATAGGCCGCCTGGAAGCACTGGAATATTCCCTCGACGGTATTGGGATCGCAGGTGGATTCTGCGGGGGAAAGATCCCAACCGGGTGCGAACGGGTTGATGCAGGAAGTGCCGG
>JAGDMK010000012.1 GCA_017860635.1 Bacteroidota bacterium
GAAAAGAAAAAGGAAAAGAAGCAGGAAGAGACGAAGAAAGGAACGAAAGAAGTGAAGAAGCAAATGAAGCAGGAAAAGAAGAAGTGACGGGCAATGGCGTTTGAACTGATCGAGGCAAGTGCCGGAACGGGGAAGACCTACTCGATCACGAGCAGGTATCTCCTTCTCCTGATCGAGCAGGGACTGCAGGTCGGCCAGATTCTCGTCGTGACATTTACCGAGGCCGCGACCGCAGAGCTGCGCGATCGCGTCCGTTCGCGCGTTCGCGACGTGCGTGATGCAGTCGCCTCAAACACACTTGACACTCTTGAAGACAAGGAACTCCTTGCCCGGCTGAAGGAGGTTCTGAAGACGGATGATGATCTGAAGCAGGCGGAGAAGCGCCTGGCGAACGCCCTTGTGGCATTCGACGAAGCGGCAATCTTCACGATACACGGTTTCTGCCGGCGGGTGCTCCGCGAAGAAGCCTTCGCGTCGGGCATGGATTTCGCCGCCGAAGTGCTGACGGATGATCTTCCGGTTCTGGAGTCTGTCACTGCTGATTTCGCCCGGAGCTGCTTCGGTCAGCTCTCCTCTGAAGAATACGGCTGGTGTGTCGAGCACAGCCCCTTCCTGGATGGAGCCTCCGAAACCGACTGGCGCGTTACCGGACGCGTAATGACCACGGGTCAGTTGAAAAAACTCCGTGAGATCATCAGCAACCCGCTGATCGACGTGGTGCCTGAACGAATCCCGATGGCAGAAGCGCGGAAAACGAAGGACCCGGAAGCTGTAGCGCTCGCCATGACGCACGATCTGATTGCATACGGACGTGATCGATTTGCCCGCCGCAAGCGTGAGCTCAGGGTCATCTCATTCGGCGACATGCTTCTTCATGTGCACAAGGCTCTCGAGGGGCCGGGGGGAAAGCGGCTTGCCGAGACCTTGCACGATACGTTCCGCGCGGCGCTGATCGATGAGTTCCAGGATACCGATCCCCTTCAATATGACATCTTCCGGCGAATCTACCATGGAACCGACTGTCCCGTTGTTTTTGTGGGCGATCCCAAGCAGGCAATCTACTCATTCCGCGGAGGGGACGTCTTCGCCTATTTCGGCGCTACCGGATCGATTCCAGAGAAGGACAAGAAGACTCTTACCGTCAACTACCGCTCAGCGACAGACCTGGTCACTGCGGTAACCCAACTCTTCACATTTCGTGACAAGAAGTTTCCGTTCTTCGATGGCGGGAAGACCGGCTTTCCGAAGGTCACCGCCTTCCATGAAAAAGGGAAGGATGCGGTGGTGTTGCCCAGGATCGCCGGCCGTTCGGCGTTCCACTGGTTCCTTATCCCGGAGGTACAGCGCTCTGCAGCGGAGAATTCACCCGCTTACGGATGGCGGAAGGATGACGCGGCGGCAATTGCGGTGAAAGCGGTCGCGGATGAGATTGCCTTGCTTGTTCCGCATACGGAACCCGGTCCGGGAGAGCTCACACACGGAGACATCGCTGTTCTCGTACGGACCCACGTCCAGGCCACGACCGTACAAACAGCTCTGCAGAGCGCAGGCATCCCGAGCATCATCAAGGCCATGGGGAATGTCTTCGGGTCGGATTCTGCCAGAGAACTGCTTACCCTTCTCCGCGCGATCGTGTCGCCGGGAAATGAGTCGTTGCTCTCCACCGCGCTGATCTCGGAGTCAATCGGTCACACTGCGGCCGGACTTGTTGCCATCAAGGACAACACTGCAACGTATGCGAAGATTGCGCAGCCCTTTTTCGATTTGCGCGAGATCTGGGAAAAGGCCGCCAACGGCTTCATCAGGATGGCGATGGACCTGCTCTATAATAGAGGGCTTGCCGCCGACGGGAAGTCCATTGCCGAGCATCTGCTTGTCTACACCGATGCGGAGCGCCGGCTTACGGACATGTTGCACCTGATCGAGCTCGTGCATCAGGAGAGCATCCTCCACCCCGGCACTGATCATCTCCTCCGGTGGCTGGAGGAGCAGATCGCAGATGCAGCCGCCGATTCGGAGGAGGCCAGCATCCGGCTCGAAAGCGATGCAAAGCGCGTGCAGATCGTCACGATCCACTCCAGCAAGGGGCTGGAATATCCTGTTGTCTTCTGCCCGTTTGTCTGGGAAGGCAAAATGACCAGGAATGAATGGAAGGAACGATCGGTGGTCTTCTTCCATCAGGAAGGAGCTGACGAAGCACATAGGGCGGACGTGATGCCCGTGCTCACCGCGGATATCGGCTCACCGGAACAGGATCAGCATTTCGAAAGAATGAAACAGGAGAAACAGTCGGAGGCCATCCGGATGTTGTACGTCGCCCTCACGCGCGCCCGGCAGCGGTGTTACGTGGTCTGGGGGCAGGTTAACCAGATGCAGCATGCAGCGCTCACGTGGCTGTTGTTCGGCGATCGCTGCAGCAAGAGCTCTCCCATACGTGAGCTTTCGTATCAGGATATCGTGCGCCCCGTCAAGGATCTCAAAAAGCTGTGCGGAAAGGCGATGGCCACTTCCATGCTCGATGCTGACGCTGTGGATATCGAACCCAAACATCCCGGACGCGTCGCCCCGACAGACAGCAGGTACGGCCCACGGGAGTTCACCCGGGGAGCGGTTGCGCCTTCATGGAGCTTTGCCAGCTACACGTCGCTCACGAATGAATGGATCACATCGGGACGGGACGTGGACGCAAGCACTGAAGGAAGCGTCATTCCTCCCGCCGAGGAATGGTCGATCTTCTCATTCCCCGCCGGCGCACGAACCGGAAAGATGTGGCACCAACTCTTTGAGCGTCTGGATTTTCAGGGAACTCCCGGGCAGATCGATGCATTCGTCGAGACAACCCTCCGGAGGAACGGATTCCAGTCCGAGTTTGCACCTGCTCTTTCACGGATGGTTTCCACGACACTGGACGCCTCCCTGGACCCTCCTCACTTTGCTCTTCGCTCCGTACAGAGTCAATCCTGCGTCCGTGAACTCGATTTTGTGTATCACGTCGACCGGTTCGCGATCAGTCAGGTCCGGAGTATTCTGCAGAACCCGGCATTCGGACTTCCTGAGGCATTCTATGACGCCGCGGCAAGGCTCAAAGAAAAGGATGTACAGGGATTCATGATCGGGACGATAGATCTCCTGGCAGAATCCGACGGCAAGTACTATCTGCTGGACTACAAGTCGAACCATCTGGGCAATTCCTTTGAGCGCTATGCTGCACCGATGCTGGTCAATGTCATGGCAGAAGGACACTACTACCTGCAGTATCTCATCTACACGATTGCAGTGCACCGGTACCTGCGGGCTCGCGTTCCGGGATACTCATACGAGACACATTTCGGAGGAGTGTTCTATCTCTTCCTGAGAGGGATTCGCCCCAGAGATCAGAGCGGTGTATTCTACAACAGGCCGCCTCTCGAATTGATTCAGGTGCTTGAATCATTCCTGATGGAAGGGGGGAGAGGATAATGGAACATTTTGCCCGGTTCCTTTCCGCGCTCCTCAGAAAACAGGAGCCTTCAGCCGGTCCGGCTCTGGACGACGCGGTCCTTGCGCTTACATCAGGTCTGGAGGAAGGGCATGTCTGCCTGGACATTGAATCGGATGAAAAGGTCAGGAACGCAATTCCGGCACTTCGGAAGATGCAGACGATTGTCGGGGGACCGGGGGATTACAAGCCGCTGATACTGGACGGCAACCGGCTGTACCTCGCGAGGTACTGGCACTATGAACAGATTGTCGAGTCGGCCTTCCGGAAATTGACAAGCTCAGCTAGTCCACATGTGGACCCGAGATCACTCCGTGACACTCTCAAGCGTCTGTTCCCCGAAGGTTTAGACGGGAACGAGCAGGCATTCGCCACACTCGGGGCCGCCGTGCGCAACCTGGCGATCATTTCAGGAGGTCCCGGGACGGGAAAGACTACGACGGTCTCACGTATACTGGCCCTCAAGCTCATGCTGCGGCCGCCGGGATCCCCGTATGTCATCAAGCTGGCGGCGCCTACCGGCAAAGCTGCCGACCGGTTGCGGGATGCGATCAGCCACGCGAAGGCGGCCCTCGATATCCCGGAGGCGGACAGGCAGCTCATACCGGAAGATGCTTCAACTGTTCACCGGCTGCTCGGCATGCGGCAGGGTTCCGGCCGGCCTGCCAGGAATGCCGACGACCCGCTCCATGCCGACCTCCTTGTCCTCGACGAGGCATCTATGATCGACCTCTCGCTGATGGCACGGATCGCGGATGCACTCCGCCCGGGTGCCGGACTTGTCCTTCTCGGCGACAGGGACCAGCTCGATGCGGTGCAGCCCGGGAGTGTTTTTGGTGAGCTGTGCGGGGATCATGGGTATTCTGCCTCGTTCCTTTCCCTGGCTGGTGAGGTTCTGAGCACACGAAGACCGCAAACGGAGCATGAAGGTGGATTGTGCGATTCGTTGTTCATTCTGAACAAGAGTTACAGGTTCAAAGAAGACCAGGGGATCGGCCGTCTGGCCAGAGCGGTGAATGCGGGTGACGAGGACGAAGCGATCCGGGTGTTGCGGACTGACACGAGCGGCGAGCTCCGGTGGAATGAACATCTCGAGCGCACATCTGACTATTTTCCTGAGAAGGCAGTGGCGGCGTGGCTGCGGCCGTTCTTCGAGATTGTGCGCACGCGTGCAGGTGAAACGAAGTGTTTTGATGCGTTCGCACAATTCAGGTTGCTGACACCGTTACGCGAAGGAAGGGGAAGCGTCCAGGCGCTCAACGATCGAGTCGAACAATGGTTGCGTCAGGAGAGGCTCGTCGCAGGCGAAGCGAAATGGTATCCGGGCAGACCCGTGATGATAGCGGAGAACAACTATACACTCAATCTCTTCAACGGCGATGTCGGGATTACGATGGATAGCGGTGAGGGATCTCCCATGGTGGCGTTCCCTGACGGGGGAGACACATTCAGGAACTTTCCTCCCGCGCGGTTGCCCGGGCACGCCCTCGCCTATGCCACCACCGTCCACAAAAGCCAGGGCTCAGAGTTTGATGAAGTGATTCTGCTCATCCCTGAAGTGGACAGTCCGGTGATCACCAGGAATCTCCTGTACACAGGAATCACGCGTGCGAAGAAGCGATGCACGATCTGGGGAACGGAGGCGATGATCCGTGCGGGCATCCGGAGAAAACCGCGGCGGATGTCGGGTCTGGGAGAGAGGCTGACGAAGGAGTTGGGAAAGGAGATGTAGTCCTACAGATTTTTTGCTACATTGACTACAGTACTTGGGTACTTCAAGCAAAGGAATCTCGATGTCGCACATAGGAATATGGCCACTTAAAATAGACTTTCTGTACGTACAAGATGGCGGGGATGAATGACTGCCCGCTATTTTCTTGTTCTGGTCCTCATCGCTGCCTGCTCCGTTCCCGTCCTCTCCCAGGTTTCCCTCCGCACAAAACTCGGTCAGATGGTCATGGTCACCGTCACCGGGGATTCGTTGGAAGAATCCTCTGCCTCCATGGACACGCTCAAGCGTGATCTTTCAGAGAACCTGGTCGGCGGTGTCATCATGTTCACCTGGAGCGGCAACCTGAAAAGTCCCGAGCAGATTGCGCACTTCACAGGCGAGCTTCAGAAACATGCGGCGGTGCCTCTCCTTCTGGCAATTGACCAGGAAGGTGGTTCGGTGGCACGGCTCAGTGCATCCAACGGTTTTACCGCAACACCGTCGGCGTATGACCTCGGAACGGTGGTGAACCAGGAGGGTGCCACCCGGGCCAATGCCGCCACCATGGCAGGATGGTTTGCCCAGACCGGCCTGACAATGAATCTGGCGCCGGTGGTCGATCTGAATGTCAACCCGACGAGCCCGGCCATCGGGGCACTGAAGAGGAGTTTTTCTGCAGATCCGGCAATTGTCGTTCAACATGCCGGCTGGTTCATCGATGAATTCCACAAGCAGGGAATCCTCACGGCAGTGAAGCACTTTCCGGGGCACGGAAGCGCGGCATCAGACTCGCATCTCGGATTCACTGATATCACCACAACCTGGTCATCCGCCGAGCTCCAGCCGTACACTCAGCTCATGGCTGCCCATGCGGTGGATGCGATCATGACAGGTCACCTGTACAATGCGACCATTGACTCACTGTATCCCGCGACACTTTCTCATGCGACCATCACTGGGCTGCTGCGGGGTCGACTCGGATATTCCGGCGTTGTGATTAGTGATGAAATGAGCATGAAGGCGATCTCCAGCTACTACGGGCTGGATGAGGCGATGGTTCTTGCTGTGAAGGCAGGAGTTGATATTCTGCTCTACAATAGAAATCGTGACACCTCTGGCAACTCTCTGGCACGACGGGTCGTGGATGTCCTGGAGCGAAGCGTCCGGGAGGGTGTGATTCCGGAATCCAGGATCGATGCATCGTATGCGCGAATCATGGACCTGAAGGGAATCGTCCCGACAGCCGTGCCGTTCCCTGTGGCTGCGGAGGTGCCGCACGAACTTATGCTCACGAACTATCCGAATCCCTTCAATCCTGTCACCACATTTCAGTACTGGAACTCGGTCGACGGACAGGTGGTCTTGTGGATCGTTGACATGCTTGGGCGAACGGTAAGTACTGTGCTGGAGGAGCATCAGCGGGCAGGCCTTCACAGTGTGCGATTTGATGGGGGGAGGCTCGCAAGCGGAGTCTATCTCTGTCGTCTTGAAACGGGGGCTGGCAGCGCCGTGCGGAGGGTCATCCTGCTGCGTTAATGTGGAAACGGCGGGTTGTCAAGTTCTTCGACTCGAGAAAATTGAGAGGAGACCAGTTCTCAACGATCATCAAGAGGCAACTGGCGCATCAAACCAAGAGAGCAAGCGGTACGGAGGTGAAGATCTTCGACAAAGACTATGTTAGGCCAGGTGTTACACCAATGCCGATGCGTCAGATGCAATCCACATCTCATCCCCGGCTGAAAATCTGCTGTATCCAGAATCGTGAAGAAGCCAGGCTCGCCATAGAAGCTGGTGCCAGTGCAATCGGACTCGTCAGTGCGATGCCGAGCGGGCCAGGACCGATTGATGATCAGACTATTGCCGACCTGTCACGTTTCGTGCCTCCTCCCATTGCCACGTTTCTTCTGACATCCCGGCAGACAGTTGAAGGGATTGTGGAGCAGCATCAGAGGGTGCGCACGACGGCTATTCAGATTGTTGATACGTTGACCGGCGGTACGTACGCCGATCTGCGGAACGCACTCCCGGGTGTGAAGCTCGTGCAGGTCATTCATGTCACCGGTCCGGAGTCTCTCGATGAGGCCCTCGCGGTTGCCGATAGCGTTGATGCTCTTCTCCTTGACTCAGGGAATCCGAAGTTGCCCATCAAGGAGCTGGGGGGGACCGGTCGCAAGCATGATTGGTCCGTGAGCCGGGCCATACGTGAGGCGGCGGCCGTGCCGTTGTTTCTAGCCGGTGGCTTGCGGCCGGAGAATGTGCGTGAAGCAATCGACGCGGTGGGGCCATTCGGGATTGATGTGTGCAGCGGCGTGAGAACTGAGGGAAGACTGGACAGAGAGAAGCTGGATGCTTTTGTCAGAGAGATGAATCTCTGAAGAGTCTCCTGATTGAGCGAAGATGTGATTAGGTGCCTGACTCACCTGCTCAAAGGACAACCCACTTCATCTTACGTGCAGTGATTATCCTGCTAACGTGCGCACCCACCGTCCCCGACAGATACCCGCCCAGGTTGATCAGGTCTCCTGCAACCAGGCCAGTCACTCCCCCGACCTGAGCGGATATCCGTCCTGCCTATTCAGTCATCCCCCTCACCCGAGCAGGTGTCTTTCTGACTCGGATACCCTCTTCCCCCGACCATCTTCCCCTGACTCGATGCATCGTTCGCTTGATCTGAGCAACCAACAATCACGGCCGACTCATATGAAAATCGACACTCCGATGAACAACCGGTGCATATTGACTGCATAGTCCATTGTGGACTTCTTGATCGTCGGATAGTACGAGGTGATGTATTCATAGTCATAGCTGAAGCGCTGGTACCGGTATTCGAACCGCAGCGCGGCTGACTCGGCGAGGAATACCTTCACCCCTGCGCCGGCATCGAGCATGAATACATCCATCGCATCAGTTGTTTTTCCGATCGGATTCGGGCCCAAAGGAATGGCATTGCTGATCCCGACGCCTCCCAGAACGAACGGGCACACAGTGGAACTGGCAGGGAAGAAGGTATAAGAGACGTTTGCTGCCAAAACGTGTGCCGGTTCGGTCCCTTCCATTGCAGTCAATGCGACCTCCGGTTCGATGGAGAGTCCCTCGTACACATAGTACCCGCAACGCGCTGCCAGCGTGGCATATCCCTGTGCATCACTGGAGCTGCTCTGTCCCCCCATGGTCCGGGTAGTCGAAACCCAACCCCCCGTTCCGGAGAACGACAGCTCCGTGGAAAAGTTCCTTTCCTGTGCCCATGCCCCGCCTATCAGCAGGAAAGACAGGACGATCACTGCGATACTGGTTTTCATATATCCTCCGACCTTGTGGTGACTCAAGCTAACACCCGGGCTCGTCTCGTATGTCATGAATGTGTCACAAATGCGTCGAAGGCTATATGGTGACGGATTGTCCTTGGACGCAATCCCCAAAACTCGTACGTTAGCCTATTCACTGGAAGGGCAGGTCTATGTCAATGGAACGTCATGTGGAAGTGGTCGAGAGCATGCAGGACTATGTGCGCAAACATATTGGCTCGCTGCTGAAGCCGGTGGGGGAGAGCTGGCAACCCTCGGACTTTCTCCCCGACCTGGCTGCGGAGAACTGGATTCAGCGTCTGTCTGAATTCCGTGAACGCGCCAGGGCCCTTCCCAGAGACCTCCTTGCTGTTCTGGTCGGCGATATGGTAACGGAAGAGGCCCTGCCCACATACCAGAGTTGGATCAATCGTCTGCGTGGTCTTGCTGATCCCACCGGAACCTCCGACAACCCATGGGCGCAGTGGAGCCGGGGTTGGACCTCTGAAGAAAACCGGCACGGGGATCTGCTCAACCGTTACCTCACCCTTACGGGCAGAATCAACATGCGCGCGGTTGAGACCACGATCCATCACCTGTTGAATCGGGGTTTTGATCCCCAGACTGAAAACGATCCGTATCTCGGTTTTGTCTATACGTCTTTTCAAGAGCGTGCCACCAAGATCTCTCATCGAAATGTCGCAACGCTGGCAAAACGTGCGGGTGAGGAAATCCTTCACACGATCTGCGGTGTGATCGCCGGTGACGAGGCCCGGCACGAGAAAGCGTACAAGTTGTTCATGGCCAGGGTATTTGAATTGGATCCAGCGGAGGCCGTCAGTGCATTTGCTACGATGATGAGACGCAAGATCACAATGCCTGCCGTGCTGATGTACGACGGTGCGGAAGAGAATCTCTTTGCAAAGTTTTCAAGGGTGGCCCAGCAGATCGGTGTGTACACGGCATCAGATTATGCCGGGATCGTGGATGATCTCGTTAAAACCTGGAATGTGGAGCAGCTCTCCGGACTCTCTGGCGCTGCAGCCAAAGCACAGGAGTATGTCTGTGGCCTAGCGGATCGATACCGGGCTCTTGCGGGACGGGTCTCCGGCACAGCCCCCGAGGAGTTTAGCTGGCTTGCGGAGCCAGGGGCATAGACTGCCGAGGATACTTTCTCTTTCCGCCTTGGCATACTCAGCGAGTTGTGGAACTACCGGAATCTCTCTTCAAACCAAGAGAGAATTCTCTCCTTCGTTGGGAATGTCATCAGACCGTAAATCAGCAAGACAAGCAGCGAGCCGAGGTTCAGATAGTACAAAGGCTCTGCATCCAGGATACCTCGTGTAATTCCCACAACGCAAACTGCAATTCCAAGGAATGCAGCTCCCTCGAGCAGGGCAAGGCGCACAATCACTGCGCTCCGCAAGTGCCCTGCAGCAACGAACGCCAGTTTCTCCTCACCAAGTTCCTCCATACCTGCGAGCCGGGAAGGAGAAAACATCCGGTAGAACAGGAGGTTGCCGAGGAAGAGAGCTGCGAAAAGAGCTACGACATGAATCATCGAGAGTGCATTGAGGACGGAAAAATCCGCTTCTACGGGTCTTTCTATCCCAGCGTTTTGCATCACGATCAGCATTGGCACAACATACACCAGGGGACCTGCGATCAGGGCAGTCTGCAATATTGCCATCGCGCGCAGCGCGGCAGGAGTGAACGCTTTTTCGAAGTGTGTGCGTGTCAACAGGATTGGGATCGTCATGCAGGCTCCGGAGAGATGAACAGTTCGTACAGACCGGCCACGAGGACCGGCGCATATTCGAGGACCAGTACCCAGGGATGCTGTGACCAGTCGCCGGTCAGCTGGTAGTTCAATACAGTGAGTGTGGAAAGACTGACCGTCGCAACGAACAGGATTCCAGACCAGCGGCTCACAAGAGGCAACAGGACAGCCAGCCAGGATACGTACCAGGGGTGCACGACGGGTGAGAAGAGCAGGAGCATCAGAATTGCCGCATATGTTCCGTTGAGCACGTCTTTGCGCCGGATTGCCAATACCACTACTCCTGCCCCCAGAAGAACGGCGCAAACAAGCCGCGCGAGTTGATTATTGGCGACCACCATGTAGATGGCCTCGAATACAGCACCGTTGAATGTCCAGTGTACGCTGAATGTCACGATGCTCTCAAGTGGATTCGCTGTGAAGAAGTAGGGCAGGAATTGAAGGATCATTGGGACGAAAGGCAGGAACAGAACACGAAGTCTGCCGGACAAGCCCTTCTCCCGGAAAAAAAGGAGCGGCAGGATCACCAACGCCACTGGCTTCACCGACATGGATATTCCAAGCAGAAGCAGTGACGTCACCTTGCGGTCCCGGATCCACAACAGAAGTGCAAGGAGGAGTACCGGGAGCCCGAGCGCGTCAATGTGACCGTCCAGTGCGAACATCAGAATGGGCAGGGGGCAGAGCGCATAGAGCAGCACGTGTTTCTCAGGGATTCCGTTCCATCGCAGGAGGTTCACAAGCAGCAGGAGAGTTCCGAGTTCCGCCGCTAAAAGCAGGAACTTGATTCCCCACGGATGTTCGCCTGCCATCTGATAGCCCAGCCAGAACGCCCACTGTGTGAGAGGGAAGTAGACTGTCTTCATCGAAGGATGGTTGACAAGCGAAGGCAGTTCCGCAGAGTGCAAGTCCTCAAGTTCGGGAGCGTCGGGGGCATGACGATATGGATTGATTCCGGCGGACTGGACCTTTCCATCCCAGATGTAGCGGTAGATGTCATCTGACCCCACCGGCACGAGAGGGACAAGGGCGATCCGCAAGAGGATTCCCGCCGCCAACAGTGTCTGCAGCAATGGGCGAGAGATCGCCGCTTTCTTCAGCCAGAACGCAAACACGATGTACATGGCTGAAGACCCGAGAAAGGCAATCGTGTAGAGTTCGACCGGCCGGAGGGAGAAAAAAGGTTGCATTTATCGGAATTATACAGTTAATCTAACCAATAGTCCATCGCTTCCTCATTCAACTGCAATGAAAAATACCCATCCGGTCGTCCTCGCAGTAGCTGCTCTCATCCTGGGAGGATGTTCAGGACTGGGGCTCTTCGACATGAACGCACACTTTGTAAGAGTTCAGGGAAACCGGTTTACCATCGATGGTACTCCGTACTATTTTGCCGGCACGAACATGTGGTACGGGTGCTATATCGGCTCCACGGGTCCAACCGGAAACCGGGAACGCCTCTGCCGGGAGCTGGACTTTCTGGCAGCCCAGGGGATAACCAACCTGCGTGTGCTGGCCGCGAGCGAGAGCTCGCACGTCAGGCACGCTGCTGAACCCCCGATTCAGCCTGCGCCAGGTGTGGTCGATGAGGATCTTTTGCGCGGGCTCGATTTTCTTCTTGCGGAGATGGCTGACCGGGACATGCGGGCCGTTCTGTACCTCAACAACTTCTGGGAATGGTCCGGCGGCATGGCTGCCTATGTCGCCTGGATGAACAAGGATGGCGGGGTGGATCCCGCTGACACGAGCCGTCCATGGAGTGATTTTGTGGAGTATGCCGCCACGTTCTACGCGCACGAGCGGGCAAATGCATATTATCGGGATTACATCCGCCAGCTCATCACTCGCCGGAACACGGTGCACGGCCGTCTCTACAGCGAAGACCCCACGATCATGGCATGGCAGCTCTCGAATGAACCCCGCCCGGGCATGCCTGGTCCAAACGGCGAGCAGAATCTGCCGGGCTTTCTGCTATGGATTGATTCCACGGCGGCGTTCATTCATGCTCTGGATACGAATCACCTTGTCTCGAGCGGCAGCGAAGGAACTGTGGGGTCGCTGCAGTCCGAAGACAACTACCTGCGCGCTCATCAGAGTGCGCAAATCGACTATCTCACTGCCCACGTATGGCCGTACAACTGGCGATGGTTTGACCCCGTGAGACCCGCGGAGACCCTCCCGGTTGCAGTCGACAGCAGCCGCACATACATCCTGAAGCACATCGATCTTGCGTGGCAACTCGGAAAGCCCATCGTATTCGAGGAATTCGGACTGAGTCGTGACAGCGGTAATGTCCAGCCCGGATCTCCCACGGTTGCCCGCGACCGGTACTTTGAGTTCTTCACTGACATGCTCTATGACTCCGCGCGTGCCGGGACGCCAATCGCCGGATCAAACTTCTGGGCCTGGGGAGGCGAGGCGCGCGGGGTGCACAATGACAGTCTCTGGAAGCCCGGCGACCAGCTGCTTGGCGATCCCCCTCATGAGCCGCAGGGCTTCAATGCGATCTATGACGTAGACACATCGACAGTCGCTATTCTGAGAAGGCATGCGGAAAAAATGAACCAATTGGGCCATGAACCGCCGATACTCGTTGCTTCGTCAAGGCCACGCGGACGCTGAGGACCGGTTCCCTGCCGGGAGAGACCCTCGATCCGGGCCCTCTGCCTGAGACGGGCAGCTCCATCTCTGACTGTACAGAACGGCGGTCAACACATAACAAGCACGTGACACATCGCTCTTGTAAGATTCAATTCTTGTCCGTAAGATAGACCGTCCTATTTTCCATCTCACAGAGGAGATCCCCTCGTGTCAATTCTCACCGTTGTCGATTGGCTGGTCATCGCTGCCTATTTCAGCATCATCCTTGGACTGGCGTGGTGGGTGATGCTGAAAAAGCAGGAGACATCGACGGACTACTTTCTGGCCGGGCGACATCTTGGCTGGTTCATTGTTGGTGCGTCGATATTCGCTTCAAACATCGGCTCAGAGCATCTGGTCGGACTTGCAGGATCGGGAGCGACCGATGGTGTGGCTATGGCCCACTATGAGCTTCATGCGTGGTGTCTGCTCGTGCTCGGGTGGGTGATGGTCCCATTTTATATGCGGTCGAAAGTCTTCACGATGCCAGAGTTTCTCGAACGCAGGTATTCGCCCACAGCGCGTACGGTGCTTTCCGTCATCTCGCTCGTCGCCTATGTCCTCACCAAAATGGCCGTTGGCATCTATGCCGGAGGAGTCGTCTTTGCTGTCCTCCTCCCTGAGATGAATTTCATGGGCATGGACAGTTTCTGGATCGGTTCGATTCTGGTCGTGGTGATTACGGGGCTCTATACGATCGCCGGGGGTATGCGTGCAGTGGCGTATACCGAAGCCCTGCAAACGATTATCCTCGTCATCGGCTCGGCGCTTGTTACCGTGTTCGGGCTTCAGGCACTTGGCGGATGGTCTGCGCTCCGCTCGATCGTCGATCCGGAGATGTTCAATCTCTGGAAGCCTCTTGTGCCGGCGGGACTGGAAGGAACATGGGCGCCGGTGAAGGAGGCAGGGAAGATGGCATGGTACTTCAACGACAACTATCCATGGCTGGGGATGCTCTTCTGTGCGCCGATTATCGGACTCTGGTACTGGTGCACGGACCAGTATATCGTGCAGCGGGCCCTCAGCGCGCCGAACGAGACGCAGGCCCGGCGGGGTTCCATTGCAGCTTCATTCTTCAAACTGCTTCCCGTATTCATCTTTATCATTCCCGGGATCATTGCAATGGCGCTTGCGAAGTCGGGCATGAATCCGGTGCTGCAACAGCAGCTTCTCGGGCCTGACGGACAGGTTATACGCGACAACTCCCAGGCCGCATTTCCGCTCATGGTCGCCCATGTCCTTCCCGTCGGCATACGGGGAATTGTCGTTGCCGGATTGCTGGCCGCCCTCATGAGCTCGCTCGCCGGTGCGTTCAACGCTTCATCAACTCTGTTTACGATGGACTTCTACTCCCGTCTTCGTCCAAACGTCAGTCAGAAACAGCTGGTCTGGATCGGGCGTGTTGCAACAGGAGTCATGGTGCTGATCGGTCTCGCCTGGATCCCTGTCATCCAGGGAGGCAAGGGCTTGTACGATTATCTCCAGGGCGTTCAATCCTATCTTGCTCCCCCGATCTTCGTCGTCTTCTTCTTCGGCGTCTTCTTCAAGCGGCTGAATGCCAAGGGTGCCCTTGCTGCGCTCATCACGGGATTCGGCCTCGGGCTCTTCCGGCTGGCGATTGACACACCGGTGAAGCTTCAGCAAGGGTTTGCCTACGAGACGGGATCGTTCTTCTGGATTGTGAACAACATGTTCTTCCAGTATTACAGCATCCTTATCCTCCTCATCAGTGTGCTGGTGATGGTCATCGTGAGCCTCATGACCACTCCACCGTCGTATGAGAAAATCAGCGGGCTCACATACGGCACAACCTCTGAGGAACACCGCAAAGCCACCCGTACGAGCTGGACGACCGGCGATGTCATTGCCTCTGTGGTTGTCGTGCTGTTGATACTTGCAGCATATCTGTACTTCACGGGATAGCAACACGGTAGTCCTGTAAATTGCCAGGCAGGCAGAGCGATCGAGCGGCGGCTCGGTCCTCTGCCTGTTATGTTTTCTACGCGGTTTGGGCACCTCATCTCACCTCACCTCACCTCACCTTCCCTCCCCGGAATACCCCTTCACCCGGCGCCGCCCGATGTTCAGGCACAGCACTCCGTCAATATCCGGCCAGGCAGACGCGTTGGCTCCCGAGTTTCGAGCTTCCGAGCTGAGCATCTGCGGTCCCGTGCCTTCGCCGGCGTGCAGGACTCTTCCTGCCCCCCCCCGTGGATGGCGCAGCCATATCCCTGAGGTAACACCGTTTCACTTGTTAACCGCGTGCATTTTCCTGTTGATTCTTCCTGCTACGAAGCCGTATTATAATAATCAGGGTGACGTACAATTATGTGAAGGAGGAAACGTGAGCGCACATCGGTGGGTACTGGCGGTTGTTCTGGCTGCGGGCTTGATAGCTTCACAGGCCCACGGCCAGAAGAAGTTCGGAATCGGACTTATGCTCGGCGAACCCTCGGGGATCAGCTGGAAGTATCACCTGAGTTCATCGAATGCACTCTCGGGCCTGGTGGGTTTTTCTCCGTTTGACCGGTTCAGAATTCATGTAGACTATCTCTGGGTCTCCAGACCATTCGATGAGCCTTCGCTCTCTTTGTGGTACGGACTCGGAGGGGCGGTAGGCTTCGGGCGAGCGGACTATTTTGTGAAACAGGATAAGCGCTCCTATGTCACACGGACCGTCAGTATGGGACTCGGCGTCCGCATGGTGGGTGCTTTCAACTTCGCCATTCCGAAATCTCCCGTTGAAATCGGGCTGGAGGTGGCTCCGATCCTGATTCTGGGACCTGATGCCGGCGTTGGGGTTGATGGAGGAGTGTACGTGAGGTTCTATCCCTGAACGATGGCTGTTCCGTCATGCGCGTATCACTCAGAACGACAGTATTGACTGCACTTCTCCTCCTCCTGGCCCTATCGAGCCGGGGCCAGAATCCAACCGGTGGTGAGAGGTTACAAGTTCTTCTGTCGCCCGACTCCGGCAGCAAGGGCCTATCACTCCGGCCAGTCTTTCGCTGGCGCGGAGTTCCGGGTGCGCTCCTCTATATCCTGCAGGTTGCGGAAGATAGCTCCTTTGCCGGTGCCATGGCCTTCGAATTCATCCTGGATGACACGGCATTGGTGCCGGATCGGGCGCTCGCCAATGGCACGCAGTATTGCTGGCGTGTAGGAGCAGTCGACCGTGACAGTGTGGTTACCTTTGGCTCGCACGCAACGTTTACGACCGGGCTGTCCCCGTCAAGTCAGCCTGTTCGTATCCCCGATTCGCGCAAAGACGAAGTAACGGTTGCATGTGCGGTGCTGTACAATCACGGTGTGCTTCCGATCACTATCGATTCGCTTTCGCATCACTCGCGCTTGTTCACTGGAACACTCTTGCCGGCGGTTGTGGCTCCGGGCGACAGCGCGGTTGTCCAATACAACTACCATCCGCGGAAGTTCGGTGTCGAGGTCGACACGCTGACGCTCTACACGGATGAAGGCCACTGTCCGGTCCTGTTGAGTGCGCAGTGTTCTCCGCCGGTACTTCACTCAATGCAGTCGCAGGTGACACTCGGACCCGTTGCTCTCGACGACTCCGCGGCATTGTCGCTGGTCTTTGTCAACGGCGGCCGGTTTAACAAGCTTACCGTGAGGAAGGTGTGGACGCGGACTCAATTCTTCAACGCTTCGTTTCTGCCTCTGCGCGTCATCGAGCCGGGAGATACGTTGCGCGTCCCGGTACACTTCCATCTCAGAGCATTCAGGCCTGATGCATTCGGGAAGTATGTCGATACCTGTTTCGTTGAGAGTGACGGAGGTTATGGGAAGGTGGTATTGTATGGCGACTCTCCGTCACCACAGCTCTGGCTGGAACCGCAAATGCTGAGTTTTGGCGACGTAGCCGCACACGATACGGCGTTTGCCACGCTTCGCCTGATGAACAGGTCCGTGAATACAGCGCGCATTGATTCGGTCCGAAACCGGAACCGGAACTTCCGTCCCATGGCAGGCCGGATGAATGTGAGGGCTGCGGACACGGTGTCGCTCACGCTCCGGTACACACCGACCCGGTTCGGGACGCATGTGGATACGCTGGTGCTGTTCAACAACTCCTGGCGGGGGCCAGTGAGGGTGCCTGTGGTCGGCACTGCGCCATTCCCGGTGCTGGAGACCGGTGTGGGGCAAGTGGACTTTGAAGCTGTTCCCCGGGGGGACACGGTGAGTGTGGTGCTACGCCTTTGGAACAGCTCGATAAGCACACTGCGCGTTGAGTCTATCCGCACGAAGACGCGTGCTTTCCGCCTGACACGCCCGTCCCTGCCCGCGTCCGTTGTGAAAGGGGACACAGTGCATGTGCCGCTCTCTTTTCTCCCCGACAGCATCCGGCACTTCAACGACACGCTGGTGATTGTGAGCAATGCGGTCGGATCTCCGCATCAGATCCCGTTGCGCGGCGACGGCGTTCCCCCCGGCGTCACGGCGAAGCGGAGCGGCTTGCCCGGCGCCTTCGAACTCTTTCAGAATTTCCCGAATCCGTTCAACGCTTCGACCACGTTCCGGTATGCACTTCCCGAGCCCTGTCACGTCCGTCTGGAGATATTCACAACACTTGGCCAGCATGTAGCACTGCTCGCAGACGGGGAGCAGGACGCGGGCTTCCACAACGTCACATGGTCGACCGATGTGACATCAGGCATCTACTACTACCGGCTTACAGCAACTCCGAGGGGGGATCCGGGGAGTCGGTATGCAGGCACACGAAAGATGATCGTGATGCGATAGCCATTTGGTCCCCAATGAAGGGACGAATGGCCTATTGGCGGTAATGGCCGCGTGCCGCGCATCGAGGGAATTGCAGGGGGACCTGGATAGGAACCGGATGGCAGGTCGGTGAGTTGCGCTTCTTCTGACTGTTGGGTAGATTGCCGCTGGTCCGCCGGGCTACTGCCAAAGCACTCCGAGTACCCAAGTGGCGGTGGCGTCCCCGTCACTGACGACGGATTGTTCTCTCCAGGCGTAATCTTGTGAAAGTAATCCTGACTGGAGCGGTGCAGCAGCTGCCGTGGATTGCGTGTCGCACACATCGCTAACATCGGTGCAGCTGCGCCCGGGCAGCCGCCTGATGTACTGAGAAAGGAGCCCTGCCATGAAAGCGCTTATCCTTTCCACCTCTCTCTGTGCACTTCTTCTCTTGCTGGTCGTACCTGTAGCAGAGGCCGGGCTTGATGAAAGCCAACGAGCCAAGTTGCACCCCACGTTTCAGCTTGTTCTGGACGAATGGACGCGGAATCGGTCTGCCGCATACGGCGATGCGCTCCATGACGCGATCATTTTCACCTCAGATCCGGACGCGGTGCGGCGCGTGGGGATCAGAGTGAACTCTGTATACACGCAGTTCGTCACCGCTCAGGTGTCAACGGAACAGCTATCAAGACTTCCGTTGCTTGAGCCTGTCAGGTTTGTGGATCCCGGCTCAGTGAACCAGCTGCACACTGAAGTAAGCGTTCCGGAGACCGGGGCGCCTCTGCTCCATGGAGCATATGTCGACAACATCGCCTTCCGGGGGGACAACGTCATTGTTGTTATTTATGACACGGGCATCGACTGGAAGCATCTCGATTTCCGTTCCACTTCGGATCCAACTCAGTCACGCATACTCAGAATCTGGGACCAGACACTGACGGCCATCAGTGGTGAATCTGCGCCCTCCGGCTTCTCTTATGGCGTCGAATACACGCAGAGCCACATCAACAATGAAATCGACGGCTCACCTGCAGGATACGTGAGGGAGCAGGATATCCATGGCCACGGGACACATGTGGCGGGCACCGCTGCGGGTAACGGAGGGGCACTCTCGGGCAAGTTCACCGGAATGGCGCCTCGTGCGAATCTTGTAATCATCAAGGGCGGCAATGGATCCTTCGATGAGGTGAAGATGATCGACGGCCTTACCTATGCGCATACCATTGCTGCGGCGCAGGGAAAACCGGTGGTTGTCAACTTCAGCATCGGAGGTCACCTGGGACCCCATGATGGAACCCGTCCGTATGAGGTGGCGATCGACGATTTCTCGGCCAATGTCGGCCATGCGGTTGCAGTATCAGCAGGCAACGACGGTGCAACCTCCATGCACCTGTCCAGAACAGTTTCTGCGGGCGGGACGGAGGCAATCACGTTCGCGGTACCGACCTATACTCCCAACTCCGGGACAGAGAACGATGTGTTCCTGTTCGATCTCTGGTGTGATGGCAATCCCAACGTAAGTGCGACGGTAGTGTCTCCGCATGGTGTGAGCTATACGCGCACGGCGGGACAAACCGGCAACGGTCCGATTACCACGGATGGCACGATTTCGCTCTACAATTACACCAGCTCGTACAATGGAGACCGGACGATCGAGATGTTTATCCACGACGCAGTTGCCGCGAACCCACCCGCCACCGGAACGTGGACGCTGTCGCTGACGAACAATGGAGCTTCGGCCGTGACGTGCCATGGATGGCTTGTGGCCAGAAGTGTGGGTGGTGCGTACGTAACGCTGACAGGGGGAAACACGGAGCGAACGGTCTCCATGCCGGCCACATCGGCGGCCGCCATCACCGTGGGATCCTACGTAACGAAATGGGTATGGCCTTCGTACACAGGATCGACCTATCAAGTCAGCGGAACGGATCGGACAGGAAACTCCTCCACATTCAGCAGTATCGGTCCGACGAGAGACAACCGGCAGAAGCCGGACATTGCCGCCCCGGGGCAGGTCATCATGGCCCCGCTTTCGAGCATGGTCGATACCACGGGAGAGCATTACTACATCGCACCCGGTCAGAAGCACTGGGCCATGTCGGGGACCAGCATGGCGGCACCACACGTGACCGGGGCGCTTGCGCTGCTTCTGCAATCCGAACCAGGCCTCACATCGTCGCAACTCAAGAGCCTCCTCACGACAACTGCGCTTGGTGACGCGTTTGCGACATCGCTGCCCAATGCGACCTGGGGGTATGGAAAGATGGATGTCTTCCGTGCATTGATCCGGCAGAGATATCCGGCTGCGGTTGTCACTCGCACGCTTGTGGCGTATGACGGAAGCGGATCGAGCAGCATCAGTTCGGTCACCGGCACTCAGAAGGCAGGGGTGAAGTTTGTGGCGCCTGTGGCGGGGCGGCTGACAAGTGTATTGCTCAACGTGACGAACAATGCAGATGTCGCAATTGTCGGGACCGGCGACGGAATACTTCAAGTCTTTTCGGTGACCAGCGGAATTCCGGGGGCACAGCTCGGTTCTTCCGTGGTCTTCCCTCTGGGCTGGCTTTCTCGTGCAACAAACACGCCACTATCGGTGCTGTCCGCGAATGTCCTGCTCGCTTCAGGACAGGAGTACATCGTCGTACTCTCGGTGGCCAATCCGTCGGACGCAATAGGGCTGCGGAGTGACGGCCTGGCCACACCGCCGTCGACGTCGATGTGGTTTAACGGCTCGACATGGAGTCTCTGGCCCTCGGGACATCTGAGGATTCAATCAGTGATTACGACAGATGTCGCGCCGCTGCCGGTTCAACTGGTAGACTTCGGATGTTCGGTTGCGGCTATCGGTGGCGTGACACTCCATTGGAGGACGCTGAGCGAAGTGAACAATTACGGCTTCACGGTGCAGCGGAGGCTGAAGGAGGAATCGGCATTCAGGGATGTTGCGAATGGATTCATTCCGGGCAACGGGACAACGGTTGAGCCTCACGCCTACAGCTTCACAGACAAAACTGCAGCTGCGCCTGGAATGCACGTGTACCGGTTGAAGCAACAGGATCTGGATGGGACAACCAGCTACACAGAAGAGATCATCGTGAATGTAGGGGTGACCGATGTGACTGATGGTGCGCCGAGGCAATTCCTGCTTGCCCAGAACTTCCCCAATCCGTTCAATCCGGAGACACTCCTGGAATTTTCAGTCGAGACACAAGGCCGGGCGCGGTTAGTGGTTTACAATGTTCTGGGTGAAGAAGTTGCCACGCTGTTCGATGAGGTTGCAGAAGCGGGCCGGTTTTATGCACGTACGTTTGTGGCCGGGCAATTCCCATCGGGCGTGTATATTGCTCGGTTGACGGCAGGAGACAGGACCGGTCTGGTCAAGATGGTTCTCGTTCGCTAGCGCGAAGGCATCTCCTCCAGACGAGGGCTCTTGGTATGTCCTGGGCGCCAGCGGTTGGGGGGAGTCCGCCCCCGTCGCGTTATCAATCCGGTACCTGTTCGCACAGATACCAGGGGGCCAGGACAGACCGGTATTTCTTAAGGTACCTCTATGTGCCGACGTCGATGCGCACGGATGTGCCTGTGTTCACGTGCCGGATGCCGCGATGTCCGGGTCACGCTCGGGACCGGCTGGATACCGTATTACATATGAAACGAGCCTGCAACGCAAGGGTTTGCATTGAATATTCTGCCAACTCTTGACATTTGATTCCGGCCTTAGTATGATTGAAGCAGCCCCATCCTGTGGAGAGGGGCTTTTTACGGTGTTCGGATGTTAGCGCTAACATCAGGCCCGGAACTTCGACGGCGCCCTCCTGCCAACAGGCCTGAATCCGGCGTAGATCCCGTGGTTTCCGCAGCCAGCAGCCAGCAGGTGCTGCTGCACCTGTGAAGCTATTGCAGATTGAAAATCCTCTATCCCGGGAGATGGTCCCGCTCTATGGCCACTGATCACCACCCCCACCGGCGGCACAATGCGCTGACACGCGAATGGGTGCTCGTTTCCCCCCAGCGCACACAGCGCCCCTGGCAGGGTAAGAGGGAAGCACTCCCGCACACTGATCTCCCTGAGTATGATCCACAGTGCTACCTCTGTCCCGGTAATACCCGGGCCGGAGGCGAAACGAATCCCCGCTACACATCGACGTTCGTCTTCACCAACGACTTTCCTGCACTCCTCCCGGACGACACAATTCATCCGCACAGCGGATCAGGAACACGGCCGGCCCAAATAACAGCCCCGGAAGTATCCACAAACCAGCTCTTCCAGCATGAGCGTGTCAGTGGCACCTCGCGCGTGATCTGCTATTCGCCCTGCCACAACCGTACCCTCGCAGATCTCTCCATCGAAGAAGTACGGATGGTTGTGGATGCCTGGGCCGCAGAAACAGCAGTGCTGGGAACGAAGTACCGCTGGGTGCAGGTCTTCGAGAACAAAGGGGAGATGATGGGATGCTCGAACCCCCATCCCCACGGTCAGATCTGGACGGGGTCCTCGCTGCCGAACGAACCATACAAAGAGCACTGTGCGCAGCAGGCATACTTCTCGGCGAACAGATCAATTCTGCTTGAAGACTATGCCGCCGAAGAGGATGCCCGGGCCGAACGCATTGTTGCGGAGAATGACCACTGGATCGCCCTGGTTCCCTACTGGGCGATATGGCCGTTTGAACTTCTCCTCCTGCCGCGGACCCATGTTCTGCGCGTGCCTGATCTGGATCAGGCCCAGAGGACGTCGCTGGCTGAGATTCTCAAGACAACGCTCAGCGGGTACGATGCGCTGTTCTCGGTGCCGTTTCCGTACTCTCTTGGTTGGCATGGTGCTCCATATCTGACTGAAGAGATCGATCAGTGGCAGCTTCATGCGCACATTTATCCGCCGCTGCTGCGGTCAGCGTCCGTGAAAAAGTTTCTGGTCGGATATGAAATGCTCGCGGAACCGCAACGGGATCTCACTCCCGAATCGGCAGCAGAACTGATGAGGAAAGTGATTCCTGCTGCACGTCGTGCGGGTCTGACAGCCGCACACTAAAGTTCACTGTGCGCGGGAGCATGCCGCCGGGAGGACGTGAGAAGATGACGGTGATTTGTGCAGTAGGTATTGAAGCTGTTCTGTGCGTGCAGCAGCCGAAGATGGTCGTGCGTGCAGCAGTTAAAGATGTTCCGTGTGTGCAGCAGCTGCGTGTCACAGTGTACGCCTGTCCTTGAGCCATGATTGTACGCCTTGAGCATGCAGCGACCAGGGGAACCACGAAAAGGATGCGATGTATGGACTCGCAACTCGTAAACGGTACACCAGTCAACCCGGGCAGTGAGGTGCTTGCCGAAGAACAGCCCTCGCTGCAGACCTTCCTGAAAGATCTTTACGGAAACGATGCAGCGCAGGCGCTCACCCGGTACATGTCGCTGGAGAAGAAGTTTGTCTCCACATACGGGAGCGAGCCGTCCGTCTTTATCAGTGCTCCCGGCCGCGTCGAGATCGGGGGCAATCATACGGACCACAACAACGGGCGGGTCATTGCCGCGAGTGTCACGCTCGATCTGATCGGTGCAGCGGCGAAGTCGGACGACAACACGATCACGCTCTGGTCTGAAGGGTACCCCACGGCGTTCCGCGTTACGCTGGATCAATTGCGACCGGTCGATGACGAACGGATCACCACATCAGCTCTGATCCGGGGCATCGCTGCCCGGTGCGCCGAAGCAGGATATTCGGTCGGCGGTTTCCAGGCCTGCGTCGATAGCCAGGTGATGCCCGGTTCTGGTCTGAGCTCATCGGCTTGCATCGAGATGTTCATCGGAATGGTGCTGAATGTACTTTATAATAGAGGGAAGATTTCCGTCGAGGAGCTGGCCGCCATCGGGCAATTTTCGGAAAATGTCTATTTTGGCAAACCCTGTGGACTGATGGACCAGCTTGCATGCGGTGTCGGTGGAATCGTCGCAATTGATTTCAAAGATCCTGTGCATCCAGGGATACAACAGATACCACTCGTCCTCGAGAAATCGGACCTGCGCCTTGCCGTCGTGCACACCGGAGGGAGTCACGCCGATCTGACCGGCGATTATGCGGCCATACCGAAGGAGATGAGAGCGGTTGCGAAGGCTCTCGGCGGCAATGTGCTGCGCGATGTGCCCGACGAGGAGACGCTCCTGAAGGCGATTCCTGCCCTCAGGACGTCGCTGGGTGACCGGGCGGTGCTGAGAGCCCTGCACTACATGAGCGAAATGGACAGGGTGCAGAAACAGGTCCGCTCGCTACAGGAAGATCGGGTGAACGATTTCCTCGCGCAGGTCAACGCCTCCGGGCGATCCTCAGCCATGGTGCTGCAGAATTCCTATCCCGCCAAGGTCCCGGCGGAACAGGGGATCACGCTCGCGCTTACGCTGACCGCAGCATATCTCGAGAAGATCGGACAGGGTGCGTGCCGTGTCCATGGGGGTGGGTTTGCGGGGACGATACTCGCCATACTCCCCGCAAACGCCGTTGGAGGGTACCGGACGATGATCGAGGGCGTCTTCGGCAAAGGAAGTCTCTGTTTGATTGACATTCGCCCGACAGGGACGGCGGTTTTTGAGCGGACCGTGCTGTAAGAAGTCCACGGACCATTCTGGTGAAAATCCATTGGTGATCACACAACACATGAGGTGCACGTATGACTGTTTTGCGCAGCGCTCTTGTCCTCCTGCTGGCAGCAGCGGGCGGACTGATGGGATGTTCACGCACAGCTGAGGAGCCAATGAAACAACAACACGTGGCGTTCGGCAAGACTCCGGACGGTCAGGAGGTCACCCTGTATACGCTCCGGAACACATCGGGCATGGAAGCGAAAATTATGAATTACGGCGGCATCATCGTCTCGTTACGGGTTCCTGACCGCGCCGGGAAATTCGATGATGTAGTGTTGGGGTATGACTCACTTTCTCACTATCTGAAGTCCTCGCCGTATTTCGGCGCATTGATCGGTCGATACGGGAACCGGATCAACAAGGGGAAATTCAGCCTGCAGGGAAAGGACTACCAGGTGACCGTGAACGATGGTGCAAATCATCTGCACGGCGGTCTGAAGGGTTTTGACAAGGTCGTGTGGAATGCTGAGGAAGTGAAGTCGCCGGAGGGTCCGTCGCTCGTGCTGACATACATCAGCAAGGATGGTGAAGAAGGGTATCCGGGGACGCTGAGTGCGAAGGTCGTGTATACGCTGAAAGAGAACAACGAACTGGCGATCGATTTCTCGGCCACCACAGACAAGCCGACGGTGGTGAACCTCACCGCGCATTCGTATTTCAATCTGGCCGGTGCGACGTCAGGGAAGAGCATTCTGGACCACCTCATGATGATCGACGCCGACCGGTACACCCCGGTGGACAACGGCCTGATACCGACGGGAGAATTGAAGGATGTCACCGGGACGCCGATGGATTTCAGGACTCCGACGGCGATAGGTGCCCGGATCAATGCCGGCGATCCTCAGCTGCATCTCGGTCCAGGCGGATACGACCACAACTGGGTGCTGAACACGGCGGGGAAGACGCTGGCGTTGACTGCCCGTGTGGTGGAGGAGACGACCGGGCGGGTGCTGGAGGTGCTTTCAGACCAGCCGGGTGTCCAGTTCTACTCCGGGAATTTCCTGGACGGGACGCTTGTAGGGAAGGGCGGTGTGAAATACGAGTTCCGCCACGGGTTCTGTCTGGAACCGCAGCATTTCCCGGATTCCCCCAATAAGCCCGGGTTTCCGTCGGTTGTGCTGGAGCCGGGGCAGACCTACACAGCGAAGATTGTGTACCGTTTTTCGACGCAGTGAGGGCTTAAACGTGTACTTAGTTTTCTGTTGACTTTCATGGATACAATCGTTAGCATCCACATAATCCCTCGCTATACTGACATTGGTAACCACAAATCGTGGCGGAGAAACTGTATGTGCCCGAGTGTTAGCGCTAACATGAGCCACGCGGAGATGTCCACTCAACATGTTCTGCTCGCGAAGGGAGGTGATCTGGCAACCTAGTGATATCACCTGCCGCCGACCTGTAACAGTCAACTCACTGT
>JAGDMK010000301.1 GCA_017860635.1 Bacteroidota bacterium
AAACTTCCCCATCATCTCGTCGCGTCGTTCAAGAGCACGCTCGATGAGGTGCGTGAAGCGGACATCCTCCTGCACGTTGTCGATGTCAGCCATCCCCTCTTTGAGGAACAGATGACCGTGGTCAACGAGATCCTTCAGGAACTCGATGCGGCGGGGAAGCCGGTCCTGACGGTCTTCAACAAGATCGACCGGCTGACCGAGCGGTCCATAGTCCCGTACCTGAGTGCAAACCACCCCGATGCGGTCTTTGTTTCTGCCACACGGGGCATTCACATGTCCGCCCTGCGCGACCGGCTGATTCGTCTGCTGGATGATCGTGTCATCGAACAGACGCTCACATTCACTGCCGCCGACTCCGCTCACATCGCACGGCTGCATGAAGTGGCGGAAGTGCTCGACACGAAGTACGATGGGGACACGGTGACCATGCGCATCCGGATCCCCAGGATCGTCGCCGACCGCCTTGCAAGACAGAAGTGAGACCGCTGCACCGCAGACGGCATCATCAGATAACGAAGCAGACATTATGCTACTGCACAGCGGCACTGCAGCAGATGACGAAGCAGACGTGATGCTACTGCACAGCGGCACTGCAGCAGATGACGAACCAGACGTGATGCTACTGCACAGCGGCACTACAGCAGATGACGAAGCAGAAAGCGGCACTGCACGCCTGACGCTGCATCAGGGAATGACACAGATGGGTATCCATAGCATCCCCATCTGATCCCGGACGAGACGAATCACAGACAGAGACACCATTCTACCGAGAGAAGAGAGGCCCCGACCCATGCTTACTGTAGCCATTGAAGCTGCCCGCGAGGCAGGCCGGTTTTTGAAACTCAGCGTCGGCAAAGTCCGCTCCATTGAAGTGAAACAGGGAGAAGAACGCAACCTGGTTTCGGAGATTGACCGCGGCGCGGAGGCACGAATCATTGCCATCATCAAGCGGCACTTCCCGACCCACGCCATCCTTGCCGAGGAGAGCGGAGGAAGCACGGCCCCCGCTGATGTCCGCTGGATCATCGATCCCCTGGATGGCACGACGAATTTCCTCCACGGAGTTCCCATCTTCTGCGTCAGCATCGGCATTGAACGGAAGGGGGAGCTCGTGGCGGGCGTTGTCTATGATCCCAATCTCGACGAGATGTTTACTGCGGAAAAGGGCGGCGGAGCATACCTTAACGGGAAGCGATTGAAGGTGTCAAGCTCGGCGTCGCTTGCCGACAGTCTGCTTGTGACGGGCTTCCCGTACGACATCACGGCGAATCCGAATAACGCTGTCGAACATTTCGTCCACTTTTTGATGGCAGCCCGCGGCCTTCGCCGGCTCGGATCGGCGGCTATGGATTTATCATACGTTGCTGCCGGGCGGTTCGACGGTTTCTGGGAGGTGAGCCTGAACCCGTGGGATATGGCGGCAGGAGCGCTCTTTGTCCAGGAAGCGGGCGGCCGAATGTCGGATATGCGCGGCCAACCGCTCAACATCTACCAGAAGACTGTCCTCGCCAGCAACGGCCTCATCCACGACGCAATGCTCGCCGTTGTGAACAAAGCCTGACAAGAGAATGAGTGCAGCGATCCTGGCCCGGAAATGCTCCTCTCCGGAAGGCATCGCGGTCCGGAAGACGCATCTCTCCGGAATGACGAACTTCTCCGGGACGATGCAATTCTCCGGAGGGCGGTCCTGCCCGAACAGGCTACTGCTGTTCGGACGGCGAGAGGTGGAACATGTAGCTTTGCAGGAACTCGATTCGGTCCTCCTTCTCCGTCACCTCGACCTGAAGCACGTCCCTCAGCGACAGCATGCCAAGCAGGATGTCTCCTTCCACCACCGGAAGATGACGGCAGTTGGCCTTCTTCATTTTGCGCAGGCAGTTGTCAATCGTGTCATCTGCCTGCGCGATTACGATATTCCGCGTCATCACCGAGCCGACGCTGGTACGAACGGGCTCAAACTGTTTCGCCACGACGCGGCTGATGACATCCCGCTCGGAAAACACCCCCACGAGGAGCCCTTTCTCCATCACGGCCAGTATGCCGACATGTTCTCTGGCCATGATCTCCGCCGCCGTCTGCACCGTCGCTACTTTCTCCACCGTTACAACCGGACGACCCTTCACTACGTCCCGCACGTGTATCATCACCAGTCCCTCCGTCGATGTGAATAGTCCGTGTGCTGATGCTCAGTAACCCGTTGGTGTGACCCAGCGCTGTTTGCCGTGTTTGTCCACCATGTCGCTGATGGTCGGCCGCCCGGGAATGGCTTCCGGAGCAGAGTGGATGCACGACCCGACCGCTGCTGCAACGTGTTTCACTGCGTCAGGGCGATCTCCCATGACGCGGGCCAGGGGTTCTCCCCGCCGGACAGATGCTCCGAGCTTTTTGAAGAGGATGATGCCTGCCTTGGGATCAATGACGTCGTCTGCTTTGAGCCTGCCCGCACCAAGTTCAGCTGCCAGTACGCCGAGGCGGCGTGTTTCGAACCGGACGACCACTCCGTCACACTCGCTCAGCACATCGCGTGTGGCAGCCGGCTGCGGGTACCTCGCAGGCTGTTCCAGAACATCCGTCGCCCCACCCTGCCTCCGCACGCTCTCCAAAAACTTCTCATAGGCCTTTCCCGACCAAATCGCCGATCGGCAGAGCGCCATCCCGTCTGCAATGGTTGCCGCCTTGCCGCCGAGCATCACCATCGCACCTCCGAGGACCAGCGTGACTTCCATCAGGTCGGGGACCTGCTTGCCCCGCAGACACTCCACCGATTCTACCACTTCACACCAATTCCCGATGGTCTCCCCGAGCGGCTGGTCCATGCTCGTCAGAAATGCCACGGTCTCCTTGCCGGCCATCGTGCCGATGCGCACCAGTGCGTTGGCGAGCGCCAGGGCATCCTCTTCGCGCTGCATGAACGCTCCATCACCCGTCTTGACATCCAGCACGAGCGCGTCGATGCCTTCGGCCAGCTTTTTGCTCATGATGCTGCCTGCAATCAGCGGAATAGACTCAATTGTCGCCGTCACGTCCCGCAGCGCATACATGCGGCGGTCAGCCGGCGCAATGTCCTCCGTCTGTCCGATGAGCACGACACCGACATCGCGGATGACCTTGCGGTATTCATCCACTGAGAGAGATGTCCGGAAACCGGGAATGCTCTCGAGTTTGTCCAGTGTCCCTCCCGTATGCCCGAGCCCGCGGCCGGAGATCATCGGCACGGGAACACCGCAGGCAGCAACCATCGGGGCAAGGATGAGTGACACCTTATCGCCGACTCCGCCCGTTGAGTGTTTGTCCACTTTCACCCCGGGGACATCGGACAGGTCCACCACCTCTCCGGAATGCAGCATCACATCGGTGAATGCGGCGGACTCGCCGTCTGTCATTCCCCGGAAGTACACAGCCATGAGAAAGGCCGACATCTGATACTCAGGAAGCGCACCGGAGACGTAGGCCGCAATGAGCCACTCTATCTCGGCTCTGGTGAGTTCTGCACCGTTCCGTTTTTTCCGGATAAGTTCGACCGGGTTCATACTGCGTGCCGTTCCCTGGAAAGATGGTACGTCAACCGGCCTGCGCCGGTCTCAACGATAGGCAGAAGATCGGAAATCTGATTGATGATGTATCCGGGCTGATGTGCAAGAAGCTCCTCCCGCGGGAGTGAGCCGTAGGTCACCGCACAGGTTCGCACACCCGCATTCTGCCCGGCCAGGATGTCGGCATCCGTGTCTCCCACCATCAGGGTCTCAGAGGGATCCCACGCACAGTGTGAGAGGATCGCCAGAATCAC
>JAGDMK010000105.1 GCA_017860635.1 Bacteroidota bacterium
CGCGTGGCCACGGGGAGCCTGCGGCGCAAATGCCAGCTCCTCCATGCGAGACCGGACCTGGAGATTGTGGACATCCGCGGCAACCTCAATACACGGTATGCGAAGCTCGCAAATTCCGATTGGGCCGGCATGATCCTGGCCCGTGCGGGTGTCCTGCGGCTCGGGTGGGAAGATCGCATCGGAGAATCCCTTGACCCGCTCTTCCTCCTTCCTGCCGTCGGACAAGGAGCCCTGGGTGTGGAGATTCGGCAGGGGGACGACAGGGTGGCATCGGTTGTGCGCACACTTCATCACGATCAGTCCGGATACGCAACCACCGCAGAACGCGCGCTGCTCCGTGCGCTTGAAGGGGGGTGCCAGGTTCCCATCGGCACATTCGGCCGGGTGACCCGCGATGCGGGCGGCGTGCCCCTGCTCTTCCTCGATGCTATGGTCGGCACTCTGGATGGCCGGCAGGTTGTCCGGGGTGCAACCTCCGGACCTCCCGAGCAGGCCGAGCTACTCGGGGAGACCCTTGCTGACGATCTGCTCAACCAGGGTGCAAAGGCGATTCTTGATGCAATCCGCGCGGATGCCCGTGACAGCGCTGCCTCTTGACAACAGGAGAATCATTGTCACCCGGCCAGAGGAACAGGCGGGGGAGATTGCGGAGGAGATCCGTCGCCTGGGCGGTACCCCCGTCGTGCTGCCGATGATCCGGATCCTGCCGGTTGAGGACACGTCGGAGCTGGACCGGGCCCTGCAGCAGCTGGAGAACATTGATGCTGTGATATTCACCAGCCTCAATGCCGTCCGCCATACGATGAAGCGCGCAGCACTTCTGGGGATTGGCGGGACAGCCTGGGACGGGAAAGAAGTGTATGCGGTCGGGAGCAGGACAGCCCATGTGGCGCGGGAGTATGGATTGAAGGTGGACGTTGTTCCGGCGATCCACTCCGGAGCAGAGCTGGCTGCAAGCATCTCGTCCCGTCCGCTGCGCGGAAAACGGGTCCTCTTCCCGCGCGGCAACATGGGGCGCGATGATGCGTTGCAGGCTGCCGTGGCTGCGGGTGCGGAGGTCATCCCCGTGGTGGCCTACAGTACTGCCGGCCCGGAGGAATCTGTCGGGCGCCGTATGCGGCAGGAGCTCCTGGAACGTGCCAGTTCCCTGGTGATCTTCGCCAGCCCGTCGGCAGCCAGACACTGCGCGCAGCTGTTCACCGAAGAAGAACAAATGATCGTCCGGAATCGCCTCGTGGTGGCTGCGATAGGTTCGACGACGCGGGATGCCGTACTGTCTGTGCACTGGCCGGTCCAGATCCTTGCTGACGAAGCCACCGGACACGGAATGGTTTCTGCGATTACGAAATACATTCATACTCATTCGCACGCGTAGCCCAATGTCTCTTCTGCGAAACGATCTTTTCCTCCGCGCCTGCAAACGGCAGTATGTTGAACGGACGCCCGTCTGGATGATGCGCCAGGCCGGGCGGTATCTGCCCGAGTACCGTGCCGTTCGTGCGAAGGCCGACTTCCTGACCATGGTGCACACCCCCGAGCTGGCTGCGGAGGTGACGATCCAGCCTGTGGACCTCATCGGTGTCGATGCGGCCATCATTTTTTCCGACATCCTCGTCATCCCGGAAGCGATGGGGATGCAGTTGATCATGGAGGAATCGAGAGGTCCCCGGTTCCCGGAACCGATCCGGTCCAGAGAACAGATCGAAGCCTTGCCTGTCGCAGACCCCGAGCATCACCTGCGGTATGTGACCGATGCAATCGCGATGACAAAGAATCATCTGCGTGACCGCGTTCCGCTCATCGGATTTGCCGGGGCGCCGTGGACGCTTGCTGCGTACATGGTGGAGGGAGGCGGGACGAAGAGTTTCGGTGCAATCAAGAAGATGATGCTCGACGAGCCCGAGAGTCTGCTTGCGCTCCTGGAAAAACTCGCCCTCTCCGTCCGCTACTACCTCGAAGCCCAGATTGATGCAGGGGCCGATGCGGTTCAGATCTTTGACACATGGGGAGGCATCCTTGCCCCCGATCATTTCCGGAAGTTCTCGCTCGATTTCCTTGCTGACATCGTCGCAAAGATGCGATCGGAAGGTGCCCCTGTCATTGTCTTTTCCAAAGGCGCCAACAGCACGCTGCGGGACATCGCCTCAATCGGGGCGGATGTGATCGGCGTGGACTGGACGGTGGACCTTGCCGAAGCAAAGGAAGTGGTCGGGGAGAATGTTGCCCTGCAGGGAAACCTTGATCCGGCATATCTGTATGCCAGTCCCGAGCGCATCCGGCAGGAAGTCCGCTCGATCCTGCGGAAGTATGGCAAAGGTCCGGGGCACGTGTTTAACCTGGGTCACGGCATTCTCCCCGACGTTCCCCCGGATCATGCCCGGGCAATGGTGAAGGCGGTCAAGGACGAGAGTCCGCTGTTCCATTCGCGGACGTGAATGATGACGACCTCTCCCCGTTCTGCGGTTGTGCTTCTTCAGCTTGGCGGTCCGGATTCTCTGGCTGCGGTGGAGCCCTTTCTCTACAATCTCTTTTGCGATCCGGACATCATCGACCTGCCGCTGGCGTTCCTCTTCCGGAAGCCGCTGGCACGGATGATCTCGAGCCGCCGGGCGCCCCGGGTTCAGGAGTACTACCGCCGCATCGGCGGCCGGTCGCCCATCGCGCGATTGACACAGCGACAGGCCGCGGCGCTGGAGCGGAACCTCGCCGGCAAGCTCGACGCCGGCGTCAGGGTGGCTATGCGCTACTGGCACCCGCTCACCGAACAGGCAATCATCGACCTGAAAGAGAACAAGGTCGACCGTGTGGTCCTTCTCCCGCTCTACCCACAGTACTCCAGGAGTACGACAGGGTCCAGCGTCAATGAGTGGAAGCGGGCAGCGGCAAGGGTGGGGTATGCGCCTGACCTGAGGGTTGTGGACGAATACTGTGATCACCCGCTCTACATACGTGCTCTTGTCGAGCACATCCGCATTGCCTTGCGGCGGGTTCGCCCGGTAGAGCGCGGAAACGTGCACATCGTGTTCAGTGCTCATGGCACGCCGATGAAGCTCGTGCGGGCGGGAGATCCGTACAAGCAACAGATTGAACGGACCCGGGATGCCGTGGTGAAGGCCGGGGATTTTGGTCTTCCGCACTCGCTCTGTTTTCAAAGCAAGGTGGGGCCGCAGAAGTGGCTGGAGCCTTCGCTGTTGGATACGATCCGGCATCTGGCTGCCAGCGGTGTGTCACACGTTGTGGTTGTGCCGCTGGCGTTCGTCTCGGATCACAGCGAAACGCTCTACGAGATCAACATGGAAGTGCGGCACCAGGCGAAGACACTGGGCATCAGGCATTTTGACATCACACCCGCCTTGCACACCAATCCGTCATTCATCGGTGCGCTGACGGACCTCGTTGTGCAGAAACTCGCGTAATGCTCCGGAAGAGAGGGCGACGCAGGACTGACACCGGGCATGGGATCGGCTGTTCTGCGACCGGAACATTGAGCAAGCGGCGTCCGGGCAACGACCAAGCTGCACAGCGGCGGCAGTGAAGTGGTGAATATACGATCAGGAGCATAAGATTACCTGGATGAAACCGAAACACGTTGTGATCGTCGGAGGAGGCATCTCGGGATTGACCACAGCCTTCTGGCTGAAACAGGGGGGGGCAAACGTCACGATCCTCGAACGGGATCATATCCCCGGCGGCACAATGCATACACTGCGGGAAGGTGGGTGGCTTGTCGAGGCCGGCCCGAACAGCGCGCTCGAAACTACGCCGGTATTTAAAGAGATGTTTGCGGTGCTCGGCATAAAGGACGAGCACCGGTATGCCGATCCGGCATCGAACAAGCGCTACATCCTCCGGAATGGCCGGCTTCATCAGCTGCCCATGTCGGCATCGCTCTTCTTCAGGTCGCGCCTCTGGTCCGTCCCCGGAAAGCTCCGTCTGTTGAAGGAGCCCTTCGTCGGGCGGGCGGACCGCGAAGAGACAGTCGCAGAGTTCGTGGAAAGGCGGCTCGGGAGAGAATTCCTGGACTATGCCATCAACCCCTTTGTTGCGGGCGTCTTCGCCGGCAACCCGGAACAACTGAGCGTGCGGACGGCATTCCCGAAACTGTATGCGCTGGAAGGAAAATACGGCGGACTCGTGAAGGGGATGATCGGCGGGGCACGGGAACGGAAGAAGAGAGCTGAAGTGGCAAAGGACCGTGCACAGATGTTCTCGTTCGCATCGGGGATGCAGGTGTTTCCCGATGCGCTGGCCCGTTATCTCGGGATGGCGGTGCAGTGCGATTGCGAGGTCACGCGTCTGATGATCCGCAAGGGTGGCGCCGAAAGCCTCCCTCCGTTCAGCGTGGAATACACGCTCGGTGGAAAGTCCTCCGTGCTCGATGCCGATGGATTGGTGATGGCTGTTCCCGCATATGCTGCCGCCTCCCTGCTTGAATCCCATGTACCGGTTCTGGCAGCTCAGATGCGGGCGGTCTACTACCCGCCGGTCGCGGAGGTGTTCCTAGGCTACCGGGCGGACCAGTGTGCACAGCCCCTGGATGGATTCGGCTATCTGATCCCGGCCAAAGAGCGCCGTCAGATACTCGGGACCATCTGGTCATCGTCGCTCTTCCCGGGACGGGCGCCGGAAGGGCATATCGGTCTGACCACGTTCGTCGGCGGCTCCCGCCAGCCGGACCTGGTTTCGTTGTCGGAAGCGAAACTGGTGGCCCTCGTGCGCTCCGAACTTGGGGCGCTCATGGGTGTGCGCGGCGAACCCGCCTACGCACATGTTGAGCGCTGGGAGAAAGCCATCCCTCAGTACAACCTCGGCCATTCAAAGCTCCACGACGCCATCGACAACCTGGAGGCTACTTTTCCGGGCCTCGCAGTCTGCAGCAACTATCGCGGAGGAATCGCGGTGGGGGATTGCGTGAAAAATGGCAAAGCCACGGCGGAAAAGCTGCTGGGATTGTCGCGGGCTGCAGGGCAGTGAGAATGCCGGCTGACCAGCCGATCAATTGACATGGAGAACCAGACTATGCAGACACTAGTAGGTGAATACCCGACGACCCGCTTGCGACGCACCAGGCTGACACCGGTGATCCGCGCAATGGTCCGCGAAACAGAGCTCTCGGTGAAGGATTTCATTTATCCGTTGTTCGCAGTTCCCGGAAAGAAGATCAAGCATGAGATTTCGTCCATGCCGGGAGTCTACCAGCTTTCGGTAGATGAAATTGTGCGGGAATGTGCCGATGTCCATGCGCTCGGCATACCCGCGGTGATCTTCTTCGGGATACCGGAGCACAAGGACGAGGTTGGCTCGGGCGCCTATGCCGAACAGGGGATCGTGCAGCAGGCCCTGCGCGCCGTCAAGAAGGAAGTCCCGGAGCTGATGCTGATCACTGATGTCTGCCTCTGCGAGTACACGTCGCACGGCCACTGCGGGATCGTGCGGGGCGATGAGATCGTGAACGATGCCTCGGTGGAGCTGCTGACCAAAGAGGCTCTGAGCCATGCACAGGCCGGTTCTGACATGGTAGCGCCGTCCGACATGTTCGACGGCCGCATCGGCGCAATCCGGCGCGTGCTCGATGCGAACGGTTTCCAGAATTTGCCGATCATGTCGTACGCGGCAAAGTATGCATCGGGGTTCTACGGTCCGTTCCGCGAAGCTGCAGAAAGCACCCCCAAGTTCGGCGACAGGCGCTCGCACCAGATGGATCCCGCGAACAGCGATGAGGCTCTCCGCGAAGTGGCGCAGGATATCATGGAGGGCGCGGACATTGTGATGGTCAAACCTGCTCTTTCCTACCTCGATGTTCTCCATCGCGTGAAGCAACAGTTCGGGATGCCCACGGCTGCCTACAATGTCAGCGGCGAATACTCGCTGATTAAAGCAGCGGCAAGCAAAGGATGGGTGGACGGCGAGAGGGTGATGATGGAAGTGCTGACAAGCATCAAACGTGCAGGTGCTGACATGATCCTGACCTATTTTGCCAAGGAAGCGGCACAGGTGCTGAAGAAATGAGTCCACTGACGACACGGAATTCTGATTCGCTTTTTGAGAAAGCAAAGGCAGTCATACCGGGAGGCGTCAATTCTCCCGTCCGCGCTTACAAATCCGTCGGGCGCAATCCGTTGTTCATCAAGAAGGCAGCGGGCTCGCGTATATGGGATGCCGACGGCAATTCCTACATCGACTATGTCGGGTCGTGGGGACCCATGATTCTCGGTCACGCACATCCTCGCGTCATCGAAGCGGTGCAGAGAGCAGCCGCCGACGGGACAAGCTACGGCGCTCCGACGGAGCTCGAGATCCGGATGGCGGAAACGATTTCCACTCTCATGCCATCCATACAGATGGTGCGCATGGTGAACTCCGGAACAGAAGCCACCATGAGCGCTGTCCGCCTCGCCCGCGCGTTCACCGGAAAAGAGAAGATCATCAAGTTCGAAGGGTGCTACCACGGTCACGCCGATTCGTTCCTGATCAAGGCCGGCTCAGGCGCCCTGACGTTCGGCGTGCCGGACAGTCCGGGCGTCCCCGCAGATGTGGCTTCAGGGACGCTGACGGCGACATTCAACAACCTCTCATCAGTGCAGGCACTGCTGACCGAACACCAGGGGTCCGTGGCAGCGGTCATCGTGGAGCCGGTCGTCGGCAACATGGGCTGCATTCCACCCGAGCCCGGATTCCTGCATGGACTGCGTTCGCTCTGTACGAAAGAGAATGTCCTGCTGATTTTTGATGAGGTGATGACAGGCTTCCGCGTTGCACCTGGAGGGGCTCAGGAATTGTACAGGGTTTCTCCCGACCTTACCACGCTGGGCAAGGTCATCGGGGGCGGACTTCCGGTCGGGGCGTACGGCGGCCGGCGGGATATCATGGAAATGGTGGCTCCGCAGGGACCGATGTATCAGGCAGGGACGCTTTCCGGGAACCCCCTTGCGATGGCGGCGGGACTGGAGACGCTGTCGGTGATCAGGGAGGACCCGGACTTCTACACCCGCCTCGAGGCTAAAGCCGCACGGCTTTCCGGAGGCCTGCAGAAAGTGATCGACACGCTCTGGCTCCCCCTGAAACAGAACCGGGTGGGATCCATGTTCACCCTCTTTTTCACGAAACAGCCGGTGAAGGACTACGGCACTGCCGTCACGGCTGACAGGGAGAAATTCGGGGTCTTCTTCCGCGGGATGCTGGACCGGGGGATCACGCTGGCCCCTTCGCAGTTTGAGGCGGGGTTCATGTCAATTGCCCACTCCGATGAGGACATTGACAGGACAATAGAAGCTGCCAGGGGGGCACTGGAGAAAATCTACCGGTAGCCCTCCGGCAGGGACGAACACCTGTGCGGGCTGGCTTCCTCGCTTGAGAGCTATGCGCCTTGTCAGGCGATCCGGGGAGCGATCCTGCCGGTGACCCGGTCCTCCGCTGGTTTTCCCCGTATCCGGGGCAATGACGGAACGTTTTGACGGGACCGGGTGTTTAGAGTAGTGCGCAGCAGCATGCGCATTTTTTTGGCAGGTAAATCGGACTTAATTGGTCGTACATCGTCGATGGTCAGACTCTCAAAAAAAGTAGAATACGGACTCATTGCCATCCGGCACATAGCCGCCCATGCCGGCAATGACATTGTCACGGCAAAGGAGATCTCTGACAAGTACGGGATACCTTACGACTTGCTGGCAAAGGTCCTGCAGCGGCTCAGCAAAGCGAATCTGATTGTCTCGCACCAGGGGGTGCGCGGGGGATATTCACTCGCCCTCGACCCCCGCACGGTGCATATCTCAACGATTATTCACGCCATCGAAGGCACAGCGCCGGTCATTGCCCGGTGTCTTGCGGATGGCCCGGCGAGCTGTGAGGTGTTCGACGCCTGCACGATCAAGTCTCCGCTCACAAAGGTGCAGGCAAACATCGAGCAGGCATTTGGTACCATGACGCTTGCGGAGATTGTCTAAGCATATGCACCGGACGGTCTATCTCGACAACCATGCCACCACGCGGATCGATCCGCGTGTGCTTGATGCGATGATGCCGTTCCTTCAGGAACAGTACGGCAATGCATCCAGCCGCTCGCACGAATTCGGATTGACCGGGGCAGCGGCTGTGGACGTCGCCCGCACACGCATTGCGCGACTGATCGGGGCAGAGCCCCGCGAGATCATCTTCACGAGCGGCGCAACGGAATCGATCAACCTGGCGCTCAAAGGCGCGGCTGAAGCTGCGTATGGAAGGGCGGGGAAACCTGGCAGGCACATCATCACTGCTGCGACTGAGCATCCTGCGGTCCTCGACACGTGTGCGCATCTTGAACGCGCGGGATTCCGCGTGACGGTTCTTCCTGTTGATCGCTATGGCCGTGTATCCCCGGATGACGTCGCGCGCGCCGTGACCGACGACACGATCCTGGTCAGCATCATGTGGGCCAATAACGAAATCGGCACGATCGGCCCGATGGCTGATCTTGCCGCGCTGTGTGCGTCACGCGGAATTCTCTTTCACTCTGATGCGACTCAGGCCGTCGGGAAGATTCCCGTGGACATCGGGCACTTTCCGGTGGATCTCATGTCCTTCAGTGCGCACAAGATGTATGGTCCGAAAGGAATCGGGGCGCTCTATGTCCGCAAGAGGATTCCCGCGCTCCCGCTTGTCGCGCAGATCGACGGGGGAGGGCACGAGCAAGGGCTCCGCTCCGGCACGTTGAATGTCCCCGGGATCGTCGGATTCGGCGCGGCTGCAGAGATGTGCAGTCAGGAGATGGAGAAGGAGTCGCGCGTGATACGCGGTCTCCGCGACCATCTGGTCAACAGAATCCGGGAGAGCCTCCCGGAGATCCGGGTGAACGGGCATCCTGTGGACCGTCTTCCACACAATGCGAGCATCACTTTTCCCGGACAGCGCGCTGACCAACTGATGCATGCGATGAAAGGCATCGCAGTGGCAACCGGCGCCGCATGCAGCTCCGCCCGGCCGGGTCCGTCTCATGTGTTGAAGGCAATCGGGCTTGCACCTGCGGAGGCAGCAGGGACACTGAGGTTCGGTCTCGGAAGGTTCACTACACGTGATGAGATCGATTATACCATCACCAGCGTCGTGAATGCGGCAACGGCGCACCCATCCAATCGACAATGGAGTATCAATGAAAGCGCAAGAGTACCTGCTCAACCATAGCAGAGAGTTTCTCGGGTTTCTGAAGACGCGGGTTCCGGTGTATCATCTCTCGAATATCTTCTTCCGCGATGTGCACTATGCCGTGATCGACTTTCTCGGAGCACAGGATATAAAGGTGCGGCACACGCCGGCAGAATCTCTGGCCCGCCTCGTGCTCGAGAAGCTTGAGAAGGAAAAGATACTCGTGAAACTTGACCACCAGACCTGGATGGTGAAGCATCCTGAATACCAGACGCCTGTGCGGAAGAGTGCACCTGCCGCCGCTCCCGCCAGGCCCGCGGGAACGGCTCCACCTGTGCAGGGGGCTGCAGGGACCCAGGCCAGACCCGCCGGCGCAGCTGCTGCTGCGGGAGCACCGGCTGCGTCTTCAGGTGGATTGGCATCCTGATAAAGAAAGAGCTTTGTAAGCGAACAGAGGAGTTATGAGTACAGAACAGTCCACCATTGAATCTCTCGCCAACCGCGAATACAAGTACGGCTTCGTGACTGATATCGAAGCCGATGCGGCGCCACGAGGTCTTAATGAAGATATCATACGGTTGATCTCCTCCAAGAAAGGAGAGCCGGAATGGCTGCTCGAATGGCGGTTGAAGGCCTACCGCAACTGGCTGACTATGAAAGAGCCAAAGTGGCCGAATGTGAAATATCCGCCAATCGACTACCAGGACATTATCTACTACTCTGCTCCGCGGCAAACGGCGAAACTGAAGAGTCTGGATGAAGTCGAACCCGAACTCCTCCGGACCTACGAGAAACTGGGGATACCTCTGGCAGAGCAGGCGAAACTTGCCGGAGTCGCAGTGGATGCTGTCTTCGACAGCGTGTCCGTGGCCACGACATTTAAAGAAAAGCTCAGGGAGTTCGGGGTCATTTTCTGCTCCTTCTCAGAGGCG
>JAGDMK010000106.1 GCA_017860635.1 Bacteroidota bacterium
AGCCGTCTCCATGAACCCCAGCCGGAGAGTCTCTGCCGGCGGAAAACTCGCCTATGCCTTCGGCGACATGAAACTGACCGGCTCGAGCAACTACGAACATGGCTGGAACAAGTACTATGATCACGCCTACCGCTGGGTCCCCGACGGCGTGACAAATCACTATCGCACAAGCCAGATGCATGGATTGCAGTTCACTCATGCAGTCTCGCCCAGCACCTTCTGGATGATGAAGTACTCTTACAGCTTCTTCGACTATCGCGGATATCTGTACGAAGACCTTTTCGATCCCCGGTATGTCGATCCCGACCGCGGCGATCCTATGTCGAACTATACATTCCGGTCCGGGGGCAACTATGCGGGCCGCTATGAGCGGAACACGCGCACCAATCTCGTGCAGCTCTCGATTTCCTCGCAGGTGACGAAGGAACACAAGATCGGGGCGGGTGCGGAGGCGCAATTCCACCGGCTCTACACCCACGGTTACGAGATGGTGAACATGTCTGCAGGGGTATCGGACAGTCTCGGCAATCCGGTCTTCACGCTGGGGTACCCCCAGCTGGGCGCGTTGGGAAATCAGGGATACCTGAAGTCCCCCATCCTTGCCTCTGCGTATATTCAGGACAAGATGGAGTACGAGATCATGATCATCAACGCCGGCATCCGCTTCGACTATTTTCATCCGGCGTCCCAGTACCCCGCGGACCTGAAGAACCCGACGCACAACACGCTCTTTCCCGGAGCTGGCCAGTTCACCAAGGCGACAGACAAATATCAGGTCAGCCCGCGGTTTGGCATCTCGTTCCCGATCACCGATCAGGGCATCATCCATTTCTCGTATGGTCATTTCTTTCAGATCCCGGGTTTCGATAACCTCTTCACGAATTCCGACTATCTCGTTGCCGCCGGCGGCTCGCTTTCGACCACCATCGGCAACCCGGACCTGGACGCACAACGCACGGTCAGCTATGAAATCGGATTGCAGCAAGTACTCTTCGAGGTCTTCTCTCTGGATGTGACGGCATACTACCGGGACATCCGCAACTACCTCGGAATGGAAATCGTCGAGATGTACGACGGCCGTTCGTATGGACGGTATATCAACCGCGACTACGCAAATGTCCGCGGTGTGGTCGTCTCTGTCGAGAAGCGATTCGCGGATTACTTCAGCGTGAAGGCTGACTACACGTTCCAGATTGCAGAAGGCAACTCGTCAGACCCGCGCACGGTTTTCTACAACAATCAGTCTCAACCGCCCGTCGAAACCCCGAAGACCGTCGTCCCGCTTGACTGGGATCAGCGGAACACGCTCAACATGAGTCTGATGGTGGGGGAGCCCGGAAACTGGACAGGGAGTGTCATCTTCCAGTATGGATCGGGGTATCCCTACACTGAGGATGTCCGGACGTCGAAGGGATTGCGGTTCGAAAACGGCGGAACGCGGCCGGCATTCTTCAATGTGGATTTGCGCGCGGAAAAGTCGTTCCCGGTTCTGGGTCTCAACATGAATGTTTTCCTCTGGGTCTACAACCTGCTTGATACGAAGAACGAGCTGAATGTGAATTCCAGCACAGGCCGCGCCAACCTGGATATCTTTACATATCTCGGAGGCCGGATCTTCGGCTTGAATACACTGGAACAATACCTGAACGACCCAACATCCTTTTCAGCGCCGAGAGAAGTGCGGCTCGGTCTTTCTCTGGAGTTCTAAGCTATGACGACCATGCGCATTGCGAAGACCGCCCCGTTTGGAATGCTCCTTGTCCTTGTCATGTCGGCTGTTGCGCTCGGGCAGGTTGATCCCAAGACGCAACTGTACAGAAATGACCCCAAGGGGGATTACCAGTATCAACGCAAGGGGATTATGGATGGCAACCGGATCCGGACCATCTACTTCAACACGACCGAGGTGGCGCACTGGCCCGACGGGATGGGAGGGGAATGGCCCAAAGGGACGGGGCACAACTACATCGACGGGCTTACGGTGCTGGTCGGAGCCAAGCTCACACTTCCGAACGGCCGGGTCATCACTCCGATCGAAGGGCATTATCGCGAGGAATACGATTTTGACCCCGTCCTGGGTGCGCAGTTTCCCTGGGACCTCGAGCCGGTGCCGGGCTACATCAATACCTCGACGGCGTCCCCACGGCCTGCGGTCAATATTGATTCCAGGTCCTGGCCTGAGAACTGGCCGGTCGCGTTGCGCGCGGACGGCAGGACGACCTCAGCATGGGATGGATACTGGTACGGCTACTTCGGCCGGGGGGTGATGAACGCGGATTACGAAACGTTCTTTGTTGTGGATGATTCAAAGGACGGGGAGTTCACGCGCGCTCCCTACAACTACTATCCCATCCAGGCCGATTCCGGACGGGGCGGCCTCGGACTCCGCGTCGAAGTCCGCGGATTTCAGTGGTCGCACGTGCTCGCTGAAGATGTTATCTTCTGGCACTACGACATCGTCAACATTTCAGACCAGACGTATGACTCCTGCGCGTTCGGCTTCTATTCTGATCCGGGAGTCGGAAGCTTCCAGAATTCAACACCGGCAAACAGTGCGTACTACAGCACCGTGCTGGATCTCTGCTACTCCTGGGCAGAAGGGGGCGTCGGGTACCCGGATAACTGGAAGACCGGGTACTACGGCTATGCGTATCTCGAGAGTCCGGGCAACTCTCTCGATGGTGTCGACAACGACCAGGACGGGCTCGTCGATGAGCGGCGCGACAACAGCATTGATGACGATGGAGACTGGACTGCGTTCGCGGATGCCAATGGCAACGGCGCTTGGGACGTGGGGGAAGCGCTTAACGATGACGTGGGGGCGGACGGCGTGGGTCCGTTTGACCTGCAGTACCTGGGCCCGGACGAAGGTGAAGGAGATGCGCGTCCCACACACGGCGAACCGAATTTCGACGAAACCGACAAGGACGAATCGGATCAGATCGGACTCACGGCTGTTGCTCTGAACGTCCTCGGAGATAAGGGGCCCACGGGAGTCTGGCTGAAGAACGATGACGTCATGTGGCGCCGCATGAACAACGGCTTCGTGGATACGCTGGTGCAGAACACCAACATCGGAATCGTCTTTGCGTCGGGGACATTCCCGCTTCCCAAAGACCGGCGCGAGCGCTTCTCGATGGCTCTGGTCAACGGGCTCGATCTGGATGCTCTGATCTTCAACAAAATCACGGTTCAGAATATCTACAACGCGAACTACAATTTCTCCAAGCCGCCCTACACGCCAAATCTGACGGCAGTCGCGGGAGACCGGAAAGTCTTCCTCTACTGGGACGATCGCGCGGAGAAATCACGCGATCCGTTTCTCGGCAACAAGCTGGACTTTGAAGGATATCTCGTCTACCGGAGTTCGGACGCGGAATTCAATGATATCAAAGTCATCACGGATTCAAAAGGAAATCCCCGGTACTGGAAGCCGATTGCCCAGTTCGATCTGAAGGACAGCATTTCCGGGCCTGACCCGATCGGCATCAACGGCGCGCGCTTCTGGCGGGGGAGCGAGACCGGTCTGCAGCACTCATTCGTGGACACCACCGTTGTGAATGGCGTCCGCTACTACTACGCCGTGGTGTCGTATGATCAGGGTGATCCCAACAAAGGCATTCTCGGACTGCAGCCGACAGAGTGCGCGAAGATTGTGACCGAGGATGCTGCGGGCCAGCTGAAATTCATCGACATCAACTGCGCGATCGTCACGCCTGCAGCTGCGGCAGCCGGCTATGTCCCGCCGCAGATCGAAGGGGATTTGGACAACGTGGCTCAAGGCATCGGAACCGGATCCATCGATGTCCAGGTGCTCAACCCTGGTCAGATCAGCGAAGGGAACACCTATCGCATCGTTTTTGACGCGAGCGGAGACATCCCCAAATACTCCACGACCACCTACAGTGTCGTTCGCACGACCGCCTCAGGTGCCACGGACACGCTCCAGTCGCGCGTCAGCGCCGCGGACTTCGGTCCGGCTATTTACAGCGTCCCGTTTGACGGGCTCAACTTCTCGTTCACCAATGATACGCTCATCGCTGTGAACGATACGGCAACGGGATGGCTTGTCGGGGATCCGGGAGTGTTTGTGCGCGTGTCCCGGGATAATCTGAATGTGGCACGGGATGTTGCCTGGCCAGGGGACTACGAGCTCCGCTGGTCCTCGGCCCTGGTAGACACGGCGGCATTCAGCATCCCGCCGAGGTTTCCGAGGATGCCTGTGAATTTCACTATCACCAATGTGACAGACAACAAGCGGGTGAAGTTTATTGTGGATGATGCCGACCGGAACAACACCCTGAGTTTCGGGGACACGATCCGCATCATCGAGGGATATGTCAGTCCGACGGTCTATAACCTGACATGGCGGCTCGTCTGGGAGCGCGGACCGGGTATCAATCCCGCACCTCCCCAGGATGGCGACCGGTTTGTGATCAAAACACGGCGCCCTTTCGCCCGCGGAGATTATTTCCAGTTGACCACGAGAGTCGCACGGACGAACACTGAGCGTGCCGTTACGGATATGGGCAACATCACCGTGGTCCCGAATCCGTACATCTCCAGCGAGTCATGGGAGCGCCGGACGTTGTTCACCACCGGCCGCGGGGACCGGAAGATCCTCTTCACGCATCTCCCGGCACAATGTACCGTCCGGATCTTCACCGTCGCGGGGTACCTTGTGAAAACTCTGGTCAAAGACTCGAACGCGAGCGACGGTTCGCTGCCCTGGGACCTGGTCACTGATGACGGGATGGACCTCGCCTACGGGCTCTATGTCTATCATGTGAACGCCCCCGGCATCGGCGAGCACATCGGCAAATTCGCGGTCATCAAATAACCCTACTGGCGAGAACCACCATGAAAACCTTCTTTGTTGGCCTGATCATCTGCATGATGGCAGGAGGATCTCTCGCTGAAGCGCAGGGATTCAAATCCGACGTTTCAAAGAAAGGAACTACTGCGGCATCGTTCCTTTCCATCAGTCAGGGCGCCCGGGCCTCAGCCATGGGCAGTGCTTTTGTTGCGGTGGCAGACGACTGGTCAGCCCTGTACTGGAATCCGGCAGGCATTGCCACCTTGCAGAATGGGGTGATGTTCGACCACACTCAGTGGTTTGCCGATATTGGCTACAACTTCATTGCCGGATCGTACAACCTCGGCAGCATTGGAAGCCTCGGTCTCAGCCTCATCTCGTCGAGCGTCGGCGACATGCCGGTCACGACCGTCACACAGCCGGAGGGGACGGGAGAGGTATTCAATGTCTCCCAGGTGGCATTCAGTGTGGCCTATGCCATCCGGCTGACGGATGATTTCGCGATCGGCTTTAACCCCAAATTTGTCTATGAACGAATCTGGAAGATGACCGCGGCAGCGATGGCGATCGACGTGGGCGTCCAGTATGTGACGCCGTTCGAGGGAATCGTGCTGGGCATGTCGATTTCGAATTACGGACAGAAGATGCACATGACCGGCCAGAACGCCGTCGTGCTGTACGATGAGGATCCGGTGAACAGCGCGAACAACGGCAGAGTGCCGGCTGAACTCTCCACCACCGAATGGTCCCTGCCGCTCAACTTCAGGTTCGGCATCGCCTACAGGCCGGATATGGGCGACATGCACAAGATCATCCTTGCAGTCGATGCCATGCACCCGAGTGATGATTATGAAAGCGTGAACGTCGGGGGTGAGTATTCGTTCGATGACTTCATCGCTTTCAGGGCAGGATACAAGGCGCTGTTCCTCACTGATTCCGAGGAATCCTTCTCCCTCGGTGTCGGCGTGCGCCAGCACCTGCTCGGCAATATTGCGCTCCGCGCGGACTATTGCTACCAGTACTTCGGACGGCTCAACAGCATCCAGAAGATTTCCGTGGCGATGAGCTTCTGATTTCGGACCTGATGCAAAGGAACAATGGAGAGTAAACAAACGACGACGATGCGTTGCCGGTGCGTAGACAGTACTGTACTCGGGGTTGCGCTGCTGCTGGCTACCGCGCAGGGGTGCACGAAGGATGATGGCATTTCTCCCGAGGCAGCAGCGGGCGACAGCACGGCACTTGCGGGGTGGACGCTCACATGGCATGACGAGTTCAACGGGGCGAGCATCGACAACGCGGTCTGGACCTTAGAAGTCAATGGCAACGGCGGCGGCAACAACGAGCTGCAATACTACACGGCTGAACCCCGCAACGCCTTTCTCGAAAACGGAACGCTGGTGATCCAGGCGCTGAAAGAAGAGTACCTGGGGAAGCAGTACACCTCAGCGCGACTGAACACGCGCGGAAAGCGGGATTGGTTGTATGGTCGCGTGGATGTTCGTGCCAAGACGCCTACCGGGCGTGGCCTCTGGCCTGCCATCTGGATGCTTCCCACGGATTGGGAGTACGGAGGCTGGCCCGCGTCCGGCGAGATCGACGTCATGGAGCTGCTCGGCCAGACGCCGGGGAGGATCTATGGCACGGTTCACTACGGGTCTGATCCTGCGCATCATCTCTCGAGCGGGGGAAATTACACCCTCCCCGGCGGCGCATCGTTCGCCAGCGCCTTCCATCTCTTCTCCCTCGAATGGAGCGCTGATTCGCTGATTTGGCGCGTCGACAACATTCGCTTTCACGCGGAGAAGAACGGTCCGCCTTTTGACAAGCGCTTTCACCTCCTGCTCAATGTTGCAGTCGGGGGCAATTGGCCCGGAAGCCCGGATGCATCGACGGTCTTCCCACAGTACATGCAGGTCGACTATGTCCGTGTGTATGCGAAAGCGAAGTAGCCTTCTCGCCGCAGCGATGCTCTGCGTCGTCGCCGGAGAATCACTGGCCGGCGGAGTGGTGGGCGTGAATCAGGCAGGGTACGCACGTCTCGCTCCGAAGGTCGCTATCCTCAGTCAGCATGCTGACAGCGTGTTTGTCCTGGCGGCCCAAACGCGAACAGTCGTGCTTCGTGTCGCAACAGGAGTTGCAGGCCTGGGAGACCCTGCCACGGGGATCGATTTGTACAGCGCTGATTGCTCGTCCCTGGTTCAGCCGGGGACCTACTACCTCAAGACCAGCGGGGGAGATTCCTCGGCTGCTTTCACGGTCAGCGATTCAGTGTACCTCCCTGTGTTCCGCGCCGCGCTGAAAGGCTTCTATTACCAGCGCTGCGGGATGTCCCTGTCGCCGCTCCACGCTGGAGACTGGTGGCATCTGGCCTGCCATACAACGACCGATGCTGCCTTCCATGCCACCGCAGAGAGCACGGGTACCATCGCGTCTGTGGGCGGGTGGCACGATGCGGGGGATTACGGAAAGTACATCGTCAATGCCGGCATCAGCGTTGGCACACTGCTTCTGGCCTATGAGTACTTCCCCGGCCGGTTCCAGGCCGACAACCTCCTCATTCCCGAATCGGGAAATGGCATTCCGGACATCCTGGACGAAGCCCGCTATGAGCTGAAGTGGATGCAGACGATGCAGGCTGCCTCCGGCGGCGTGTTCTTCAAGATCACCAAGCCGCAGTTCGAATCGTTTGTGATGCCGCAGAACGACTCCGGACAGCGGTACATCTACCGCCTCTCGTCGACGGCAACAGGCGACTTTGCTGCGGTGATGGCCCGGGCCGCACGCGTCTATCATTCATACGATTCGCTCTTTGCATCGTCCTGTCTTTCGGCCGCGCAGCGGGCGTGGGCATATCTGCTCGCGCATCCCGCGATCGTGCCCGCGGGCGGGTTCACAAATCCCGCTGGAACCGCCACGGGCGAATACGGCGATGGCAACGACGGCGACGAGCGACTCTGGGCTGCCGCCGAACTGTACCTTGCATCGGGGGATTCCGGCGCACACCAGTACTTCCTCACGTCGTATCAGAGCCCGGGTATCATCACCGGGACCATGACATGGGCGGATGTGCGTGCGCTCGCTCAGTGCGCGTACCTTCGCGGGTCGCGCAGCGGGATCAACACGACTGCACAAGACCGGATCCGGCAGTCGCTCCTGTCATACTGCACAAGCCTCTCCCGCCTCCGGGATGAAAGTGGTTTCCGCGCGGCGATCAGGACAACCGACTACAACTGGGGGAGCAACTCCCAGATCCTCAACAATGCCTTGCTTCTCATACTCGGGCGGACTGAGGGTGGGCCTGAAGGATTCGCTCAGGCGGCGCTGGATCAACTCCACTACGTGCTGGGCGTGAACATTCACGGCATTTCCTTCGTCACCGGCACCGGTGCATTTGCGACGCGCTTCCCGCATCATCGCCCCTCAGGCTCCGATGGGATCGTTGCACCGGTCCCCGGTCTTCTGGCAGGGGGGCCGAACCGGAATGTATCGCAGGACCCCGTGCTCGCAGCGCGCATTCCGGCCGGGACGCCGCCTGCCCGATGCTACGTGGACGATCAGGGGAGTTACGCCTCAAACGAAATTGCCATCAACTGGAATGCGCCGCTTGTTGCGGTGGCAGGATACTTCGCGGCGGAGCAGTCCCTGACGGCTGCGCCCATGCAGAGACCGGATGCTCTGCCGTACGCCATACGCCTCTGGCAGAACTATCCCAATCCATTCAACGGAAGCACGATCATTAGTTTCACGTTGTCGCAGACCATGGACCTGGAGCTGCGGATTGTAGACCTGTTGGGCCGGCCCATTACCACGTCTCCCCTCGGTGTACTTCCGCCAGGCCGCCACCAGACCCGCTGGGACACCGGCAGGCTCGGACTCAGCTCAGGGTACTATGTATGCTCTCTCGCGAGCGGCGGGCGGAGAGTATCGGATGTCCGTTCACTTCTGCTGATTCGATGATCCCCCATATCTTGAAGAGAAAGCCATGATGTCACGACAGATCTTCCGCCCTCTTCCCGCTGTCCTCCTGTTGTTCGCCTGCGCGTCATGGGCACTCGGACAGGACGTCATCGATGGACAGGTCAGGGACCTGCTTTCCCGGATGACGCTGGAGGAAAAGGTCGGGCAGATGACACAGGTGACTGTGGATGTCGTCTCGCTGGGAGCCGACGGGAGGCAGGAACCGCATCAGCTGGATATGGCAAAGCTGGACACAGCTCTTCTGCGCTACCATGTGGGGTCAATCATCAACGTCGGGCCTCAGGCCTACTCGCTGGACCACTGGCAGGAGGTGATCACGGCAATTCAGAATGTTGCGATGCGGAAAACCCGTCTGAAGATACCGGTGCTGTATGGTATCGATGCCGTCCATGGTGTCAACTACACGCACGGGGCAACGCTCTTTCCGCAGGCCATCAACATGGCCGCGACATTCAACACGGATCTGGTGAGAGAAGAGGGGAGCATCACTGCCTCCGAGATGCGGGCGTCGGGGATTCCATGGAATTTCTATCCCGTGCTGGATCTGGGCCGGCAGCCACTCTGGCCCCGGCTCTGGGAAACCTACGGCGAAGATGTGCACCTGTCGGCGGCCATGGGCAAGGCGTATGTGCAGGGACACCAGGGGACAGACGTCAGCGCACCGGGCAAGGGGGGCGTGTGCCTGAAGCACTATGTGGGCTACAGCTTTCCCATGAGCGGGAAAGACCGCACTGCGGCATGGATCTCGGAACGCATGATGCGGGAATACTTCCTCCCGGCATTCGAGGAAGCCGTGAAGGCCGGCGCGCCTTCCGTGATGGTGAACTCGGGCGAAGTCGACGGGATCCCCGGTCATGCCAACTACCACCTCCTGACGGAGATTCTCAAGGGAGAGATGCAATTCAAAGGCTTCGTCGTGTCCGACTGGGCTGACATCATACGGCTGCATGCGAGGGACCGTGTTGCAGTGTCGCCCAAAGACGCGGTGCGCATGGCCGTCATGGCCGGAATCGACATGAGCATGGTGCCTCTGGACTACAGTTTCTCTCCCCTGCTTCTGGAGTGCGTGAAAGATGGGTCCGTCCCGGTGTCCCGCATCGATGACGCAGTCAGCCGCATCCTTCGCGTCAAGTTGCAGCTCGGGCTCTTCAAGGATCCCTATCCGGATGTGCGGCTGAAGAGCGGCTTCGCAAGCGCGCAACACACTGCGGTGAACCTCAAGGCTGCTGAAGAATCCATCCATAGTCCTCGTCAAGAATGACGGTGCGCTTCCGCTCCGCAAATCGGCACGAGTGCTGGTGACAGGGCCGACCGCCGACGCACTTTCCCCGATGAACAGCGGCTGGACGATCACCTGGCAGGGAGACCAGGAGCAACTCTATCCGACGGCGAAGCCAACGATCCTGAAGGCGATCAGAGAGAAAATCGGTGCGGACCACGTCACCTACGTGCCCGGCGCGACATTTGACCGCACCCTTGACATCCCCAGCGCTGTGAAAGCGGCCTCCGGAGTCGATGCTGTTGTGGTGTGTCTCGGCGAGAGGGCATACTGTGAAACCCCGGGCAACATTGACAACCTAACGCTGGA
>JAGDMK010000302.1 GCA_017860635.1 Bacteroidota bacterium
GCATACTGCTCAGCGAGAAGCTTTGCCTGGGTTCCTTTCCCCACGCCTGGGGGACCGAATATGAGAATTCGCATGCGCACCTGTGGAAGAAGTATGGTCGTGGGGAAGAACGCCGCGACGCTCGTGTGTCGATCCCCTGGGTCTGTTGTGCCTTGCATCGTGGACCGCCAGCTGGCCGCAGGCCGCGGCAATGTCTTCACCGGCACTACTGCGCACCATGACCGTCAGATTCGCCTGCCTGAGCTGGGCAACGGCATCCTGAAGCCGGGGCGAAGGACGCAGCGACGCGGCAAAGCCTTCGGGTCCGGTAAATGCAATGGAATGATATGGAATGACATTGATCTTGCACGGAACGATGCGTGCAAATGCAATGAGGCGGCGGAGCTCGTGGGCCGTATCGTTAATTCCATCGAACAGCACCACTTCATACGTCACGCGCAACTTTGTCATCCGGTGGTAGGAGCGGAGCGCCTCAGCGAGCACGGACAGAGGATACCGCCGGGTCACCGGCATGAGCGCGGCCCGCGTGTCCTCCACGGCACTGTGGAGCGACACGGCAAGCTTGAAGCGCCGCCGTTCTTCCGCCATGCGCGCAATCCCGTCAACCCACCCCGCCGTCGACACCGTGATTCTGCGCGCAGCAATCTCCATTCCCTCATTCATAATCTCCGCCGCGCGCATCACCGGACCGTAGTTCAGCATCGGTTCCCCCATCCCCATGAACACGACATTGGTGATGGTACGGCCCGTCACGCGCCCGATCGTGAGGACCTGATCCACAATCTCCCCGGCGGCAAGATTGCGGACGTAGCCCATTGCGCCGGTCGCACAGAATGCGCAATCGAGAGGACATCCCACCTGCGTCGAGACACAGAGGGTAAGCCGCTCGCGCGGCGGCGTGGAATGGTGTTCCTCATCGCTGTCTTCTTCAAACGCGGATGCCGGTGGGATCAGCACGCTCTCGATCGTGCGGCCATCGTCCAGGGCAAACAGGAACTTGGTGGTGCCGTCGGCCGGGGAAACCTGGTGGCGCACATGGCGTACCCCTCCGACACGCGCACAGGCATTCAGCCGCTGCCGGAATGCCTGTGCGATATCGGACATCTCATCGAATCGGGATGCCCCCCGAGTGTAGAGCCATCGGAAGATCTGGTCACCGCGATACGGACGCTCACCCAGATCGGTGACAAAAGCCCGCAGCTCTTCCCGCCCCATACCCAGTATGTTTGTCGATCCTTCCCGGATTTCCGGACGATCCAGTCGAGTGCTCACCCGCTGTTGTGGAAACGCTACTTTACCTCGGCGTCAACCTGTGCCAGGATCTCGACCACCAGGGCGAGTCCCGAGGGCACCGGGGACTGACCGCTTAACGTACCATTTGCCGAGAGCACGACAACCGTTGCCTGCGGCGCGGCCTTGAAATCCGCCAGCCGTTTTCCCACCTGATTCAGACCGACCGAGTCTATTTCGATCAGTTTTGACCCCGCAATCAACGACTGCGGTGTCGCAAAAGAACTCCAGGGCTGGTTCTTCACCGTCACAAGCTGCTTGCCGTCGATGTTCCCCACGACGTACACGGTGCCGTTGTATGTCCCGGTTGTGCTGACGCGGACATCATAAAACCTGGCGTTCTTGATGTTCTCCAGGTAGGATCCATCAATCTGGTCCGCCAGCTTCACGTTGTACGAGCCGCTGAACGCGAGATTTGGTCCTGCGTTGATATTGAACGTCGCCTTGATGGGAAGGTTCACCGCCACAAGGAAACCATCATTGATGCAGGTGGAACCGGTTGTTGCCAGCAGCCCGATAAGGAGCAGGAGCAACACGTTTGTCTTCATAAGGTCTCCAGTTTATTCGAACTCTTGCTCTGAATACTTCGGGCCCTATCGGCCGAAGCCAATACCGCCGGAATAGTTGGTCACGCTGCCGAAGTTCGCATCGGCAAATACTTTGAAGATGCCGAGGGAGATGCCCACGCCAACCGTTGCCCGGAACTTGTTCGCGCCGTCCAGATCCACGTCGATCGGTGCGGCTGCGGTCGGGTCGGTGGACTTGTAGGCCAGATTCATGGTGCTGTTCTCCCACGACATCCCGCCATACAGCATGAGGATCTTGATGCTCTTGCTTGCCTGCACACCAAGAGAGAGACCCTTGGCGGTGATCAGATCACCCACGTTAAAATTGGAATAGAACCCGCTCACCGCGATGTCCAGCGGGCTCTCAGGAATGTATTGGCTGATGCTGTGGCGAGCCCCCAGACCCCACAATTTGATCTCGGGGATTTTGTCTTCCCCCATGGATGGCAACGCAATGAAGCGGATGACTGCTTCTGTTCCATAGAGCGATCCGATGCGCAATTGCGGAACGGCAAGAGGGAAGATGGAGGTATTGAACACGCCGTCTGATCCCTTGTATTCGAGCCCGGGAACGGTGGCATGCTGAATCGTGGTCCCCTTCTCGCCGAAGACAGTCGCGGTCTTGAATTGTGACGGAGCAAAGCCCGTCGGTGCGTCGGCCAGATAGGACTTCTGCTCATCCGTCACGATGGCTCCCATCGCGATGATGTCAAATCCCAGGGAGAAACCGGACGGGGGAATGTATGCCGAGTGATAATACCCCGCGTGCATATTGGCCCCGAATAGATCTGCAATCGGCTGGATGTATCCTGTCACGGCAGAGCTGTTGTACTGCCGGATTGCCTTCTCCAGCTCCGATTGCGCGGAGGCATCCACGGCAAGCAGGAGTACCACCCCCACCAGCACACACAAGAGCCGCACCAATCGTTCACGCGAAGCTTTCATTCTTCCTCCTGGAAGTTGGTGAGATAGCTGTGTCTCTAATATACAACTTCACATACACAGTGACAAGCAGGCCTCATGCTTACATTTACGTCCGGGCTTAATCTCAGTCATGATCAGTTGGTCAAAGGGTGCTTGCATCGCTCCATGCACCCCTCACGGCAGTTCCGGCCCGGCTCCCTGCAAACCACAATAGTCATTCATACAGGCTGGCGCGTCCGGATGAGGACCAGCACCCTGCTCATGTCCTCCGGCAGGGAAGACTCAAACATCACGTCGGCACCTGTTGCCGGATGGCGGAAACCGATGGTCCGCGCATGCAGCGCCTGACGCGTCAGGATCTCCAGCAGGGCCTGCACCTCCGCCTTCTGCCGCGCTGAGCCCGGGCCATAGAGGATGCGCCGCCCATTGTATGTAGGGTCTCCAAAGACGGGGTGCTGGATATGCGCAAGGTGCACCCGGATCTGGTGCGTGCGGCCTGTCTGCAGCCGCAGCCGTACCAGCGATAAATATGGAAACCGCTCGAGGACGGTGTATTCCGTGACAGCCCTCTTGCCCTCCTGGACCACAGCCATCTTCTTCCGGTCCGATTTGCTCCGCCCGAGGTTCGCCTCGATGACGCCTGTCGGACCTGCGAGGGCACCCCAGACGATTGCCTGGTATTCCCTCCGTATGGTGCGTTTCGCAAACTGCCGTGCCAGATGGGCGTGCGCCTGGTCTGTCTTGGCAACGACCATCAAGCCGGACGTGTCCTTGTCGAGCCGGTGCACAATCCCCGGCCGTGTCGCATCGTTCACTGCGGAGAGCGATGCGCAGTGATGCAGGAGCGCGTTGACCAGCGTCCCCGTGTAGTTGCCGTACGCCGGGTGCGTTACCATGCCCGCAGGCTTGTTCACCACAAGCAGATGATCGTCTTCGTAGACGATCTCCAGGGGTATGGGCTCCGGAAGAACATCGGGAGGAGGA
>JAGDMK010000303.1 GCA_017860635.1 Bacteroidota bacterium
ATTCCCTGTCGAGGGCAATGTTCAGGAGAAGCACGTTTACTCGGGGCTCTCCCAGTACGCCGAACTGACGACCTTCTGTATGCTGGTTCACGAGAGCCCGGACCCGTTCTTCAGAAAGCCCACGCGTACGGGCGACTCGTGGTACTTGAAAGAGCGCAGCCATAATGGTGATGTGGGGGTCGAGCCCGCTTCCTGAAGCAGTCACGAGATCGACCGGGATGGGTTGTGTGTTTAACGAGTCGGCTGATCTCAGGTCATGTGCCCGCGTGCGGATGGCATTGAGGAGCGCCGGGTTCAGCGGTCCCAGATTTGATCCCGACGAGGCACTGGCGTTGTACTGGTACCCCGGTGTTGCGGAAGGGCGGCTCCAGAAATACCGAGGATCTATGAACTGCTGTCCGATCAGTTCGGAGCCGATGGCCTTCCCGTCCTGCAGGATGAGACTTCCATTGGCCTGAGCCGGAAAGACAAGCTGGGCGATCCCGGTGACCAGCAGTGGATAGAGCAAGCCAGTAATTGCCGTGAAAACCAGGAGGAGCGCAACCGATATTCTCAGGTTCTTGACGATCATGATATAATGTCCGGACTACCGCTCCCCGAGTCCATTCACAGACCATAAAGCGTCCGGCCTGGGGCATAAAGATTTCATAAGGATTTGATGAAACAGAGTTGATGCAGCGTCCACTCTGATGCAGCGTCCGACGTGATTCAGGGTCCGATGTGATGGTACATTCCTGTCGCTCCTTGGTTTTTCCCTCGTCTCATCGTACCTTACCCCATCGACAATACCATTCGAATGGACAACTCATGAAGATCTGCGTCTACTGCGCCTCCAGTCCGAAAGTCGATGACGAGTACCTCCACGCCGCCGAACGGCTGGCGATCGCATTCGTCGAAGCTGGTGTCTCGGTGGTCTATGGAGGGGGATCGTCAGGACTTATGGGGACTCTCGCAGACACCGTCATTGCCAGAGGGGGGAGAATCAAGGGGATTATGCCCAAGTTCATGAACGATGTGGAATGGGCACACAAGAAGGTGATCGATTTCGAATTCACCGAGACGATGCACGATCGGAAGGCAAAACTTCTGGAAGAGACCGACGGGGTTGTAGCGCTACCCGGGGGCACCGGCACGCTGGAGGAACTGCTGGAAGCAATCACGTTGAAACGGCTTGGGCTGTTCACCAAACCGATCATCATCGTAAACACGAAGGGCTTCTACGATCCACTACAGCACATGCTCGACCGGTGCATCGCCGAGAAATTCATGCACCCGAGGAATCGGTCGATCTGGAGGTTTGTCGACACACCGGAGGAGGTACTGCCCGCGATTCACAAGGCGGAGCCGTGGGGAAGCGACGCCATCACCTTCGCCCGGAATGAATAACCGAAATCTCTGCGACGACCTGACACGGGAACATCAGTGATCGGGACAAGAAGGAGCTCGGTCATTGAATATCTCTATCGTTGACGCAACAGTCGCCAGAGGTACTCCTCACCCTTTCCTTCCCGTCATTTCATCCTTAGCGTCCAGACAGTATCCTCACCGGTCCCACGAGCCCGGATTTCTGCAGGGGCGAGGCAGCGGTATAGAATTGCACCGGCGCAAAGGCATACCGTCCGCTTGTGCGCGGTTTCCCGGTCAACAACCACTCGGGGAATCTCCCGTTTTTCACTCCGTCATCAGGGAACGCCTCATCCCCAATCAACCTGTTAACCCAGAGGTTCGCCACATCGATTTCCAGCTGGTTCTTGCCTCTTCTGACAGCGTCAGTGATATCCAGCTGCCATGGCGCACACCACACAACACCCAGATCCCTCCCGTTCATTCTCACGCGTGCGATGCAGTGGACTTCGCCCAGATCCAGCCACAACGGTGACGAGGATGCTTCCGGAAGCTCGAACGTTGTGCGGTAGTGTGCAGTGCCTGAATAGTATCTGATTCCTGATTCTGGCCTGCTTGTCCATTCCTGCAGGGTATCGAACGTAACATGCGGTGGGCCTCCCCACGTGGTGTCAAAGCTGACATCCCAGGGTCCCTCCACAGCTTTCAGGAAATGCAGCTCGTTGAAATTCGAAACCGGGACTTCCTGCGCCGGAGGTGTCTCAGCGGTGCGGTCGAAGACGACGAAGAAGCTCTGATGAGGTGCAAACCTCATGGGGATCAGTGTGCTCCCTTCACGGTGTCCGTTTTGGCGCAGAGGGGTGATCTTCCCCGTCACTGGATCCCAAAGCTCCGGCAGGCCATTGTCGATGTTGAACATGCAATCTGCACTGACACTCTCAGCCGCGGTGTTGGAGACAAAATAGATATCCAGTTCATCCATTGTGCGGTGCGTGTAACGAAGCTGGGCCGAGGATTTGAAATCATTGTTGACACCGAGTCGCATGAGCAAACGTGCCGTTGCGTCATAGCACGGGTAGAGGGTTGTTGAATCCACGATTGAGAGTTCCCCTCCCCAATAGATTCTTCCTTTCCCATATGGCCTTTCGGTAACCTCCCCGGGTGCGTCCAGGCTTCCCCACATCGACACAGCAAGCCTCTGTACCGAATCATCACATGCCGGGTAGTCCGACAGGCTGGGGGACTTGTGGGGCGGACCGCCAACGACTATTGCTCCCGCCGCGACCAGCGACTGAATCGTGTTCAGCAATGCAGGTGTCATCGTGTCGAAAGCGGGAAGCACAAGCAGTGCATACCGGGCACCGCTATCAAACACAAGCCTGTCGTCCTTCACACATGCATGAGTCATAAGCATAGCAGGCGAACAACCGTCGAAGGCGTACCCGCGTTTGTCTGGGAGAAATGGTTCGCCTGTCGTTGCCGAAGGCGGAGGCCTGAACACATGGGGCGCGCCTTCAGGAGTGAGGTAGAGTAGCTCGGCCGGAGTTCGACCTTGCTGGAGGAGATAGGAGCATCGCGCCACATAGGCGTGATACGCGGACGCCATGGGCCACCAGGGTTCCCCTCTGTCCCAATGCACTCCATAGGGGCCCATTGTCATGCCGGGTCGATACCGGTCATCGAGCGGCTTGTGAGCAAACGTATGATAGTAGAAGTTGTTGATCCCGACGCAGAATGCCCAGTCCCCCTGATTCTTCAGGATGGCAGGGTAGGAGTGGAATCCGCCCCAGGATGTAAACGACTCAGAAGCAACCACGGGTTTTCCGAGCACATGGGCAACCGAAGCAGCTTCGATACAGCTGAATGATGTGTTGTACCCATACTCTTTGTGCCAGAACTCGCACATGGGCACATCTGCAACGGCTCCCAGATCGAGGTCTGCGGCAGGATTCATGTCATAGGGTTCGATGGAGAGCGTCAGGCCGTGCCGGCGGCCGACCCTCTTCACGTGCTCTGCGTGATTCTCGAGCACAAGCTCCTGTGCTGTGAGCCGCAGATCCCAGAGAAATCGCTCGCTTATCTCAAGGCTTCGAACGATCAGTCCTGAATAGACAGGGTAGAAAGGGAGCGGGTCATAGCCCCTCCTCCGCCGGAACTCGGAACGGAAATCCGCGCTCCAGTTCTGAGCAGTCATCTCCCAGCTGTCCATGTGCAGCGATGTGATCCCCCTTTTCTTCTGGCTGTATGGCAAACTGTCTTCGGGCAGAAGCTGTCTGACAAACCTGTCGAAGTGCGCGTTGAACGCAACAGTGTCAAACTTGTCGCATTCAAACCCGACGCCGGGGAGAGGAGCCGGACGTGTGACCGAACCGTTGTTCGTGCTCCCGAAACGCATGATAACCCACCGGCCG
>JAGDMK010000304.1 GCA_017860635.1 Bacteroidota bacterium
GGTACCCGTGGCCGGTCAAAAAATACGCATAAAGCTCAAATCGTACGATCACAACCTGATCGACAAGTCTGCGGAAAAAATCATCAAGACTGTCAAGTCTACAGGCGCTGTGGTCTCCGGCCCGATTCCGTTACCCACGAAGCGTACGGTCTATACTGTGCTTCGGTCACCTCATGTTGACAAGAAGTCGAGGGAGCAATTCGAGACGCGCGCCCACAAGCGGCTGATCGACATTCTGAACTCGACGAACAGAACCGTTGACTCCCTGATGAAGCTCGATCTTCCCGCGGGAGTTGACGTCGAGATCAAGGTCTAACCGGACCAACGACAACACAGGTGTTCGTTCTGCCGGGCGTCAGCTGACGCCCGGCGGGACGGGAGAACGGCGTCGGGAGCAGTGCCCGCAGTGGTGCGGACTCTTGGCGGTATGTGCATGCATACATGGATGGTGGTATGACAGGACTACTCGGAAAAAAACTCGGCATGACCAGCGTCTTCGATGACCATGGTCAGGTGATCCCCTGCACGGTGATTGAGGCTGGCCCGTGTTACGTCACGCATATCAAGACTAAAGAGCGTGACGGATACGAAGCCATCCAGATCGGGTTCGGGGAGAAGAAAGAGCGGTTGGTGACCAAGCCGTTGCGGGGGCATTTCGCGAAGGCCGGCGTGAAGCCGGTGCGCATCGTCCGGGAGTTCCGGGGGAACGGCACGACGGAAATGCAGCCCGGACAGGAGATCACCGTGGACCGCGTGTTTGCGAAAGGCGACGTCGTCAAGGTCGTGGGAACCTCGAAAGGCAAGGGGTTCCAGGGCGTTGTCCGGCGTCATCACTTCGGCGGCGGGGCACGGACCCACGGCCAGAGTGACCGCGTTCGCGCGCCCGGCTCGATCGGCTCTTCGTCCTATCCGTCACGCGTCTTCAAAGGACAGCGGATGGCGGGACGCATGGGAGGCGAACAGATCACCGTCCGCAACCTCAGGGTCGTCGGCGTGATTGCCGACTCCAATCTGCTGCTGATTAAGGGATCAGTTCCCGGCGCAATCAATGGCGTCGTGGAAATTCACAAGCTCAAGACTCAATAGAACCTGCGAGTGCGGCGATGGAACTAGACGTATACAGGAAAGACGGGACCAAGAGCGGCGAGACGGTGAAGCTCTCTGAAGAGATCTTCGGCGTGGAACCGAACCATCACCTGATTTACCGCGCGGTGCGCACCTATCTGGACAATCAGCGCCAGGGGACGTCGCGCGTGAAGACGCGGGCGGAAGTGCGCGGAGGCGGGAAGAAGCCTATCCGCCAGAAGCACACCGGCATGGCCCGCCAGGGAAGCTCCCGGTCGCCGATTATGGTGGGCGGCGGATCGATCTTCGGTCCGGAACCCCGTGACTACAGCAATACGCTGCCCACAGGCATGCGCCGTCTGGCCCGGAAGTCGGCCCTCTCACTGAAGGCCCGCGAAGGACAGATCCGCATCGTGGAAGATTTTTCCATGGACAGCCCCAAGGCAAGACGTTGCTGCTGCTGCCCAAACCAGACGCCAACCTGGTGAAGTCGGGCCGCAACATCCCCGGCCTTAACGTTGCGCAGGCCGACAAGGCCTCGACGTACGATTTCGTAAACACCCAGGTGCTTCTGATTCAAAAGAGCGCACTGGAAGTGTTGCAGAATACGTTCAAGAATTGAGGCGCGTGGAGCGACCATGACAAGCATTCTGAAACGACCGATTGTCACGGAAAAGATGACAACGCTGCAGGAAAAAGGGCAATACGCCTTCGAGGTGGATCTTGCCGCGAACAAGATCTCCATTGCACGCGCCGTGGAGAAGAAATTCAACGTCACCGTCCTCGACGTCCGCACCATCCGCTGCAAAGGGAAATCCAAGTCGCAGATGACGCGGCGCGGACGGTTTGAGGGTCGGACCGCAGCCTGGAAGAAAGCAGTCGTCCGCCTGAAAGAAGGGGACAAAATCGAATTCTTCCAGAATGTGTGATCGTCAACAGCACTAGAGAAACACCATGGCCATACGCAAACTGAAGCCGGTGACCCCAGGAACACGGTGGGCGTCCGTTTCCGCGTTCGCGGAGATCACCAAGACGAGACCCGAGAAGAGTCTGATCGAGCCTCTCCGGAAATCGGGCGGACGGAACAATACCGGTCGTGTCACGTCGCGGCACCGCGGCGGCGGGCACAAGCGGTTCTATCGCGTGATCGATTTCAAGCGCGACAAAAAAGGGATGGATGCCAAGGTTTCAGCGATTGAGTACGATCCGAACCGCTCCTCCCGGATCGCGCTGCTGCAGTATGCCGATGGTGAGCGGCGGTACATCGTCGCGCCCGACGGCGTGAAAGTCGGCGACGTCCTGCGCTCGGGCACAGATGCGGAAATCCGCACGGGCAACGCCATGCCCCTGTCCAATATCCCGGCGGGCACATTCGTCCACAACATCGAGCTCCGCCCCGGCAAGGGTGCGCAGGTTGCGCGCAGCGCCGGCATGGCTGTGCAGCTGATGGCGAAGGAGGGAAAGTTCGCACAGCTCCGTATGCCGTCGGGTGAAGTGCGCAGCGTCTCCCTCGAGTGCATGGCGACGATCGGCGGCGTGGGGAACGCCGACCACGAGAACATCAGCGTCGGCAAAGCAGGCCGTTCACGCTGGCTGGGCATCCGTCCGCAGTCGCGCGGCGTCGTGATGAATCCCGTGGATCATCCCCATGGCGGCGGCGAGGGCAAGTCCCCGCAGGGCAATCCGCACCCGGTTTCACCGTGGGGCTGGCATACGAAGGGGAAGAAGACCCGGAAGACCAAAAAGGCATCCAGCAAGTTCATCGTGAAACGAAGGAAGTGAGCGCTATGGCTCGTTCGCTGAAAAAAGGACCATTCGTCAGTATCCGGCTGCTAGAGCAGGTTGCGGCATTGAACAAGACGAACCAGAAGAAAGTGGTGAAGACCTGGTCGCGTGCCTCAACGATCACGCCGGACTTTGTCGGGCACACGTTCGCAGTGCACAACGGAAACAAATTCATTCCGGTCTATGTGCACGAAGGGATGGTCGGACACAAGCTGGGCGAGTTTGCACCGACCCGGCTGTTCCGCGGGCATCCGGGGGTCAGGAAAGAAGAAACGACAAAGGCGGGATAAGCAGCCATGGAAGCACGAGCTATCAACCGGTATATCAGCACCTCGCCGCGCAAGATGCGGTTGGTTATTGACCTGATCCGCGGGAAGTCTGTGGACGAGGCGCTTCATATTCTCCACTTCTCCCCCAAGCATGCGTCGCGCGTTGCGGAGAAAGTGCTCCGTTCGGCAGTGGCCAACCTGCAGAACAAGGACGAGGCGGGACGGCTGGAGGTGGGCGGCATGGTTGTGAAGGAGGCCTTCATCGTTGCCGCGAAAGACACCCCGGCAAAACCGGCTGGCCGGCGCGCGAAGAACGCGGCTGCCGAATCTGCCGGAAAGGCAGCGGCGCAGAAGAAACAGGCGTCCAAGAAAGCAGCAGAGAAGAAGGCGGCGGAGAAGAAAACGGCAGAAAAGAAAGCAGCCCCCAAAAAGGCAGCCCCGAAAAAGGCGGCGCCCAAAGAGGACGCCGGCACTCAGGAATCGAAGTAACCGGAACAGCAAGGAGTCGTCGTGGGACAGAAAACACATCCGATCGGTCTGCGTCTGGGGATCATCCGCTCCTGGGATTCCAACTGGTATGACGAGAAATCGTTCTCGAACAAACTGGAAGAAGACCGGACGATCCGCAACTATGTGCGGAACCGTTTGAAGAAGGCGGGGATCTCGCGGATCCTCATCGAGCGGACACCCAAGCGCGCGGTCATCACGATCAACACCTCACGCCCGGGCATCGTGATCGGGCGCAGCGGCAAGGAGATCTCCCAGCTCGAGGAAGAGCTGAAGAAGATCACCAACAAAGAGGTGAAGATTCTGATCAACGAGATCAAGCGGCCGGAGCTGGACGCCTTCCTCGTGGCGGAGAACATCGCGCAGCAGCTCGAAGGGCGCATCGCGTTCCGCCGCGCGATGAAGAACGGCATCACGGCTGCGATGCGTATGGGAGCCGAAGGGGTTCGCGTGAAGAGTGCTGGCCGGCTGGGCGGAGCGGAAATGGCGCGGACCGAACAGTACAAGGAAGGCAGGATTCCTCTGCACACGTTGCGCGCAGACATTGACTATGCGACGGCGACCGCGCGGACTATCTACGGTGCGATCGGCGTGAAAGTGTGGATCTGCAAGGGCGAGGTCCTGGATGCCCAGCAGAGCATGCAGACGCCACCGCCCCGCCGCGGGCAGTAATCAGATCAAGCAGGAGTAGCACATCATGTTGATGCCGAAACGAGTGAAATACAGAAAGGCGCAACGCGGCCGGATGCGCGGGAAAGCGACGCGCGGCGACCGGATCAATTTCGGAGACTTCGGACTGAAGGCCCTCGCTCCCGGCTGGATCACCCAGCGTCAGATCGAAGCGGCCCGCGTCACGCTCACCCGCATGATGAAACGCGAAGGGAAAATCTGGATCCGCATTTTCCCGGACAAGCCGGTCACGAAGAAGCCTGCGGAAACCCGCATGGGAAAAGGAAAGGGTGCGCCGGAGTACTGGGTGGCGGTGATCAAGCCGGGGCGTGTGATGTTTGAGGTCGGCGGCACGACGAAGGCCACGGCACTCGAGGCGCTCACGCTGGCATCCCACAAACTGCCGATCAAGACGAAAATCAGCGTCAGACCTGACTATGAAGAGGCCTGATCCAACACCGGAGCGCGTATGAAGGCACTTGAACTGAAAGACCTTTCGATCGATGAACTCAAGCGGCGGCTGAGTGATGAGCAGGAAAGCCTGGCCAACCTCCGCTTCCAGCTTGCCACGAGCCAGCTGGAAAGCCCGATCAAGGTTCGCACCGTCCGGCGGGATATCGCACGGATCCAGACAATTCTGAGCAAGAAGGAACGGGCCGCGGCAAAGACCTCCGGACCGGCCACGAAGACTGAGAACACCGAGGTGAAGACGTCATGACCCCTGAGGCAACAGCACAAGCCGACACCGCGCGCTCCACGCGCCGCAAGACCCGCGTGGGCAAGGTGGTAAGCACCAAGATGCAGAAGAGCATTCTCGTGTCCATCGAACGGCGGGTGCCGCATCCGCTCTATAAGAAGTACTTCCGCCGCACCACGAAGCTGATGGCGCACGATGAGAAGCGGGAAGCAGGAATAGGCGACACGGTGAAGATCATGGAGACCCGGCCGCTGAGCAAGCAGAAGCGCTGGCGGCTCGTCGAAATTCTCGAAAAAGCCAAGTGAGTTACCGCCCACGGAGTAGACAGACATGATCCAGGAAGAAACAAATCTCATAGTGGCCGACAACTCCGGCGCCAAGAAAGTCCGGTGCATCCGGGTGCTGGGCGGGTCGGACCGTCGGTACGCCGGGCTCGGCGACCAGGTCATCGTTTCGGTGAAGTCAGCCATCCCTAATGCCGCCGTCAAAAAAGGCGAAGTGGCCCGTGCGGTCATCGTCCGCACCAAAAAGGAAACCCGGCGCAAGGATGGCTCGTTCATCCGGTTCGATGAGAATGCGGCCGTGCTGATCACTGAGACCGGCGAGCCGCGCGGCAGCCGCATCTTCGGACCGGTGGCGCGCGAACTCCGCGAACGGCAGTACATGAAGATCGTCTCCCTCGCACCGGAAGTGTTATAAGGAACGTCAACCGATGAAGATCAGAAAAAACGACACGGTCACGGTCATCGCCGGCAACGCCCGCGGGAAGACCGGCAAAGTGCTGAAGGTGTACCCCGAACGGGAGCGCATCATCGTCGAGGGTGTGAACATCATGAAGCGGCACACGCGCCCGAGCCAGAAGAATCCGCAGGGCGGCATCGTACAGCGCGAAGCCCCGATTCATGTCTCCAACGTGATGCTCCTGGATCCGAAGCAAAACGAGCCGACACGGGTGGGCATGAAGGTGGTGAAGGACGAGACCACCGGCAAGAAACGCCGCATGCGCGTGGCAAAAGCAACCGGCGAAATGTTCTAACGCCAATCGAGACTGAACCTCACAAGAGCTGAAACCGGTATGAGCGAAGAGAAATCCAAGAAGCCGAAGAAAGAGGGCGCACAGAAGCCCGCGAAGGAGAAAGAAGCACCCGCGGCGAAGGCCCCCAAAGAGAAGAAGCCGAAAGAGCGCGTGATCGCACGCCTCTCTACTACGTACCGCCAGGAAGTCATCCCGGCCCTCATGAAGCGGTTCCAGTACAGGAATGTCATGCAGGTGCCCCGCCTCGAGAAAATCGCCATCAACATTGGCGTCGGACAGGCGACCCAGGACCAGAAGCTGGTGGAACTGGCTGCAAAGGACCTCGAAGCCATTGTCGGGCAGAAGGTCGTCATCACGCGGGCGAAGAAATCCATCTCCAATTTCAAGCTGCGCGAAAAGATGCCCATCGGTTGCCGGGTCACGCTGCGCAGTGCGCACATGTATGAGTTCCTGGACCGCTTCATCAGTGTCTCCGTGCCGCGTATCCGTGACTTTCGCGGACTGCCCGATACGTCATTCGACGGACGGGGGAACTACACACTGGGGATCAAGGAACACACCATCTTCCCCGAGATCGATGTCGACAAGATCGCGCGGATCTTCGGGATGGATATCACGTTCGTTACCACGGCCCGCACCGACGAAGAGGCCTACGAGTTGCTGAAAGCGTTCGGGATGCCGTTCGTGAAGCGGCAGGAAGTGCTGGAGACACCGAAAGTCTAATCTGACAGGAGTTGTACTGATGGCAAAGACCAGTTCGAAAGCCCGGCAGCGCAAGCGTGAACGCCTTGTCGCAAAGTATGCCGCGCTCCGCAAGGAGCTGAAGGAGAAAGGCGATTTCGCCGGCCTCCAGCAACTGCCGCGGAACAGCAGTCCGACACGCCTGCACAACCGGTGCACCATGTCGGGCCGTCCGATTCCGTTTATCGTGCGAGTTTCAGGAGAACTGACACATGACCATGACTGATCCCGTTGCCGACTATCTGACACGGCTGCGGAACGCGTTGCAGGCCGGACGCAAGCGGGTGGACGTCCCGGCGTCCAACCTGAAACGGGAAATGACCCGTCTGCTGGCCGAGCACAAGTATATCGCCGGGTTCACCGAGGTGAAGGAGACGGCGCAGGGACTGATCCGGATCCAGCTGAAGTACCAGGACACGCGGCCGGTGATTGCCGGCCTGAAACGGGTCAGCCGCCCCGGGCTCAGGAAATATGTGGATGCCAATGCGATTCCCCGCGTGCTGGGCGGACTCGGCATCGCGATCATCTCGACGTCGAAGGGACTCATGACCGACCGGCAGGCCCGTGAGGCCGGCATGGGCGGCGAAGTGCTCTGCGAAATCTGGTAACGAAGGAGAAACGACAGTGTCACGGATTGGAAAGAAACCCATCCCTATCCAGAAAGGGGTGAACATCAAGCTCACGGATCATGACGTTGCCGTGGCCGGACCCAAGGGGACCCTCACTGCGACGGTGCATCCCAGGCTGAACGTGGAGGTTGCCGATGGTCAGATTCTGGTGAAACGCGGTTCGGACAGCAAATCGGACCGTGCTCTCCATGGCCTCTGGCGGGCTCTTCTGCAGAACATGGTCGCGGGGGTGACGGCGGGATACTCCAGGAAACTCGAACTCGTGGGCGTCGGGTACCGTGCGGAGATGAAAGGGAAGAGACTCCAGCTTCTGCTCGGGTTCTCCCACCCGATTCTCTTCGTGCCGCCGGACAGCATCACGGTGGAGGCCCCGACGCAGACCAGCATCATCATATCGGGGATTGACAAGGCATTGGTCGGACAGGTTGCCGCGAAGATCCGGTCCTTCCGTCCACCCGAGCCCTACAAAGGCAAGGGAATCAAGTACGAAGGCGAACATATCCGCAGGAAGGCCGGTAAGGCTGCTGCTGCGGGCGGCGCCAAAGCATAATTGTGGGTGTTCACCGGGAGCATTATTCGCATGATCAGCAAACGTAAATTGGAGAATCGCCGGCGGACGAAGAAGCACATCCGTCTGCACATGTCAGGGTCGGCACAACGCCCCCGCCTGTCGGTCTTCCGCAGCCTCCGCCATGTGTATGCCCAGCTCGTGGATGATGACCAGGGGAAGACCCTCATCGGCGTCTCCGACCTGAGCGCAGAGCTAGCAGAGCAGAGAAAGAGTGCCAAGGGTCAGGTGGCTGTAGGAAAACTGGTCGGACAGTTTATGGCCCGCAAAGCGCTTGAGCAGAAGATCGCGCAGGTGGTCTTCGACCGCAACGGGTTCCGGTATCATGGCGTCATCAAGGCGGTTGCTGATGGCGCGCGGGAGGGCGGCCTGAAGCTGTAAACGCCGCGCCCGGTCGGGACCCGAGCCATGGAAGCTCATTGTCGGGTCGTCTAATGGCAGGACAGCGGCCTTTGGAGCCGCGAGTAGAGGTTCGAATCCTCTCCCGACAGCAGCAGAAACGAAGCAGCATTAGTTCACCATGTGGTATGTTGCGAGGAACAACGGTGGCACGAATCAAAGCGAGTGAACTCGAACTCAAGGACAAACTGGTCCACATCAATCGCGTGGCGAAGGTTGTCAAAGGCGGCCGGCGCTTCAGCTTCAATGCGATCGTGGTGGTCGGCGACAGCAAGGGGCATGTCGGCATCGGGCTCGGCAAGGCCAATGAAGTTGCCGATGCGATTGCCAAGGGTGTGGATGACGCGAAGAAGGGCGTCACGCGTGTGCCCATCGTCAACGGCACAATTCCCCATCCGGTGATCGGACGGTATGGTGCGGCGCGCGTGATGCTGAAGCCCGCATCGCCGGGCACCGGGCTCATCGCAGGGGGCGGCGTGCGCGCCGTCCTGGAATCCGCCGGCGTGCGCGATGTGCTGACCAAATCGATGGGTTCATCCAACCCGCATAACGTGGTGAAGGCCACAATGGATGCTCTCGTGCGTCTGGTGGATGCGCGGAGCGCAGCAAGTCGGCGCGGAATTTCGATGCGGGAGCTCTTCGGCACCACGGCAACCGCCCCAACACCGTAACCGAGGAAGACACGACGATGGCAGACATGCTGAAAATTACGCAGGTCCGGAGCATTATCGAGCAGCTGGAAGCCGCCAAGCGGACCATCAAAGCGCTCGGGCTCGGACGGCCCAATTACGTGGTGGTGAAGAAAGATACGCCGCAGATCCGGGGAATGATCCGGAAAGTGCGCCACCTCGTGAAAGTGGAAGAAGTGAAGTCCCAGGATTGATTTTCAGGAAAGTGAAGAGATCATGGCAACGGATATCCTCAGTACGCTGAAACCCGCACCCGGGTCACGGAAGAAGAGAAAGCGCATCGGGCGTGGACAGGGTTCCGGACATGGCGGGACCTCGACGCGCGGCCACAAAGGCGCCGGCTCACGCTCCGGCACGGGTTACCCGGCATGGTTTGAAGGCGGACAGATGCCGCTGGTCCGGCGTGTGCCCAAACGAGGGTTCCACAGCCCGTTCCGGAAGATCTTTCAGATCGTGAATCTTGTGACGCTGGAAAAACTCGCCGGCGGAGGAAAGCTCCATGACGGCGCGGTGACACCGGAAATCCTCCTGAAGCTGGGCGTGGTCAAGAGCGCCCGGATCCCGGTGAAGATCCTCGGCACGGGGGAACTCAAGACCAGGCTCGATGTGGCTGCTCATGCCTTCAGTAAATCCGCCGTCGAAAAGATCCAGACGGCCGGCGGGAAAGCTCAAACGATCAGCGCACTCTCTAAAGACTAATGGCAAAGCTCGGCGAAAGTATACGGAATGTTTGGAAGATTCAGGAGCTGCGGACCCGGCTGCTGTTCACGGCTGCGCTTCTGATCGTGGTGCGCATCGGGGCGCACATTACGCTCCCGGGTGTCGATGCTACGCTGCTGGCCAAGGCCGAAGCAAGCCAGGCGTCGAATACCCTCTTCGGTCTGTA
>JAGDMK010000305.1 GCA_017860635.1 Bacteroidota bacterium
TATCCATTACCTGCGCCATGCAGACGCGATTGCGCACAATGTCCTCCTGATGATTCCCGATTCTTCCAACGGGGGCACGCAGGACTACATGCAGTTGCGTTACCAGACGGACCAGGCGTATTTCAAGACCGGCGACGAAATGGTGGCGCTCTTTCGCGACTATCCGGAGGCGATCAACTCGACGCTGGAGATCGCCGACAAGTGCAATCTGGAACTGCAGCTCGGCCAGAACCACATGCCTCGTTTCCCGATTCCGGAAGATGCGGGCGTCTCCACGCTCTCCGCTTATGTCGAACAGCTGGCCCGCAAGGGATTCCGGGAGCGCTATCCTGATCCGACGCCCGAGATGGTGCAGCGCCTGGAGCACGAGCTCGCCGTGATCACCAAGATGGGGTACGAGGGGTATTTCCTCATCGTCCAGGATTTCATCCGCGCAGCCCAGCGTATGGGCGTCGCTGTCGGGCCCGGACGCGGAAGTGCTGCGGGGAGTATCGTGTCCTATTCCCTTGGAATCACCAACGTTGACCCGCTGAAGTACGATCTCCTGTTCGAACGCTTTCTGAATCCCGAGCGGGTGAGCATGCCCGATATCGACGTGGACTTCGCGGATGACAAACGGGAGCAGGTGATCCAGTACGTCCGCGACAAATACGGGGCCGACTCCGTCTCCCAGATCATCACGTTCGGGACGCTGTCAGCACGCGCGGTCCTGAAGGACGTCGGACGGGTGCTGGGCATCGCGCTGAGCACAATCGAGTCCATCACCAAGCAGATCCCCGTCGAACAGGGCAAAGTCAGGTCCCTGCGTGATGCGATCGACACCATCCCCGATCTGAAGTGGGTCAAGGACAGCGACGACCCGAAGATGCGGATGCTCGTGGATGTCTCGCTGACCCTGGAAGGGCTGAACAGAAACGCCGGCATGCATGCGGCGGGCGTCGTTATCGCTCCAGGTCGCATCAGCGACTACGTGCCGCTGTACAAGACGCCGCAGACCGAGGTCATGACGCAGTACAACATGAAAGACCTGGAAACGGCCGGCCTGCTGAAGATGGATTTCCTGGGCCTGCGCACGCTCTCGGTGATGGTCCACGCGCTCCGGCTCATCCGGCAGAACCATGGCGTGGAGATTTGCCTGAGCACCATTCCGGAAGACGACAGCGAAACATTCGCGCTCTTCGCCCGCGGCGATACCGTCGCTGTGTTCCAGTTTGAAAGTTCGGGCATGCGCGACTGGCTGCGCAGGCTGAAGCCGACCTGCATCAGCGACCTCGTGGCCATGAATGCGCTCTACCGGCCCGGCCCGATGGAAATGATCGGCGACTTCATCGCCCGGAAGCACGGGACGCAGAAGATCACCTCCCTCCATCCGAAGCTCGACTCGATCCTGAAGGAGACGTATGGCGTGATCGTCTACCAGGAGCAGGTCATGAAGATCGCGAGCGAGGTGGCAGGATTCTCCCTCGCCAGAGCGGACCTGATGCGGCGGGCCATGGGGAAAAAAGACGCGAAGCTGATGGCCGACATGAAGAAGGAATTTGTCGAAGGCGCCACGAAGCAGGCCGTCCCCCGGAAGGCAGCAGAGGACATTTTCGACCTTATCGAGAAGTTTGCGAAGTACGGATTCAACAAATCGCACAGTGTCGCGTATTCCATTATCGCGTATCAGACGGCATACCTGAAGGCGCACTATCCGGCCGAGTACATGGCCGCGACACTGTCCTCGGAAATCGGAAACACCGACAAGATTGTCCCGCTCATCGACGATTGCCGACGGGCGGGGATTCAGGTCCTTCCGCCTGACGTGAACGAAAGCGACAAGGACTTCACGGTGGTCAACGGGGCCATCCGGTTCGGGCTCGTGGCGATCAAGAATGTCGGGGAGAATGCGATCGCGAGCGTGGTGACGGCGCGAACGGAAGACGGACCGTTCAGGAACATCTTTGATTTCTGCCGGCGCGTTAACCTCCGGCTCGTGAACAAGAAGTGTCTCGAGGGGCTTGTGCTGGCGGGGGCATTTGATTCGATGGGAGGGCACCGGGCGCAGCTCTTGGACACCATCGAACGGGCGATGCAGTTCGGCCAGACGATGCAGGCGCAGCATGCGAGGGGGCAGGATTCACTGTTTGACTCGCCCGGCCCGTCGGCTCGCGGACCTCTCCGGTTCCCGGCAGTATCAGACGTGCCGCCCTGGAGCGAGATGGAGAAGCTCACGCGGGAAAAGGGCGCACTCGGCCTCTATGCCTCGGGCCATCCGCTCCTCAAGTTCGAGCAGGACGTCCACGAATTTGCCACCGTGCGCCTCGGGGACCCCTCCGGATTCACAAACCTCTCCGCTGTCCGTGCCTGCGGCATCGTCACGGGAATCAGACAGCGCATCGACAAACGGAACAAAATGATGGCGTTTGTGACGATAGAGGATTTCAGCGGCAAGGCGGATTGCATCGTCTTCTCGGATCCCTTCGCAAAATACCAGCAGCTCCTTCGCCCGGATACCATCATCATGGTCACCGGAAAGGCAGAGGTCAACGGTGACGAGTTGCGGATCATTGTGAACGACGTGATGCCGATGGAGAAGGTCAGAGAGAAATTCGCCCGGAGTGTCATTCTTTCAATGCACGTGGAGAACGTGCACGAGCACACGATCCGTGATCTGCGCGCATTGCTAGAAGAGCATCGCGGGAACTGCCCGTGTTACATCAATGTTCAGGGATTGCCGGCCCCCCATGTCTTCTCGGCACCACGCTATACGGTCGATCCGAACATGCACTTCCAGGAGGCGGTGACACGCGTCCTCGGGGCTGAGAGCGTTCGATTCGTCAGCGACAATACTCACGCATATGAACAGGCCAGAGAGCAGCGATGAAACCATTCGAAGTCAACGACAGCTCGTTTGAAAACGAAGTCCTCAAATCCAGCGTCCCCGTCCTGGTCGACTTCTGGGCAGTGTGGTGCGGACCGTGCAAGATGATCGCACCCGTCGTTGAAGAGATCGCAGGGGAGTATGAGGGCAAGATCAAAGTGGCAAAGCTGGATGTGGACAACAACCCCGATACATCCATGCGCTTCAGTATCCGGAGCATCCCCACGCTCATGCTGTTCAAGAACGGCAAGGTGGTCGAACAGATCATCGGCGCCGTGCCGAAACGAAACCTTCTGGACAAAATCACACCGCACCTGGCTTAACGAAGCGGCAGAAGAACGTTCCTACGTGGCAGGGATCGGGCGGGAAAGGGCATCAACCTGGTCCGGGGTCACACCGCGCCGCTCGCTCAGCGACTTCATGATGGCGGCACGAACCCTGTCGCGAAGCTCTCCGGCCTGACCAGGTCCGTATTCCTCACTCGGAATCGGCTCAAGCAGATGGACGCTGATATCCCTGGGTGAACCGAAGCGCCAGTTGTGTTTGGGAAGGGCGTCGGAGGATCCTTCGACGACGATCGGCAGAACTGGAACCTTCGAGCGGATGGCAAGATGGAAGGCGCCGTCGGTGAATCGTCCGACACGGCCGTCGGCGGACCGCGTGCCTTCGGGGAAGAGCATCACCGGGCAGCGTTCTTGCAGGCAGCGCCCCGCCTTGATCAGGGCCCGGGCTCCGCTCCGCGCATCCTTCCGCTCCACGGGAATGTCTCCCGCCAACCGCATCATCCACCCCACGACAGGAACGCGGAACAGCTCGATCTTTGCCACCCACTTCATTTCCCAGGGGATATTCGAAAGCAGCGG
>JAGDMK010000306.1 GCA_017860635.1 Bacteroidota bacterium
CCCATGCGCTAATGGTGCATGCAAACATTGCGGCAGCACAGAGAACGTTCTTAACGTCTTCTCTCATGGGTGGTCTCATTGTTCATCCTGTAGTTGCACTGTGATTTTCTTTCCATGATAGATCACCGATTTGTCGTACTTCCCGACGCCATTCATTCCATTCCCCTTGCCGCGAACAACCTGCACGATGTTGAGCTTTCGCTCGGCGAGCATCCCGGGGAAGGAACCGTGTCGCTCGCCAATATTCAATGTCTTGCTCGCGTTATCCCAGGTGAACGTTATCGTCGCGTATGAGCCTTTTTCATAATTGTAATTGTCGTTTTCATCCTCTGCGTACTGGACAATTGCGCCCATAGGGATGATGGACCCGGCCCTGGAAAAAAGTGGAATCTCATCCCGGGGAACGGCCACCCGAATGGTCCGGCCTCCAGGGAAGCGTTCTCCGGTCCAGAAATCATACCATGCCGTCGAGGTTGGCAGATAGACGTCCTGCTGATTCACCCCGCCTTCGGTGACCGGCGCTACGAGGAAAGACTTCCCGAACATGTATTCATAAGGCCGGTTCAGAGCAAGAGAATCGGCCCGAAAATCCATCACCAATGGACGCATCATCGTCGATCCGTGCCGGGTAATCTGGTACGCCTCAGAATAGATGTACGGCAGCAGGCGATAGCGGAGGTTGAGCATCTTCCGCATGCTCTCTTCAACCCGCGGTCCGTACTTCCAGGGTTCCGTTTCGGTTTGATATCCATGTATGCGAAAGATCGGATTGAACGCGCCCCATTGATACCAGCGGACAAGAAGGTCCTGGTAGTTCGGGTCGGTGTACTGCGACGGTCCGGGACGGAAGAAGCCGCCAATGTCAGTGGTCCAGTATGGCAAGCCCGAGATCGAATAGTTCAACCCGGCGACGATCTGCCTTTTGTATGCATCCCAGTTCCCACCGATATCACCGGACCAATTGATGATTCCATACCGTTGTGCCCCGAGGAATGCGGACCGGGTGAGTATGCAGACGCGCTTATCAGATGATGTCTTGCGCTGCCCTTCATAGATCGCCTGGCTGGTGAACAGCGGATAGGTAAGACGATAACAATCGCCGGGGCCCAGATAGGTCTGCTTCCCGTGCAAGCCATCATTTTCAGGCTCCGTGGCATCCATCCACCATGAATCCACGCCCACGGAAAACAGGTTCTGGTTCAAGGCATCCCAGTGGGCCTCCCGCGCGCGAGGGTTGAGAGCATCCAGCCATGGACTCCCCGGGATAAAGAGATTCTTTGCGGCATACTCTTTTCCAATGTCAGAGTTCCTGTCAGGATTTTCCCAGACAGAAATGCAGAAACTCGCGTGCAAATCGTGCAGGTCTTTGATGAACTCTGCCGGATTGGGGTAATTTGTTTCATCAAATTTCATGACGCCCCATCCGTATTTTCCCCAGTATTGCCAGTCCTGGACGATGACGTCCATCGGGAGGTTCCTTTTCCGGAACTCCTTCACCGTTTCCACCAGATGTGTTCCTGACGTGTACCGCTCGCGGCATTGCCAGAAGCCGTAGGCCCAGCGAGGGAGCATCGGCACATTACCTGACAGACTTCGATAGGCTGCCAGGACGCTGTCAGCGGACGGACCATAGAACACGACGTAGTCAAGCAATGGGGCGTTCGGAGATCGGAATGTGGTCTCGTCTTCAGCCCGTTTCCATGAGACCCTGGGATTGTTGCTTGCCTTGCAGATCAGCTGAAGCCGATGGGCACCGGCCTTCAGGTTGAGAAGCGTGCTTGCCGTGGGTGGCAGCCAGAAATTCGAGACATCGATGCACGGCTTCCCATCGATGACAACATAATGACGGTTGTCCATATCGCCCAGATCGAGAAACACCGAGTATCTGCCGTTCTCCGGGACGGCAAACGTCCCTTCGTAGAGCATCTGGCCTTGTGGTAATTTCCTGCTGCCAGAAGTCGTCGTTACTTCGGCCGTTTTCTCGCCCGGCGTGGTTGACTGTTCTTGTTTCTCAAGTCGTACAGAATTGTCCGCCGGGTTAAAGTCCGTAAGCCCGTACTGGTGCCAGAGCAATCCGTACCCTTTGCTTGAGTAGACAAATGGAATTGAGATCTGGGAGTTCACCTGTACTAAGCGGCGGGTCACGTTCCTCAGGTTATACTGTCCGTCCTGGAACTGGCCCAACCCAAAAAGGTGCTCGTCAGGAGGCGAGGCAAAACGTTGTTCTGCCACAAAGCACGGTTCCCCCATAACGGAGTCAGACGTCAGCTTCCGGGTTCCGGCTTTTTCGTTCAGGAAGACGTTCCCTGAAGTATCTGCAAACGACAAGCTGCCGGTCTGCTTATCGAGAATGACAACCACCTTCCTCGCTCGTACTTCAAGTGTCGGCGGAGAATCGGAGACCCGGAACCCGGGAGCGGGCACGCCGGAAGAAAAAACCAGTTCAGGCACCCGTATTTCGGTACCTCTCCAGAACCGGATCCGTACGGAATTGTCAGTGAGAGGGCAAATACTGAGGGTTCCCTCCGCCAGAGAGACGTTCAACCCATCGGCGAGATGTTCATGTCCGCGCACGGCTTGCGCCAAACAGAGCGAGGGAAGCAGGATCATTGCCCAACAGAAGATCCGTTTCACTATTCTTCTGCCTCTTGATACGTTGTTTCTACTTCGTCCGGATTTCAACCGATGCCGACCGGGGCCTTCGGAGATTTTGGAAAGGGCAATCGGGGCTGCAACAAGAGTCCCGACGATCAGACTCAGGACAGGGACATATCTGAGGGTTTGCAGAGAATAAGGTCAAAGATGGCTCTACCGGTGAACTTCAACCTTCTTTCCGTTGTACCCGATGGTCCTGTCAGACTTTGCGGCAGGCCCAACCCCCGTTCCATTGTTCTGCGAGACCCACACAATGTTGAATGTTCTTTCGTTGAGCATTCCGGCGAAAGATCCCTGCCTGTCGCCTATTGTCAGGATCTTCTTCGCGTCATTCCAGGTAATAGGGATAGTGGAGCATGCTCCCTTCTCGTAATTATAATTGTCCAGCTCATCTTCGAAGAGCGTGAACGTGCCGTCAGCCCCCGGATACACGCGCAGCTCAAGATTGGCCCATTTCTTCTCCGTGGCATACTCCACTCTGGGTCCGACGGGCACGATTGAGCCCGCTTTCACGAACAGCGGGATGATGTCGATAGGCGCTTCCTTCTTGATCTCCTGCCCTCCACTCCACTTCTCCCCATTCCAGAAGTCGACCCAATCGGTTCCTTTCGGCAGGTAGAGACTGCATGCTTTCAGTTTGCCGAAGTTCGCGGCAACAGTGGTGTCTTTTCCCTGGATGCTGGTATCCGCATACATCAACCGGGTGACCGGACAGATCAGAAGTGATTTGCCGAACATATATTGGTCGTTGATGTCCAGAGCGCGCCTGTCATGCGGAAAATCCATGACCAATGCACGCATCATGGTCGACTGGTTGGCTGTCACATCCCAGGATGTAGAATAGATGTACGGCAGCAGCGAGTAGCGAAGATGGATTGCTTTCTCGATCGCATCGTAGATTTTCTCCCCCTTCTTCCCAAACTGATAGATCTCGCGCGGAGCGTCGGTGCCATGCGATCGCATCATGGGACAGAAAGCGCCAAACTGGATCCACCGCACATACAGCTCGCGGTAACTGACATCCTTGAGCTTTCGGGGGAAACTCCAGAGGAAGAAGCCACCGATATCGGAGTTCCAGTATGGTATGCCACTCAGGGACAAGTTCAGCCCTGCAGAGATCTGGTTTCGCAGCGCCCCCCACGACGAAACGACGTCGCCCGACCAGATATTCGAGCCATACCGCTGTTGTCCCGCAAACCCGGAGCGAGTCA
>JAGDMK010000307.1 GCA_017860635.1 Bacteroidota bacterium
CCCCGTACCGGCGGTATGTGGCGGCGCGGTCGGTATCGGCGGTGTCCAGGCGGATTGCATCGCACACGCGTTCCGCCTTCTCGATGCGCCGGCGCAACAGGCCGCGAAGATGTTGATGTTCCCGACGAAATGTCTCCGTGGACCGCTTGCGGGTATAGAACTCGCGCAGTGCACCATGGATATCGAGAAAGATCTCCTCACGCGATCCGGGAATATGCGTGAGGGGTATGGTAGAGAAATGGAGGAGCGCACCTGCCGCTGTTGAGACAAGCAAGAAGCGGGGAGTGGCAAGATCCTGCTCAATGCTTGTGGCAGCTGTACGCAGGCCTGCCCACTCCTCGTGTGTTACATCCTTGAGCGAAATCCCGGCGGGTACTCCGGCGCGATGGAAGAGCTCACGAAGGATGACGGGAGATACGATGGGTATGCCGTGCTTCAATGCGGCATGGACAGTCTCAGAAGTCGCCCCCTGCACGTACGCTGATTGATCGGCTATCCCGCGCGCAACGTTGTCTTGTGAGGCGCCGGCTGCACTACCCGCGCCGGACGGTGCCATGTGCGCAAGCTGTTCCACCATCCGGGTGAGTGTGGGCGCTGGTTGAATGGCCGGCCTGCCTATCTGTGTGCCTGTATGGTGCCGGGACTTCTTGAATGCGTCAAGGACGATTCTCTGCGGATCGAGAAGAAAGACGTTTGACCGCGGACCGAACAGTTGCACCTCGAGTAGAATCCCGGATGAAAGAGCCAGGTCCAGCACCCTGTCGGACGGATCGATTTGGACGTCCGTCACGCGGTTACCGATAGCGCCCGACAGCGAGTTCACCGAATTCCGTTTTGCCCGGACGAAGGATTCATGCAGGAACAGGATCGGGAGGTCCGGGGAGCAGCTGACAAAGAGGCATTCCGGACGGTCCGCAAATGCAACACACAATTCATCCCGTTCCTGTGTGAACGCACTGCTTATGATGCTTCCCCTCAGCCGTTGCGCGAGATCGGAGGCCAGGATGGAGAGTGTATGGTGCGAGGCGTGCATAATTGTTATCCACAATATACGCAAAACTGCTTCATTTTCAAGGATTTAGCGGAATCCATGTGGATAGTGTGTGGATAAACTGGCATCCCCTTTGATAGGGGGCTCGGTTGCAACTGCTGTGGCTTTTTCGTAATATTAAGGTCCTAGGTACAATTGAAGCAGGGCACATGGTTACAAGCATGACCGGGTTCGGACGTGGTGAAGCCTCCTCCGGAGCTCACCACGTCAGCGTCGAATTGCGAAGCGTCAACAACCGCTTCCTGGAAATTGCATTACGGCTACCCCGGTCGCTTGCCTTGAGGGAGAACGACTGCAAGGATATCATCCGTCGCACGATTGCGCGGGGAAAGATCAACGGCATCGTGGTGCTCGACAGCGGAACGACGGATCCAGCGGCGCTCCGGATCAATCCCCAGACAGCCAAGGCCTACTTCCAGCTTCTGAGCGGCCTGAAGAAGTCCCTGAAACTCCGTGAGTCCATCCGGCTGGAGCATCTTCTCCATTTCTCAGAGATCCTGGAACAGGAGGAGGAACCCGCAGCCGATGATGCCCTCTGGGGGCTCGTGAAGACAGCGCTTGAAGCGGCGGTTGCGGATCTGCAGACGATGCGCCGGAACGAGGGTCGCGAGCTGGAAAGCGATTTCCGAACGCGCCTCGCGCTTCTTGACGAGCGGCTGAGCGAAGTCGAGCGCCTCTCCAAAGAACAGGTCCCCCGCGAGCGGGAGCGGATCAAAGAACGCATCCGGCAGATCCTGGATGCGGAGCATGTCGACGAAGGACGTCTCGAACTCGAGATTGCACTCCTGGCCGACCGCCTGGACGTGACCGAAGAGTGCGTGCGTTTCCGGAGCCACAACAAGTTCTTTCTCGAAGCACTTGGCGGCAGTGATTCACCCGGACGGCGGCTGAATTTCCTGATACAGGAAATCAATCGCGAAGCCAATACCATCGGGTCGAAATCGAACGCCCAGGAGATTGCCCACATTGTCGTGGGCATCAAGGAAGAGCTGGAGAAAATCCGGGAACAGCTCCAGAACATCGAGTAGTCTATGACGGATGCGCCGCTGGTGTCCTCTGGACGGGGAAAACTTGTCGTCGTTGCAGCACCCAGCGGGTCGGGGAAGACAACTATTGCAAGGGAACTCCTCAGGCGCAACCCCTCGCTTCGGTTTTCCGTTTCGGCGACAACGCGGCCGATGCGGCGGGGAGAGGTGGATGGGGGAGACTACTTTTTCCTGACCCCCGAAGAGTTTCGCCGCCGGGTCTCTCTGGGTCACTTTGTAGAGTGGGAAGAGATCTACGGAAATCTTTACGGTACACTGCAGAGTGAAGTGGACGCGGCACTCCGGCAGGGAAAGCACCTGTTGTTCGATGTGGACGTCAAGGGAGCGTTGTCCATCAAGCGTGCCTACCCGAAGGCGTGCCTGATTTTCATCCGTCCGCCCTCGATGGAGGTCCTGGAGCAACGGCTGCGGGCACGTTTGACGGAAGACGCGGAAGCTCTGGGGCGCCGGCTGGAACGCGTGCCGATGGAACTTGCACAGGCACCGCTGTTTGACTTTCAAGTGGTCAATGATGTGCTGACAAAAGCAATTGAAGAAGTACAGTCCATAGTACACAGTCATTTACAGAAGTCATAGGTGGAGCATATGCCTCTAAAACCGATCGATCTTGAGTTCTTCAACCAGACCGGGAAGAATGTCCACGAGTGCATCGTGGCGACATCCAAACGGGCCCGTCAGATCAACGAAGATCTCAAAATCCAGTTCAACCAGCGGGTGGAGCTGATCACCACCAAAACAGAAACGGAAGGGGAGGAGAACGATATCAACCCCGACCAGCTGAAGATCAGCATCGAGTTTGAGAAACTCCCGAAGCCCCAGGACACGGCGCTCGAGCACCTGCTCGACAATTCGCTGAGCTGGAAGTATAAGGAGAAAGAGCCCGTCGTTGTGTTGAAGGACGAAGAGACCGCTCCGGAAGACGAAAGCGAAGAATAGAGGGCGAAGGCCCGTGTTAACGGGGAAACATATCCTCCTTGGCGTCACCGGAGGCATCGCAGCCTACAAGAGTGCGATTCTCGTCCGTGACCTCGTGCGTGCAGGCGCCGAGGTACAGGTGGTGATGACTCCCGCCGCCACACACTTTGTCACCCCGCTCACGTTCGGGACGCTGTCGCAGCGGGATGTTGTCGTGGACATGTTCCCGCCTGTTCCCGGAGAGCCGACCGCGCAGTGGACGCGTCACATCGATCTGGGCGTTTGGGCCGACCTGATGCTCATCGCTCCGGCGACCGCGAACACGATTGCGAAGATCGCGGCCGGGATGGCGGACAATTTTCTGACCTCGCTGGTGCTCGCGCTGCGGGGTCCGCTTGTCATCGCGCCGACGATGGACGTGGACATGTACCAGCATGTTGCCACACAGACCAACCTTGCCACACTTCGTCAGCGCGGGGTGCACATCATAGAGCCGGAAACGGGAGAGCTTGCCAGCGGACTCTCTGGTCCGGGCCGTCTTCCCGACACCGCGGTGCTGGTCAATGCGGTCCGGGATATTCTGGCGCAGCGCACGGCTGACCTTGCCGGAAAGAACGTTCTGGTGACTGCAGGTCCGACACAGGAGCCGATTGACCCTGTCCGCTACCTTGGTAACCGGTCATCAGGCAAGATGGGCTTTGCCGGTCGTGCTGGTTGCCGGACCGGTTCATTTGTCGACACCGAACGGTGTGGAGCGCATCGACGTGGCGACCGCGCGTGAAATGGCGGATGCAGTCCTCAGCCGGTTTGATGCCTGTGATGTGCTCATCATGTCCGCTGCCGTGGCAGATTTTGCCCCGGCATCTGTTGCCGGCAGCAAGATCAAGCGCGAAGCAATCAGTGGTGACCGCATGGCGATCGAGTGTGTGAAGAACCCGGACATTCTCCGGGCTGCGGCGGAGCGGCGCTCACGGCAGGTCATGGTGGGCTTTGCGCTTGAAACGGACAACGGTCTGGACCATGCACGCGCAAAACGCGCTGCAAAACATCTCGATCTCATCGTGCTCAACGATCCACAGGTTGAAGGAGCTGCATTCGGCGCCGATACCAATGTCGTCACGCTCATCGACCGCGACAACACTGCAACGGCGCTTCCCCGCCTTCCCAAGCTGGATGTGGCGCACCAGATTCTGGACCGGGTCGTAGCCTTCTTACCGACAACCCGGTAGCTCCGGGAAGAACAGGACATGGCCGATTTGCTCACAACCCTGCAGCGCGTGCTGCAGGATGAACGCGAAGTATTTGGAGACTTCCTCGTGCTTGAACGTTCGGCATCACGGCCTCCCCGCCAACGCCCGGCATCACCGCCGGAGGATGCACTGGACCTCTTCGGAAACGAACCGGTCCCCGCACCGGTCATACAGGAATCATGGGCTTCCTCGTCCTCGCTCCCCGCATTGGATGCGCAGATCAACACGTGCATGAAGTGCCCTCTTGGCGCGACACGCAACAGGTTCGTCTTCGGTGTCGGAAATCCGCATGCAGCGCTCATGTTTATCGGTGAGGCACCCGGAGCGGATGAAGATGCGCAAGGTGAGCCGTTCGTCGGAAGGGCAGGGCAGCTGCTGAACAAAATCCTGGAAGCGATTGCCATGCGGCGGGAGGACGTCTACATCGCGAACATCCTGAAATGCCG
>JAGDMK010000308.1 GCA_017860635.1 Bacteroidota bacterium
GAGTCTGCCTCGGCAACTTTCGGCGAAGCAGAGAGCATCGCCCGCACATCGCGCTCAAGCTCTTCGGGAGAGGCAGGGTAAAACATCCCGGCCACCGCAGGGCGGCGTATTGTTGCGGCCTTTGCTGTCACGGTCGTTCGGATTCCTCTGAGAACACTTCTGCTGCAAATGCATGGAGCTGGGCGGCGGGATCGCGCCATGCCGTTCGGGGGAGGCCGGCCTTCCGGGCCGTATTCTCCAGAAACTCTTCGGCTTCCCAGCGGTACTCGGTCGCAACCTGGGGAAGCAGCAATCCCCGGTACCCCCGCAGCTCGATGAGAAGCCCGTCCCGCCCGACTTTCACGTCTTCCACACCGGCGATCCGGCGAAGAGGCGAAAGCACTGAGATCTCGATGCTCACTGACCGGAGTTCATCCGGCATCAATGGAGCAAACCGGGGATCTTCAAACGCCGCTTTCCGGGCCACTTCCTCCACGGCCCTTCGCAAGGGGCCCGGGAATTCAATGTATCCGATGCACCCGCGGAGGTCTCCCTTCATATGGAGCGTGACAAATGCCCCCCCGGGTTCATCCAGGCGCCCCCCCTTTTTCGATGCAGCCGGTGCGTACTTAGCCGGTTCTCCTGTGAAGGATGGGTGTCTGATCCGCATTTCGTCGCTGATAGAGCTGCGGGCTACCTCCAGCAGTTCCTGCCGTTCACCCGGAGTCAGCATGGCCACATTCTCCACCAATGTCGTGGTAACGTAATCAAATCGTCAGAGAGTTTCAAGGTAACGGAAATCTTGATTCTCTTGGCGTGCTTGACTACATTCTTCAGCGTAAAAAATCCACATTTCGGGAACGGAAAATCATGTCGTTGATGGTAAGTATATCAGGAATCCGGGGCATCGTCGGAGAAACTCTGACCCCCGATGTCATCATCCGCTATGTCTCTGCCTATGGCGCCTACTGCCGGCACCATGCGCCGAAGGCACCGGTGGTTGTCGTCGGGCGCGACGGGCGCATTACGGGGGGCCCGATTGCCGATCTGATCATCTCCACGCTGAGTATGAGCGGCGTTTCCGTGAAGGACATTGGCATCTGTCCCACACCAACGGTCCAGCTCGCCGTCGAACACGAACATGCCGCGGGAGGAATCAGCGTCACCGCGAGCCATAATCCGATGCAATGGAACGGCATGAAATTCATGGCACCCACAGGGCTCTTTCTTGACGCTGCAGAAAATGCCGCGTTCTGGGCTCTCGCAGAAACGCAGCATCCTTATGCCCGGTGGGACGCCATGGGGACAGTCACCCGCATGCCGGCATGGGTACAGAGGCACGTGGACCTGGTCCTGGCGCTTCCGTTGGTTAATAAAGATACAATCCGCAAACGCCGGTTCCGTGTCGTTGTGGATTGTGTCGATGCCGCAGGCGGGGCCATCGTTCCGCCCCTTCTGCGCACACTGGGATGTGACATCGTCGAAATGGCCTGCGATGTGCGCGGCATCTTCAGCCATACTCCCGAACCGATCCCGGAGAATCTCACAGGGCTGGCCGGGCGGGTGCAATCGGAACATGCAGACCTCGGCATCGCCGTGGATCCCGACGTCGACAGGCTCGTCCTGATCAATGAAAAGGGAGAGCCGTATGGGGAGGAGTATACGATCGCCACAGTCATCGACTTTGTCCTGCGGCACGTCCGGAAGCCGGACCAGATCGTGGTGGCAAATCTCTCCACAACCCGCGCTGTGGATGACATCGCGCGCCGGCACGGCGCACGCTCTCTGCGCACGCCGGTCGGTGAGATCAATGTGGCCAGGGTGATGAAGGCTGCCGGCGCGGTCGTCGGCGGAGAGGGAAGCGGCGGCGTCATCCTTCCGGAGCTGCACTACGGCAGGGATGCGATCGTCGGCATTGCCCTCATCCTGCAGGCACTGGCGGAGCATGGGGGGACTCTGAGTCAGCTCAAAGCCACGCTCCCTCAGTACGCGATAGCCAAAGGGAAGATGGAGATACGCGGGATGGCACCCGACACATTGCTGAAGACCATGGCCGAGCGCCATGCGGCGGGCGGAACGGTGAACACCGATGACGGCGTGAAACTGGACTTTCCGGATTCCTGGGTGCACCTCCGCAAATCCAACACCGAGCCGATTGTCCGGATCATCGCTGAGGCGAAGACAGCGGATGCAGCGCGGGATCTCGTCGGGCGCTTCCAGGACGAAATCCGGAAGCTCGCAGCTTCCTAGCTGAATACAGATGGTGGACGACCGGGCAGCCACACGAGACCTTCTCCTCCTCTCCCGTGTACCCGGCATCGGCCCCGCGCGGCTTCGGGCCCTGATCGATCATTTCGGCAGCGCCTGTGCCGTTGCGCAAGCCCTCCCGCGCGATCTTGTCTGCGTCCAGGGTATCGAACAGAAGACCGCACTGGCGATCATCACGTTCTTCCGTCAGGGTGCGCCTGCCGAAGCACGAGAGTTCGTGGACGATCAGCTTCGGCGGATGCAGAAGGGCGAGGTGCTGTTCACAACGCCCTGGGATTCTGACTACCCCTCTCATCTGCGGAAGATCTACGATCCCCCGCCGTTTCTATTTCTGCGCGGAACGCTTCTCACCCGGGACGCAGCGGCAGTGGCGATCGTGGGAACCCGGACTCCCTCAGCATACGGGAGCCGCATTGCGGACCGCTTCGCCGCGGACATGGCAGGCCGTGGGATCACTGTGGTCAGCGGGCTGGCCCGCGGGATAGACACGGTTGCCCACACTGCGGCCCTCCGGGCCGGCGGGCGCACGATCGCCGTCATCGGGTCCGGACTCGATGTGCTCTATCCCCCCGAGAATCGCTCCCTGGCCGCACGCATCGAAGGACATGGTGCCGTACTCTCCGAGTTCCCGATGGGCACCAAACCCGATGCGATGAACTTCCCGCAGCGCAACCGTATCGTGAGCGGACTTTCGCTCGGCACGCTTGTCATTGAAACGGGCACCGAAGGGGGAGCGATGATCACCGCGCGCACAGCCCTCGATCAGAACAGAGAGGTCTTTGCCATCCCGGCGCCGGTCGATGCCGCGAAACGGAGCGGGGCGAACCGGCTGCTGCGAGAGGGTCAGGCCCTCCTCACTGAGACTGTCGAAGACATCCTGAACGAGCTCCGCCCCCATCTCGACGGCCTGATCCCCGATCTGCCAGCTCCCCCGCAGCAGGAGCTCCCTCCGCTGACGCTGTTCGAGCAGCGGGTGGCGGATGTGATCTCCAATGAACCCGTCCACATCGACTGGATCACCGAACGCTCCGCCCTCACTCCCGCCGAGACCCTTGTGCACCTCCTTTCCCTGGAATGCAAGGGCATTGTCCGGCAACTCCCGGGGAAACATTTCGTCCGGATCTAGCCAAGCCTTTTCTTTCTCGTAAAAAAGTGGTATACTTTTGTGGTATGCTTCTTGTTGACTCAATTGTTGTCGATGATGAGGTCGTCACTGCACGGTTTTGCTGCGATGTGCAGGCCTGTGCAGGCGCCTGCTGCTGCCTAGAGGGCGGGCGAGGTGCCCCGCTGGAGGATGCCGAAGTCCCTCTTCTCCGGGAGTCGTACGCTGCCGCCAAAGACTACCTTCCGTCAAGCAGCAGAGAGATTATTGAGCAAAGAGGCCCCGTTGAAGGCGTACCGGGCGACTATGCAACGGTCTGCATAGACCGCCGTGAATGCGTCTTCGTCTATTTCGACCG
>JAGDMK010000107.1 GCA_017860635.1 Bacteroidota bacterium
CTCGGTGAGGGCCCGGTTCTCCTGGCAGCGGCCCTTAGCGCGATCGTATGGGACTTCTTTTTTATCCCCCCGCAGTTCACGTTCGCAATCGGCGCTCTTCAGGATGTCCTGATGTTCAGTCTCTATTTCGGGGTTGCCGCAGTCACGGGAGTGTTGACCGCGCGTATTCGCGCGAGGGAGAGGGCAGTCCGGATACGAGAAGAACACGCATCGGCGCTGTATGGGCTGACGAAAGATCTCTCACTCGCCCGGTCACAGGACGATGTCGTGCGGGCCGCGGTGAGCAACTTCCGAAAGTACTTCGTAGCGGAGGCCGTGGTGCTCCTCAGCCAACCCGATGGCGACATCTTCACAGAGGCACATCCGTCGAGCATGTTCACGCCGGACCAGAAGGACTTCGGTGCGGCCGCGTGGGTCTACTGGAATGAGAAGAAGGCGGGGCGATTCACGGACACGCTTCCGTCGGCGCGCGCCACCTACTTCCCCCTCTCCGGTCCCCGGTACCCTCTGGGGGTTGTCGGCATACAACTTCCACCAGGCGAGAGGTTGACCATAGACCAGGAAGCACTTCTCGAAACCTTCCTTCGGCAGATCTCGTCCGCACTTGAGCGGGAACAACTGCACAATCTCACGCGGAAGACACTTGTTGTAGCAGAGTCGGAGCGGCTCTACAAGACCCTTTTCGATTCGCTCTCGCATGAATTCCGAACCCCGGTCGCAACAATCCTGGGTGCGATAGAGCAGCTGCAGCACGAACCTCAGTCTTCCGGGAGCCCCCGGGCTGAGATCCTCACCGATTTGCACGATGCCGCTGATCGGCTGAACCACCTCGTGCAGAATCTGCTCGACATGACGAGACTGGAGTCAGGGCTGCTGAAGATCAAGCGGGACTGGTGCGATATTGCCGATCTGATCGGCACGGCGGTCCGCAAGATGGAAGGTCTTCTTCAACGCCTCAGGGTCACGATCGAAGTGTCGGAATCCGTACCTCTCATTCAGGCCGATCAAGGACTGCTCGAACAGGTCCTGATCAACATCCTCCATAATGCAGCGGTTCACGCTACCGGAGCAACAGCGATCGACATCGCCGCGTACATCGAGGAGGACGAATGTGTCATCAGTGTGTCCGACAACGGCCGGGGCATACCCCCTCAGGATGTCAACAAGATATTCGGGAAATTCTATCGAAGCGAAGGCACAAGAAGCGGCGGCACCGGGCTCGGACTCTCCATTGCCCGTGGGATTGTTGATGCCCATGGCGGCACCATCTCCTGCACCAACCGGGACGGGGGTGGAGCACAGTTCATCCTTCGCCTCCCCCTCGGTTCGACACCTCCATCGGTGGCACTAACATGAGCGCACAGACCCATCCGGCAACCGTTCTCGTCATTGACGACGAGGTCCAGATGCGCCGGCTCCTCAGGCGTATCATCGAACAGGAAGGACATAAGGTAGCGCTGGCGGAAACCGGCAGGGAAGGGCTTGAGCGAGCGGGTATCGACAGACCTGACGTCATCATTCTGGACCTCGGTCTGCCGGATATGGACGGTATGAACGTGCTCAGAGAACTACGGTCCAGATCCTCGGTTCCCATCCTTATCCTCTCTGTGCGTGAAGCAGAGGATACTATAGTGTCCGCGCTCGATGGGGGAGCGGACGATTATCTCACCAAGCCATTCCGCACCGGTGAATTGCTCGCGCGGGTTCGGGCACTCCTTCGCCACCGCATCTCCGGACAAGAGGACCAGGTATTTACATCGGAAGACTTCACGGCCGACTTGTCGGCCCGGACGGTGATTGTCCGCGGGCGGACAGTGAAGCTTACCCCGACCGAATATGATCTGCTAGAGCTGTTTGTCAGAAACCCCGGCAAGGTTCTGACGCATTCCTTCTTGCTCCGCGAAGTCTGGGGACCCGCCTATGCCGAGGAAACTCAGTACCTCAGGGTATTTGTAGGACAGTTGCGGAAGAAGATTGAGCGCGATCCCACGACTCCTCACATTCTTGTCACGGAAGCTGGCGTGGGATACAGGCTGGTGTGTTAGGGAAGAATCCGACGGCTGCTGAGCAGTAATAGAAAACCTCGAGTCGCGGGAGTACGCACTTCGGGGTTCGTTGTTCTGCAAAGTGTTCATGGTCGGTCACGAAAACCCGCCTCTTTTTAACCGAAAATCCAGGTTTTCCTGCGCACCCACAGATAACTTAGCACCGATATGCATTCGGTGACCGGCGTGCAGGATGGCCTATGTTGGGTGAAACTTATTTCAGACTATTTCGTCTGATTATGGAAATTGCTATTTTTGTCCACATCAAACACAAAGATATCTGAGGAGGTTCGAAATGGCAGACTCGTTGATAAACCTGGTCCACCTGCTTGCCACGGTCATATGGCTCGGCGGCGCCATCTTTATGAAGGCCATACTTGAGCCGGTCGTGAGACAGATTGATCCCCGCGAGGGAGGCAAATTGATGGGGCTTCTCGCGAAACGGTTCACCATCACCGCCTGGACATCGATCATCCTGCTCTTGATTACCGGTTTCCTCAAGACTCCTGAAGGAATGTTGCTCGATACCTCGTCGGACATGGGAATGATCCTGACGGTGAAGCATCTGCTCATAGTCGTGGTGATCATTGTCGGCCTGCTCATTGCCCTGGTTGTTGTTCCCCGTCTGCGGCGGGCAGCGCCCGGTGCCGGATCAGTTCCCACTGAGGATTTCGTTAAAGCAAGCAGGCAGCTCCACCAGCTTTCGATGACAAGCACCATTACCGGCATCGCCATTCTGATTTGCGCGGCGTTCCTCTGGTAGTGATCAGCCGCACAGGAGCGACACCTTCTGCGGGTAGCAGGTCGACCCGCCTGCCATGTGTGTTCGGCGATGGCAGGCGGGGATTCCTTAACCGCGAGGTCAAACCTCCCGGCCATCCATCCGGCCTACGTTCGCTGCCGGATATACGAACGTGGCTGGGTAACAGAGCAAGGCACAAGGGGCCTAGTCGGCCGGTTAACGGTTGCCGAATTCAGGCTGCTACCACGACGGCCAGATCCCGTCTTGTTATTCTCCCTCCTTCCATGCATATTTCAGCATGAATCGTGCTGCTGAATTGCTGGAACAATGCTCCCTGACTCCAACACCACAACGTATTGCTGTAGTGAGGTCAGTCATGGATGCACACAAGCATCTCAGTGCAGACGCTGTGTTCAAGCGAGCAAAACGCATCTGCCATTCGGTATCGCGAGCCACGGTCTACAATACGCTCAATCTGCTTGTCAAAAAGAACGTCCTGAAAGCTCAGGTACTGCTGGAAGAAACGATCGTCTTTGACGCGAACACGCAGCCTCATCACCATTTCATTGATGAAGAAACGGGCGAGATTACCGATATTCCCTGGGAAGATCTTATCATCAGAGGCCAGGAGAATCTGAAACGTGTGGTCATCAGGGATGTTCAGGTCATAGTCAGGGGAAAGCGGAAACGATAGTTTTTCTGCTTGCTTTAGACTCTGTCTAAATGTATACTACATCTCATTCCAAACCCGACCCGGCAGTCATCCGTCCACAAATGTCATTACATCTTCAATGGTATCTGATCAGACCTCAATTAACCGATCGTGTTCAAACCAGCCTCCAACTCCAGGAGAACCATCATGAATGAAGAAACCAAGTGCCCCGTAACGGGACACTCCGGGATGACCTCTGCCAGCAGGGGGACATCCAATCGCGACTGGTGGCCCAACCAGTTGAACCTGGGCATTCTTCACCAGCACGCCCCGGCTTCCAATCCGATGGGCCGGGACTTCAAGTACGCTGCAGAATTCAAGAAGCTCAATCTGTCTGCACTGAAGAGGGACCTCTACAAGCTCATGACCGACTCGCAGGAGTGGTGGCCTGCCGACTGGGGCCACTACGGAGGGTTGTTTATACGTATGGCCTGGCACAGTGCCGGCACCTACCGCACTTCGGACGGCCGTGGTGGCGGTGGCACCGGCAACCAGCGTTTTGCGCCGCTCAACAGCTGGCCCGACAACGTCAACCTGGACAAGGCGCGTCGCCTGCTCTGGCCCATCAAGCAGAAATACGGAAACAAAATCTCCTGGGCCGATCTCATGATTCTGGCCGGCAATTGCGCGCTGGAGTCAATGGGGTTCAAGACATTCGGTTTCGGTGGCGGCCGGGTGGACATCTGGCAGCCGGAAGAGGACGTCTACTGGGGCAGCGAAAATACCTGGCTGGGAGACAAACGGTACAGCGGTGACCGGGATCTTGAGAACCCCCTGGCCGCGGTACAGATGGGGCTGATCTACGTGAACCCCGAAGGTCCGAACGGCAACCCCGATCCCGTGGCATCAGGCCGCGACGTGCGCGTAACGTTCGCCCGGATGGCGATGAACGACGAAGAGACTGTCGCGCTCGTCGCCGGCGGACACACATTCGGTAAGGCGCACGGCGCGGGCGACCCGAAACTCGTAGGTCCGGAACCGGAAGCTGCTCCCTTGGAAGAACAGGGACTGGGCTGGAAAAACCGGTTCGGCACCGGCAAGGGTGTCCATACCACCTCCAGTGGCATCGAAGGAGCATGGAAGCCCAAACCGACTAAATGGGATAACGGTTACTTCGACATGCTGTTCGGTTACGAGTGGGAGCTTGTTAAGAGCCCGGCCGGCGCCTGGCAATGGATGGCCAAGGATGTTAGGGAAGAGCACATGATCCCCGACGCGCACGATCCCTCGAAGAAACAACGGCCGATGATGACCACAGCCGACCTGTCGCTGCGCTTCGATCCGATCTATGAGCCTATCTCGCGTCGATTCCACAAGGATCCTCAGGCGTTCGCCGACGCCTTCGCCCGCGCCTGGTTCAAGCTGACCCATCGCGACATGGGGCCGAAAGCCCGTTACCTCGGCCCTGAAGTTCCGGCGGAGGATCTGATCTGGCAGGATCCGGTCCCACCCGTCAAGCGCCCATTGATCAACGCGAAGGACATTGCCTATCTCAAGGCTAAGGTTTTGGCCTCGGGGTTGTCGGTATCGGAACTTGTTACCACAGCGTGGGCTTCAGCCTCCACCTTCCGTGGTTCGGACAAACGCGGAGGCGCAAACGGTGCGCGCATCCGTTTGGCCCCACAGAAGGACTGGGAGGTCAATCAGCCGACTCAGCTCGCAAAGGTTCTCAAAACTCTGGAGAAGGTCCAGAGCGCATTCAACAAATCAAAGTCCCGCGGGAAGAAGGTCTCGCTGGCCGACCTTATCGTTCTGGCAGGTTGCGCGGGCGTCGAGATGGCTGCGAAGAAAGCCGGTTTCAAAGTGACTGTTCCCTTCACTCCTGGCCGGACGGACGCCTCGCAAGAGCAGACCGATGTGGAATCGTTCGCCGTGCTTGAGCCCCAGGCCGACGGCTTCCGTAACTATCAGAAAACGGCTTTCACCGTTTCACCCGAAGCACTGCTGGTGGACAAGGCACAGCTCTTGACCTTGAGCGCGCCTGAGATGACGGTGCTCGTCGGCGGCCTGCGTGTGCTTGGTGCAAACGTGGGTCGGTCGAAACACGGCGTGTTTACGAAACGGGTTGGCACACTCACCAACGACTTCTTCGTCAACCTGCTCGACATGAACACCGTGTGGAAACCAACCTCCGATGCTGCGGAGACGTTCGAAGGAGGAGATCGCAAGACAGGTGCACCCAGGTGGACAGGCACCCGCGTGGACCTGGTGTTCGGTTCGAACTCGCAGCTGCGCGCACTCGCCGAGGTCTATGCACAGAATGATGCGAAAGAGAAGTTCGTGCATGACTTCATCGCGGCGTGGACCAAGGTGATGAACCTGGACCGCTTCGACATCAAGTGAGTGTCGCAGAGACGTCTTCAGTCCATAGCACCCAGAAGGGGCTGTCTCATGAGTTCTGAGGCAGCCCCTTGGTATTTGTGTCGCGCCGCAGCTGGGGGGGCTATTCTGTGTCTCGAGGATGCCACATCGTGCCGGTGTGGCACCTCTGTTTCAGACCCCTGTTCGAGTCCACCTCAGATTTCCGTCGCAGGTGCTCTCTCGGCGTTGGACTGAGGGCGGGGAATGAAGTCATCTACGTCATTCGGCGAGTTTCAATTTCTTCAGGAAGGCTGCGAACCGGGGATCGCTCTCAATCCGCCTGAGCAACGGATCACCGAGGATTTGCGTCACTCCAGGATCACGGAGCCTGGCCGCGGTCTCGAGCCACTCGAACGCACGGTCGGCTTCGCCCCGGAACGCATACACTCAGGTTCAAGCTTCGCCTCTGCGATCGCGCTGTCAATATTGCCCAGGGCAAGGAGGTTGAAGGCGAGTATCGTATGCGCGGCCGGGTACTGCGGACTCAATTCAAGCACTTTGCGCCCTTCGGCTATTGATTCACGCGGCCGATTCGCGTACCAGTAAATGTATGTCAAACCCCAGTGACTTCTGTCAAAAACCGGATCGAGCGTAACAGCTTTCTGAGCAAATGCTATTGCCTCATCCACCCGGCCGAGGACGAGCGCAAATAGGGATTTCCGGTTCATTGTCGCTGCGTCTCCCGGGCCGAGCTCCAACGCCCGACTGAACTCACGATCAGCCCCTCGCCAGTCCCAATCTTTTGTGTAGAGAACCTCTGCAAGAGCTCGGTGGCCATCGGCCAGCTTCTCATCGAGAGCGACCGCCTTCAGGCCTGCCTTCCTCGCATTCTCTAGAGAACCGCTCATGCCGTCTTGCGCAAAAGCCATCTGAGACAGGTGAGCTTCTGCAAGTGCGGCCCAGATGCGTGCGTCGTTGGAATCGATGTCGAGCGCACGCTCATAGAAATCGATGGCCTTGAGGAGATTGAGCCGGTCACGTCGATTCGCGAAATACCTTCCCTGGAGGAGGAGACTATACGAGGCCGTATTCGCCTCAGAGGGCGCCGACAACACCTCCACCTCTACGGGAGAGAGGCGGGTCTTGAGTGCGGAGGCAATATTCTGAGCGATCTCGCTTTGAATGACGAAGATCTTCTTGTACTCCCGATCGTACGTCTCAGCCCAGAGGTGCGTGTCATTTGTCGCATCGATCAACTGGGCGACGATCCTGACCTGATCCCCGGCATGGCGAACGCTTCCTTCCAGGATCACCCCGGCGTTGAGCTCCTTGCCAATCTCCCGGATCGATTTCGTCGTCCCCTTGTACTGCATAACAGATGTCCGGGAGATGACGTTGATCTCGCCGATCTTGGCAAGTTGGGTGAGGATGTCTTCCGTCATGCCGTCGGCAAAATACTCTTCGTCTTTGTCCCCTGCGAGGTTGGTGAAGGGCAGGACGGCGATTGTTTTGTTCCCGGCTACGCTCGAAGGAGCATAGGGGAAGAACAGAATGAAACAGACAACTGCAACTCCCAGGAACAGAGCAGCAGCGAGATAGGGGAGGATCCGCCGTTTCCGCTGCGGTGTAGAGACGACTCCGGTGGCTGCTTGTTCCCCCTGGGGTACCGTACCGGGCAAAGAAGCCTGGTGTCGGACCTGCGTTGTTGAGCCTGTGATCGACGTGTATCCGGCGGCAGCAAAATCCAGATGCTTCCGTTCGCGACGCAGATCAGAGAGCATGTCATCTGCGCGTTGGTACCGCTCGTCACGTTCTTTAGCAAGTGCTTTGGCGACGATCCGTTCCACCTCAGGAGTCACTTTGTCATTGAACCGTGTCATCGGCACTGGCTGCTCGTTTACCACCGAATACAGGAGCGCAGCATCGTGTTCACCCCGGAACGGAAGTTTGCCGGTAATCAGCTCATACAAGACAACTCCAAAGGAGAAGATGTCGGTACGGCGATCGACCTCCTCCCCGCGGGCTTGTTCCGGTGACATGTACGCGGCCGTGCCGAGGGTTGAACCGGCCCGGGTAAGTCCCGTCACCCCCTTGACCTTGGCAAGCCCGAAGTCCATGATCTTCACCGTTCCCTTCGGTGTGATCATGATATTGTCGGACTTGATGTCCCTATGAACGATTCCTTTGTCGTGGGCGGCCGCCAGTCCGTCTGCGACTTGCATCGCCACCTCGAGAACTTGGGTGAGCGGGAGCATCGAACGGGAGGCAAGAGCTTTGAGAGTTTCTCCTTCCACGTACTCCATGACGAGAAACACGTTCTCATCGTGCTCGCAGATCTCGTATACGGTAGTGATGTTCGGGTGGTTCAGGGAAGATGCTGCCCGTGCCTCGTGGTAGAATCGCTCCTTCTCGGTGGCCTCGGATGTGAGGCGTGACGGAAGGAATTTTAAGGCCACGAGGCGATCGAGGGTAGAGTCATGGGCCTTGTATACAACACCCATTCCTCCTTCGCCCAGCTTTTCCAGGATCTGATAGTGGGAAACAATCTGGCCTATCATGGGAGGACTCCACAGGAGCGTGTGAGCCGCGTTGCACGGAGAATCCGGAATGCCAAGGCAACATACGAAGGGGGATCTGGATAGTCAACAATCCGTTGCGATAGGAGGGCATGATACGAGGGCAGTTAGCGTCATAGACACACTAATATTGCCGCTGGCACCACGAATCAGAACCTTAAATCCGATTTTTCGAATGAGTGATTGTCGAATCCTTGTCCGGGAGGTTCTTTACTGCCTGACGAATTCTCTTTTTGGAACCAAGATACGGCAGCTCGGTGTGGTGGGGAGCACGGCGCTGAATGGAGGCAGAATGCGCGAAGACCCCGCCCATGGAGGGCGGAGTCCTCGCGAAGATGTGATGGGTGTTGACTAGTGCCCTGATGTTGTGGTAATCTTCACAAACTCGACGGCATATCCGTCATCCAGAGGTTTGTTCGTGTGCGCAGGTGTCGTCAGGAGGCCAACCTGGTTGGTCCAGGTCCTTCCCGGCGTACCATCCGGCCCGAGCCCTGATGCGGCCCGGAGTTCGCCGAACGCCTGGGCATTGAGATCGATCCGAGTTGAGCCCACATACCCGACATTTGCTGGAATAGGGGCACCGGGGGCAGGGTTGATGAACTCCCATTTCAAGCGGACAGTGCCTAACGCGGGCGTAGCTCCATTGTTCTTGACCTGGAATCCTGTAGCGCCGAAAACCACGCTGAACGGGGCGTTAAGAAGCTGTGTATACGTGAGAACGTTCTCCCCTCGGATATCCACAACGACGTCTGCGGTTCCGTCTGCAAGGGGTGTTTCGGTGATTTTCCCATCAAACGTGGTTCCCAAATTGAGGCCATAAGACTTGGCGATCAGGCCCGCGTAATCAGAAATCAGAGCATACTGCGGATTCTCCGTGTCGTACCAGAAGAATGTGGTGTTCTGGGTGTTGAAGAAATCCGAGAGGGGCCGTTGTGTAGCCGGGCCCTTTGCAAGGCTCGTATGAGCGCTGGTGGCTGTCGTTGCCGGTTGCGGCGAGATGGGGTCACTTGCGTCCTTTTGGCAAGAAGCAAGCAGTAGAGCGAGGGCGAAAGGAACACCCGCAAAAAGTCGACGAGCAACAGATCGTTGCAGCATGGTGCGCACTCCTTGAATATGGTGTATGAGTTGTTTAGGACAGCAACACTTGATCGTCGAAGACGCATGGGACGTGTCAATGGGATACCTCTCGATCACGATGCTGCCGGGGATGGACTGGTGGGCAAAAGGATGGGACGATTTGAAAACGATCTCTCTCACGCGGAATCTTCCCCACTCACGGTCTCCAGAGAACTTCTCAGGACGAGACTCGAAACATCAGCTCTAACACGCGGTGAGTTGATCTTGTTCCCGAGACCGGGAAGAAATTGTGCGAGTGGCAGCTCACCCGTTGCTCTGCGGGGGGAACAAACAGTCCAGGAGATCGGTTTGCTATAGATGTGATCGTGCCGCGGTGATCTGTCGAGCATGAATGTCTCACAAACACGGGCAACATTCGAAGGGTATCCAGATCTTCCGAAGCATTGACGCAGCATCGATTCTCAGGAAGAAGATATGTCTTTACATGCATTGAAATATTTCACAGCATAGTAACGAGGTGGAGGAAATGACACTGAGGGAACTTCGAATCCAGAAAGCCGTGACGACGGTTGACCTCGCCCGCGCTGCAGGGATTTCACAGGGCAGCTACTCGAACATTGAGTTGGGAAGGCGGGCGACAACAGCGGCCATGTCGAAAAAGATCGCAGAGGCACTCGGCGAAGACGTTGCTGTCGTGACATCTGCAATAGACGAGATCCCCCGCAGGACACTTCGTGTGAACAGCTGGGTCTCGGCAGTCAGAATAGACCGGCTCCCCCTCCTTACGGCATTCAAATACCATGTGGAAGCTGAGAAAATACCCGTTGATGATACAAGGCTCCTCAAACGAGCGCTTGTAGACTTTGTGAGCGCGAACATAGCCCGATCGCTCACAATGGAATTGTCAGAGAGAGACGACGTTCTCCGCCGGATCCAGGCTGCAGTGAGCGGGCATGAAGAAATTCCAAACGAACATGGAGGGCAAAATGGTTGAACTAATACGGATCACATCGTGGCGTCGACCTTCGCAGTCATCATCAAAAGGGATGCGTAAAAGGGGAAGCGCGAACTGAGGCTTTGTGGAAACGATGTGAGAAAGGAGACTCAGGAGGAAGTGCATGAAGGGAACCCGACGATTCGCACACCAGGTTCCCTGGCTCCGCGAGACTCATGAAAACTCGAACTATATCCTGCTGAGAGTTCCTATCGAAATCAACAATTCTGACCGCGGAGAAACGGCACTCACAGCTGCCGCATGATCAACATGCCTGCTTCTTCCACTCTTTCAAGCTGGGACTTCAGGTTCGAGACTATACGAATGAGTCGCAACGGCTTCGGCCACGCCACCCACGTTCTCACACATGAGTCAGACTGATCAGGAACCTTCCTTCCGGCGTGGTCGTTCCACTAGCAGGACATCTGCACGGCAATCAACGGCCCAGGGTGTCACCATATTCGGGAGCAGACCAAAATGCTACAACGGACTTTTCGGGGAATTCTTGGCGGTGTGTTGATTCCTTTCATCGCGTTCACCAGTCTCGCGCAAGGTATCTCGTTTGAGATCCTCCATGGGACCGGCAGGTCAGAGGTCGATAAGGGGTTGTACATGCCGGGTATGTTCAGACAGGAGGAGAAGGATGGAGAGATCAGCATTCTTCGACTGGATAAGGAGTTGATGATATCCCTGAATCCGGCCCAAAAGACCTATACAGAGATGACCTTTACCCAGTTGAAATCCAAAATCAAAGAAGGTCGATCCAAAATGACAGACGCAATGAAAAAACGAATGGAAGGCATGCCGGCGGAACAACGGAAGATGCTGGAGCAGCGGATGGGGGCTGTATCCGGCCAGCGCGATGAGGTGAAGACAGAAGTTGTTCAAACCGGGGAGCAGAAAGCCATCGACGGATACCGCTGCACAGGTTACACTTTCAAGCGGAACGGCAAGGTTGTGGAATCGATATGGGCCACGAAAGATGTGCCGAACTACGCATCGCTGCGGAAGGACTTCCAGCGGATTGCCTCCCTGTTCACATCGATCGGCGCCGGACGAAACACTTTCGCCTCGATGGAAATGGTCGATGGATTCCCCATTGAAAGCAGCGGAACCGGGACCTATGAGAAGATCACAAAGATTCGGCCGGGATCATTCCCTGCGTCCTCATTTGAGGTTCCCCCGGGTTACACCAGAGAGAAATCTGAACTAGAGGGAGAGGTCGAATAGCAGCGATCGGGGGGGGGGCGGGGAAATCACCGGAATTTACCCAACGAAAGACACTACGGCATTCACGTTAAGGGGAAGTCAGCCGTCTTTTCAACGAACCGTCTGGATACATCAACCACAACGCTCCGTCTCCTTCAGCAGTCCGCGTGTAGAGGATTGTGATGTTGTCCGGGCTCCAGGTCGGATAATCACCTCCGTCCGTCGTTAGTTTTGCAGACATCTGTTTCGCTAGATAGACCACCCACACCTGAGACAACCCCTTGTCCGGCATCGCGCTGAACAGGTAGATATCTCCTTTCGGACTGATCGAGCCAAACCCGCAATCATCGGAAGACAGAAACGAGTGCAGGGTCCTTAACTCCCCTGTGGCCGCAGTGATCGCATCGACGGAATACGGAAACTGGAGATTGGACTGTTGCTGACCCACATTCAGAACCACAACCTCGTCGCCATTGGGGTGCCAGCTGGGGAAGTCGCCCGTCGTCGACAAGGACTGTACGGCCAGTGATTCCAGATTGAGAAGCCAGATACCCGTGCGAACGAATGCAATCCGGGTGCCATCAGGCGACCAGGCCGGGCGTATGTCGCGTGTGCCGGAAGTGAGCTGCGTAAGGCTGTCGCCGTTTGCGCGAATCTTATAGAGCGATCCTAGAGCGGAGAAGGCAAGCCAGCGCGAGTCGGGTGACCATGTGTAGCCTACACCCTCGCCCGCCCGCAGCAGCCGGAGGTTGGTGCCGGAGCTGCCAATGAGATAGATGCCTGCCGTGCCGCCAGATTCGCGGCGGAAGGCGATCGTCTCTCTGTCGGGAGCCCAACTCGCCCTCGTGTGCACGTACGCGGCCTTGACGGACGAATCATCCGGAGCTGTCGATTCCGTGCAGCCGCTGCTCAGCGCAACCACCGCTGTCAAGCAGAACAAGACAGACGAGTCTCCAAAGGTCACGACGAATCCCTCCTTGCGCCCGCCCTACGGCAGTGACAATTTCTTGAAGTGTCTTCTGGTCGCGCCGATCACCTTCAAGATACTTCGACCACGCAGTGTGTTTGATCCCTGCGACTTTAAGAGTCAGCGGTACGGCGCCAATATACGGCAGCGTGGGATGGGAGTCAAACAACCGTCGGACCTCCCGCCAGGATTCGTTTCTTCGTGCTCAGGCCACATTTGACCTTGTTGATCTGTTTCCCTACTATACTCCTGAACTGCGTCCCTGGGGGACAATTCACTCACGCGTGAAGTCGGGCCGGTGATGCTGACAACGTGATCGGTGACGCCTCACTGGAATACCCGAGGCCCGCGCAACATGGATCGTTTCTCGAGTGGTGCACAATCGCATTGTGACAATGCGTCTCACATTCCTGCCCGTGTCCTGCCCCTTCTGATCATCCTTCTCTTTCCCGTCCTTCTCCGGAGCCAGACCTCCAGTGCGGCATTTTTGCAGGGCAATATCACTGCCGCCGATGGATCAGCGATACCGCGCGCTCACATAGAGCTGCTTCATGTGCCAACTGGCACTCTGTACAGAGTCGCGGCGGGAGATGACGGTCACTACCGTATTGCCGGAGTCCGCGTCGGCGGTCCCTATACGCTCAAAATCTCGCATATCGGGTTCGGCACACAGGTGAAGGCAGGTCTCTATCTCAGATCATACGAGAGGGCACGCGTGGACGTGGTCCTGCCTCAGGTGAACCTGTTAGAGGAAGAGATAGTCGTCACGGGGAAGCCGCAAGCCGTCTCGCAAAAACAAGCGGGCAGCGGATCCCTCCGTGTCGACAAAGAACAGTTGGATGCGCTTCCGCGCGCTTCGGGCTCGCTTGAGGACGCCGAGCGGCTCTCCCCTTATATGTTCGAGCAAAGCGCGCTCGGATTCAACCGGATATACAACGAACTGTCGCTAGATGGCATTGGAATCGGAGATCAGTACGGGCTGCAGCAGGCTGAATCCATGCCCGGTGGAATGCAGATGAGTCCGGTGACGATGGAATCAATTCAGGAGGTCCAAGTCGATCTATCGCCGTTTGATGTGCAGCGAAGCGGATTCACCGGTGCCTCAATCGCGGCACTCACGCGCGGCGGGTCGAACGTCCTCACCGGGAGCGTGTACGGAGAGGGGGCGGGTGGATGGTGGGTTGGCCGGAACCCGGACAATGGCAGGTCGGACCTGCGCGGGTATGCCGATGATCGGGCCGGATTCCGGATCGGTGGACCGATCAGTCAATCACAGGCATTCTATTTTGTGGCGGCGGAGTTCTCCGGCATGCGTGTTCCTATCGAACGACAGTTTGACGCGCCAACAACCGGGGGAACAATGTTCAGCTTCTCCCCGGCGGCGATTGCTCAACTTCAGGCGGTACTTGACACGGTGCACGGCTATGATCCCGGGCGAATGGATATCGTCTCCCTGCAACGCCAGTCTGCGAACATCTTTGCACGGTTTGATTTGACTATTGATCCCAGGCAACGACTCAGTGTGCGTTACAATCTTCTCACAAGCCGGTCGGACAGGCCCCCGTACGGGACGACGGTCTTCGCAGAAGGGACCCTGGCCCGTAATCACAACACCGTGCACTCTGGTGTCGCCTCGCTGAATAGTCTCATCGGGCCGTCATTGGCAAACGAACTCCTGATCGGCTATACGCGACGGACGTTCACGTCGACTCCTCTGGGGACGCCTTTTCCATTCGTGGATGTGACTGAAGTTGACAAGCTGCGATGGTGGAATCACCTGACCTTCGGCAGTGAAATCGGTGGAAACGGAAATCGCTCATCAGAAGACCACCTGCAAGTCCGCAACACCGCGAACATGAACCTGGGCGCCCATCTCCTCACCGGAGGGCTCCAGGGCGATGTGCATTGGTTCAAGTCCCAAATGCTCTCGAACCAGTGGGGACACTACACGTTTGCTTCCCGCGCAGACTTTGTGCGGGGGCAGCCCAGCGAGTACGAGTACCGGTATGCGCGAAACCCGGGGGAAGATCTTGAGACGCGCTGGCGCGCACTGCAATTCGGAGCGTTCCTGCAGGATGAGTGGGCGCTCTCTTCCATCCTCTCAATGTCGATCGGGGTCCGCGTGGACCTTCCGCTGTTTCCTGATCGACCAAAGAACAACCCCGATGTTCACGATGCATTTCTGCCGATGGGATACGACGTCTCGACTACACGGGTCCCTGAAACACGTCCCATGCTGTCGCCGCGTATCGGATTCACGATTGATCCCAAGCCAGATCATTCTGTCCAGGTGCGGGGTGGTGTTGGGCTGTTCACGGGGCGCATTCCGTATGCATGGATTGACAACTTGTATAGCCACACAGGTCTGGACTACGTGCACCTCAAAGAATCGATACTGTCTGCGCCGAAGTTCGTTGCTGATCCATCGGCGCAACCGGTGGCCGGACCTACGAACAGTCTGCGTGAGACGATGGAAATAGTCGTAGTCAGTCCGGGCTTCGTCCTGCCGCAGGAGGTGCGATGGACGCTCGCGGTGGATTTTGTGCTGCCATGGAATCTTGTGGCATCGTTCGAATCGATGTATTCCCGCACACTCAATGGTGTGGCATTCAGAAACATCAACCTTAAGGCTGTCGGCATCATGCAGTATTCAGGCCCTGCGATCGTGACTCAGGGGAGTGGAGATCAGAGGGTGATCTTCAAGAGGAACGATGACCGGTTCACTGACGCCATGCTCATGTCGAACGCCAATGACGGAAGCACGACATTCCTCACTCTTCAACTCGAACACCGCCCTGTCGGGAACGGCCTGTTTGCGAGCCTGGGGTACAGCACGGGGAGCATGCAGGATATTAACAGCGGCGCTTGGGACAATGCCTATGACCAGTGGCGCTACAACCCGGCTATTCACCCTAACGAGCAGGAACTGAACTTCTCCAACTTTGACAGGACGCATCGCCTCATGGCGGCGTTCTCGTATCAGCGTGAGTGGTGGTCCGGCGCTCCGACAACAATCGGTGTGATTTATACCGGAGTCTCAGGAACGCCGTATTCCTATGTGTATGACGGAGACATGAATGGGGACGGTGAATCGTTCAATGATCTCTTCTTTATTCCCGGTCAATACTCGGAAATTAAACTCTATGATGACGAGGGCAACCAGCTTCTTTACACAGATGATGCCTACAATCAGCTTTTCAAGTTCATCGCAGAAGACGAGTACCTTTCGACGCACCGCGGACGGGTTGCAGAGAGAAACGGTGCGCGGACTCCCTGGATACATCAATTGGACCTGCGTGTTGCACAA
>JAGDMK010000309.1 GCA_017860635.1 Bacteroidota bacterium
CCGGAGGACCTCTTCCACCGGCACACCCTGATGGAGCAAGCCGATGATTTCGGTTTCCGCGAACACCGCGCACATTGATGAAATGGCACAGGCCTGTCGTGCACGCAAACCCGCTGACCCGGTTTCTTCCACGTCCATATTCAGACATCGGGCGACCGTTTCGACAAAGCGGCCTGTCCCGGCGGCACACCGATCGTTCATCACAAAATCCCGGACTCGTCCTTCCCTGTCTACACTGAACATTTTCGAGTCCTGTCCGCCGATTTCAATGACGGTGCGCGCTTCCGGGAAGACCGTAAGTACTCCCGCAGCGTGGCACGCGATCTCCGACACGACCCTGTCCACACCCTGAAAATAGTTCCGGCCGAAGCCTGTAGCGACGACTCTTCTGACATCCTTTCGCTTGAGTCCGGAGGATTCAAGCAGAAGGGAGAGCATGCGCTCCGCGTTCTGCGACGGCGCATATCCACACCGCACCATCGCCGCCCCCAAGCGGGATTGCCCCTCCAGCAGAACGACCTCAATCGTCGTCGATCCTATGTCGATGCCGCAGGTGACCATGTCACGATCAAGCAGTCTTTGTGCGACGGATCAATGGACTAAGTCGTCACATTCAACAGCCCCTCTGAAATATTTCCGGCATCAAGGTGGCGCTGGGTCATATTTGATGTCACTGTACCCTCTCCCGGGCGGACACTCGTGGTATCATCGCGTTCGGGTTCTGTTGGACACAGGTGGTCATTCCGCCCTGGCACTCGCTCCGGTCTTTGCCTGAAGAATCTCCCGGAACGGCTCGAGACGCACCCGAAGCTGTTCCAGATCTTCAAACGAATAGTCAGTCACCACCTTCAACATCGGTATGTCACGCTTCTGCAGCGCCTGTTCGACGACCTTGGCTTCGACATTGTATCCGTGGCAGAAGGAGAGGATGTTCTGCACCACACCGTCCACGTGATAGAGCTCTGCCATATCCAACAGATGCTCTATTCGCTCATGGTTCGGAGAAAAGCAGGAGCAGTCAATCCGGAAATACCTGTCTGCCACAGCATCCAGCAATCCCTCAAGAGTTACAGGTGTTTCGTCCACCAGATCCCGGTAGTACCGCGATCCTGTGCACGACTCATCGGCGACAATCCGCATTCCCGAAGATTCGACAGCATAGTGCACTTTGGCATTGCCCAGAGGCGAAGGGGTTCCTGCCATGAGTACGCGCGGACCCGGCGTTTCGTACGCCGATATGTCATCCTCAATACGTTCGCGCAGTTCCCCCAGAAGCTCAGCTGCCGCACGGATGAACGCATCCACATCCATCGCCAGAGCAACCTGCGACACCAGGAGCGCGTCGAGTCCTGAAATCGGCGGTTCTGTTGCCGTACGCAGAGCATTGATCTCCTGAAGCAGCATTCGCTTGCGGTTTTGCCGGCGGACTTCGAGGCGCAGGGAGTCGAGCGTCAGCCGCTTCCCGCTCAGCTGTTCCACCATTTCACGGAACGCACGCACTTCGGCGCGCCACAGGTCGCGGTCTCGCTCGTTCTTCTTCTGGGGCACTTCCATAACATTGAACCCCAGCAAATCCCAGGCCTTTTTCTTGGCATCGCATGTCGTTTCGCCCACAGCAGCATCTTTGAGCTTCTTGTACGGGCACGTATTGCTGAATGCCATGCCGAATGTTGAGCGGACCAGAGGGCAGATCTCCCTTGGAAACATCTTGTCGGCATAGTCCACCGGCCAGTGCGAACCGCCACAGAGCGGAATCGGAAGCACTCCAGCAGCAAGCGCAATTTCATCAGGAACGAAAATGCAGAATGTGCCTATGGATTTTCCACCGTTGCGCCTGTACTCCACAATTTCTGCTACCCGATTGCCGTGCGAGGCATGGAACGCCTCATCGAACAGCCCCATTGCTTTCGGACGACAGGTCTGTGCCACATGTGTACGCTCATGCAGCTTGGTGTTGTGGGCGATCAGCTGATCGTGCAGATCGAGATTGACCCCCAGGCTCTGCAGTAGTTCCCGATGATTCCCACTCACGGTAAACCCCTCCTTCCTTTATGGATGTGCCGGCACATGCTTCAACCGGCGAACATCACCGTCCCGCTCGGTGACACCGTTGTGATCAAAGTGCACAAGGAGTGGTACTGCATATTTCCGGCTTATCCCGAGATGCTGGCGGATCCTCCAGCAGCACCACCTCGCCGGTTTCGATCATGAGAGTCAATACTTTCTCACCGTCTTTTCCCATTTTCGCAAGAAGCTCCTCGCGTCCGGGCGGCATGAGGGGGTTGATGAGCAACAGACGCTTTATTGCCTGTGCAGCACTCTGTTGCTCAGGTGACAGTACAGGTTGATAGTCCTTTACCGCCAGCCTCTCATTCTTACGAGTCACTTCACCGTCCTGCACGAGAGCGACACAAGCCGTGTCAAACAGCTTCCGGTCGAGGGCGGGCTTGATGTGTGAGTGCAACTCCGAGGGGAGCATTCCCGTCCGGAGAGGTTGTTCGTGGTGGAACCTGGTGAGCGTCTCCAGAATATGCTGGCGCGTGGCGCGCATGGTAGATGCAGCACACCAGAGGTCTGTGCCAAATCGGAGCGCAGACCCTCGCCGTAACAGCTCTTCAAGATGCACAAGACACGCTCTGACTGGAATACTTGTCTGTCTCGCCATATCCACAGTCGTCGCCAGACCGGACGTGTGGCGCGCAAGCTGCTCCAGAACCGGTTGAGCAGGATCTCCATGCATGAGGCGGTTCAGACGCTGTCCGACATCATCCTGGAAACGCCGGTGCTTCTCGGGATGCGCATCCAGCACACATCCCCCGCCAATGGTATGGACGGGAGAGTAGCTCCGCACCACGTACCGATCTCCGGCATCAGCAACCACCGGCTGTTCAAAATGGAGCTGCACAAGACCCTCGGAACCAGGGGCAAGTGTCTCCTGATCCAGCAGAACCAGGCGGGCAACGACTTCGCTTGTGCCGCAATGGACGTGCACACGACTCCGGTTGGCCAGTGGCTTCGAGGCACTCGGCAGATACAGCATGTGCGCATCCAGCATGGATGTCGGTCTGAAGAAACCAGGCGCGCAAAGGACGTTGCCCCTTTCAACCATCTCCTTTTCAACGCCCTGCAGGTTCAACGCCGTACGCTGCCCCGTGCGACTCTCCCCGACAGCATGATCATGCACCTGGATACCCCGGATGCGCACAGAAACCCCCTGAGGGAGGAGTTCGAGCGTGTCATCAACCTTGACGCTTCCCGAGAGGACTGTACCGGCAACAATTGTTCCGAAACCCTTGATGGTGAAGACGCGGTCAATCGGAAGCCTGAAGACGCCTTTGTCCTCCCGTTCCCTGACGAATTGCGAATGCTGGTGAATCGTCTCGCCCAGCAGCGATATGCCCTCCCCGGTGACGGTACTCACCGGGACGACCGGCGACTTCTCGAGAAACGTCCCTGCAACCACGGTTCGAATGTCAGCAGTCACCAGATCCAGCCAATCCCGTTCAACCAGATCGATCTTGTTCAGGGCTATAAGTCCAGCTGGAATATTCAATAGCCGTAGGATTTCCAGATGTTCACGGGTCTGGGGCATCACCCCGTCGTCGGCGGCGACAACGAGGACTGCAATATCGATGGTGTTGACGCCGGCGACCATCGTACGGACGAACTTCTCATGGCCGGGGACGTCGATAATGGTCATGTCGTCACCGAAGAACGCAAATCCCAGATCGGTCGTCATCCCCCGCTCTTTCTCTTCCTTCAGCCGATCGGTATCAACACCCGTCAATGCCCGCACGATGGCAGTCTTGCCATGATCAATGTGGCCTGCCATCCCGATCACAATATGTCTGGGCGAAGTGGACTGCATCTCACATTGTCCGGAGAATGGACGCAACAGCCTTCACAATACAGGGGATCTCGCCGTCAGATATGGTGCGGCAATCGAGTGTGATCGCATCGTCGCTGATCCGCGCTATCACCGGCACCTCCTCTTGCCGGAGCCGGCGGCCCACCGTTTCGGCGGTGACACCATGGATGATCACTCGTACCACCCATGTCCGCAGCGCAAAACCGGCAAGCGATCCGCTTCCTGCTTCCGACGTATCTCTTTCGACCGCGAGCGTCCCGTGTGCTGTCAGCATTGGCTCCAGCTTCCCGGAAAGCTGCCGGGCGCGCGCCTCAATCTCTCCTTCAGGCATCGTGAGCATGCGCAGCACGGGATGCCGGGCGAGCAACGTATCTTCATCAAGAAACAACCGTAGTGTTGCAGCCAACACAGCATAGGTCATCTTGTCGCACCGGAGGGCTCTGGTGAGTTGATTCCGCTTGAGCCGGTCAATCAGATCCTTCTTCCCGACCACGATGCCGCACTGCGGTCCCCCGATGAGCTTGTCACCGCTGAAACACACCAGATCAGCCCCTGCCGCGACGGATTCACGGACCACCGGTTCTTTGGGCAGATGCCAGCGACTGAGATCCACAATCGCTCCGCTCCCGACATCGTCGACTGCCACAAGATTGCGTTCGTGGGCAAGGGTCGCAAGTTCTCCGATTGGCACTTCACTCGTGAAACCGATGATCCGGTAATTGCTCTGGTGAACCTTCATAAGCACGCCGGTCCGCTCGGTAATAGCACCTGCATAATCCCGCAAGTGCGTTCTGTTGGTCGTTCCCACTTCCACAAGAGAGGCCCCGCTTCTCCGCAAGACATCCGGGATGCGGAACGATCCGCCTATCTCTACGAGTTCTCCCCGTGAGATCACCACTTCGCGTCCTTCGGCAAGCGTATTCAGGATGAGAAGGGTGGCTGCAGCATTGTTGTTCACGACGATGGCTGATTCGGCGCCGGTAAGGTATTTGAGCAGCTCCTCAACGTGAGCATGCCGGTCTCCGCGCTTGCCGCTTTCGAGGTTGACCTGCAGCGTGGAGTATCCAAGCACAGCTTCCTGGAGAGCGGTCTGCGCTTCCTCTGCAAAGGGAGCTCTCCCGAGGGCGGTGTGCAGGACAATACCAGCAGCATTGACACACCGGCGGAGAGTCGGCAAAAGTGTGTACTCCGCCTCACGAACGAAGTCCTCAACGAGGGCATCGTACGGCGGGCAGTCGGTTGCAGGCTGTTCGAGGAGAGTATGGCGTAACCGGTCAAGATACCGGCGGAGTTCGTCCACCACGAGAGTCCTCCCGTGCCGCTCCAGTAGCAGCTTCACGCGCGGGTCTTCAATGACCCTGTCGACTTTTGGCAGAGACTGTAGGGACAGCCGTGGCTCGGATGTCATCGACATAACTCCATTGAACCGACACATGTTTGCAGACCGTGCACTTCAGACACCGGATGCAATCAGGAGAATTCGGGTCATCGGAAATACGAATGTCCACCGGACAGACATCGACGCACATCTGGCATTCCGCACACGGTCCCTCAACATGAAGACGCATGAGGCTGATGCGATTGAACAACGCGTATGTGGCGCCGAGAGGACAGAGCGTCCGGCAGAACGGGCGCTTCGTGAGCACAAACAGAACCAGGAATATCACAAGGACTGAGATCTTCAGAACATACAACCATCCAAGCATCTCGGGTTCGATCACGGGAGCACCCAGTTCCGGATCTTCCGGATTCCACGCCACCCACGGGATGCCTGCAATCAGTGTTCCCCACGGACAGATGCGGGAGAACCAGTGG
>JAGDMK010000013.1 GCA_017860635.1 Bacteroidota bacterium
CCTCTCGTCGCTGCCCGGATATGCCATCACCGCTTTCCGTGTGGACGGCGTTGCCCATGAGTTCTCCACGATTCCCGGAGTCGTGGAAGACGTTCCGGACGTTGTGCTGAACCTGAAACAGGTCCGGATGAAAATGGTCAACAAGAAGACCAACCGCATCGTGGTTCCGGTGAAAGGGCCACAGGATTTCACGGCGGGGGATATTCAGAAGGCCTCCCCGGACATCGAGATCCTGAATCCCTCGCTCCACATTGCCACGCTGAATGCGGACGCGAATTTCGAGCTCGAGCTGCGCATCGGACGGGGCATCGGGTATGTCGTCGCGGAAGAAAACAAGACCCCCGATCAGCCGCTGGGACTGATTCCCATCGACACTATTTTCACCCCGATCACCAACGTGAACTATTTCGTGGAAACCACGCGCGTGGGTCAGCAGACCGACTACGAGAAGCTGACGATCGAAGTGGAAACCGACGGTTCCATCACGCCGGAAGATGCCCTTGCCTACGGCGGGAAGATCCTGCGCGACCACATCCAGTTGTTCATCAATTTCGATGTGGAGCCGGAGGCGCCCAAAGAGGAGTCGGAGCAGGATGCGGAGTTCCAGCGGGTACGCAAGGTGCTCATGACACCGGTGGATGAGCTCGAGCTCTCCGTGCGGTCGCACAACTGCCTGCGGGCGGCGAACATCAAGACCATCGCTGACCTGGTCCGGCGGGAAGAAAGTGAACTGCTGAAGTTCCGGAACTTCGGCCGGAAGTCCCTTGCGGAGCTCTCGGAAATCGTCGAGGCCGAGAAGCTGACGTTCGGGATGGACGTGGACAAGTATCTTAAAGACACTGAGTGATCGACAGGAATATTTAGCGGACAACCCCTATGCGTCATCGAGTTGCAGGCCGAAAACTGAAACGTACGGCAAGTCATCGCCGGGCAACCCTTGCTGCGCTTGCCACGGCGTTGCTGCGGCACAAACGGATCACTACGACGGTGGCGAAGGCCAAGGAAACGCGCCTCGTGGTGGAAAAACTGATCACCCGGGCCCGGCATGCCAGGCCGGCCGATGCCGCTGCGGCACCGGGCGCAGCCACATCCGAGCGCGCGAAGAAGTTCGTGGATGCCGCGGGCCATGCACGGCGGGAAGCCGGCAGACTCATCAAGGACCGGGAAGTCATTGCCGAGCTGTTTTCAACGATCGTGGAAAAAGTGGGAACACGCCCCGGAGGATACACACGGATCGTCAAGCTGGGCCAACGATATGGTGACGGCGCGGAAATGGCCGTGATCGAGCTGGTCGATTTCAATACAGGGAAGGACCAGACGCCGAAAAAGGCTGAGAAACCTGCTCGTAAAACAACTCCCAAGCGGAAGGCGGCGAAAAAAGCCTCTGCCCGTGAGCACGCGGCAGCTGCCGCAGCCGGTGTTGAGCCGGTTGTGCAGAATGCCGGGTCACGGTAAGAGCGCTGTCTCCGTTCCTTCGCGTATGAAGATCGCCTCTGCAGAATTCGTGCTGGGAGCCGTCAACCTCAGACAGCTCCCGAAAGACGGGTCAAAGGAAATTGCATTCCTCGGCCGGTCCAACGTGGGCAAATCTTCGTTCATTAACAAACTCTGCAACCGGAAAAATCTCGCGCGCTCCAGCGTTGATCCGGGCAAGACACGCGAGATGAATTACTACCTTGTCAACGGAGAGTTCTACTTCGTTGACCTTCCCGGATACGGCTATGCCCGCCTCCCCGAACAAATCCGGTCCAGCTGGGGCAAACTGATCGAGCAGTACCTCAAGACCCGCACGCAGCTTGCGCTGGTCCTGCAGCTTGTGGATGCACGTCACGAGCCGACAGAACTGGACATGATGATGGTCGGATGGCTCGATTACTACGAGATCCCGTTTCTCGTCGCGCTCACGAAAGCCGACAAGCTGCCCGCAAGCAAGATGCCGAGGATCGTTCAGACGGCGAAGGACACGTTCTCCCGCTTCAGCAACTGCCGCGACGTTCTTCCGTTCTCGTCCATCAACGGACTCGGGAAAGCGGAAGTCGTCAAGATCATCGCCGAACACCTCAAGGCATAGCGGAAACGAACGCGGGATGTCTCCACCGGGGACGTCACCGGTCGCCGCCTGAAGCCCACACAGTTCCCCTGGTACGTGCACATGAAGAGCCGTCTCTTCACACCCGGTCCAACTCCTGTTCCTGAGGATGTTCTCCTGCGGATGGCTGCGCCCCTGGTGCATCATCGCCATCCGGAATTCCGCGAGCTCTTCGCCCGCGTCCAGGAGAACCTCCGGTACGTCTTCCAGACAAGCGAACGCGTGGTGACGCTGGTTTCTTCCGGAACGGGAGCGATGGAAGCGTGCATCGTCAATCTGCTCTCTGCGGGTGACACCATCATCACAGTGAACGGCGGAAAGTTCGGCGCGCGGTGGGGAGAGATCGCCCGGCAGTACGGCGTGCCCGTTGTTGAACTCAAGGTTCCGTGGGGGGAGGCCGTTCAGCCGGTGCGGATCCTTGAGGCCCTGCAGAATCATCCTGGCGTGAAAGCTGTCTACCTCACGCACAGCGAGACATCCACCGGCGCGGCGACAGATCTGCAGGCGATCAGCGCAACGGTGCATGAGCACTCGGATGCGCTTGTGTGTGTGGACGGCATCACCTCGGTCGGGGCGCACGAGCTCCGTTTTGATGCGTGGGGGATCGATGCCTGTGTGACGGGATCGCAGAAGGGGTTGATGATACCTCCCGGACTGGCGTTCGTGGCATTGAGTCAGAAAGCTCGGGCGGCAATGGAGAGGGCCACGTTGCCGCGGTTCTATTTTGACCTCCGGCGGGCGCTGGCCGCAGCGGAGACGAACGATACTCCGTGGACTCCGGCCATCGCGCTCGTGGCAGCTCTGGATCTGGCGCTGGCGCATATGAAAGAGGAGGGGATGGACCGGATCTGGGAGAGGCACAAACGTCTGGCTCTCGGGCTGAGGGCAGGGATCGAGGCGCTCGGACTGCGTCTCTTCTCGGACAGTCCTTCATATGCTGTGACGCCGGTCTGGTTGCCTGAGGGTATGTCATGGAAGCACTTCCAAAGCGCGTTGAAGACCGAGAACGGTGTCACAATTGCGGGCGGACAGGGAGAATTCACAGGGCGGATATTCAGGATCGCTCATCTCGGATACTTTGACGAGCTCGACATGGTTGCGGTCGTGGCCGCGTTGGAGCGGGCGCTGGCCCGGTGCGGGTACGTGGTGGAGCCGGGGAGGGGAGTGGCGGCGGTTCAGCGGACGCTGATGGTTCCGTGAGATTCCCGCCAGTCAGGCCAGCAGCGCTGCTGGTCTTTACGACCGTGAGTCCCATCCTGCAGTAATCTCCTGGCCATTGTGACCGGCCGAACGCGCTCCTGGTCTTAACGACGGAGAGAATCTTCTGGCAATGATCACTTACTATAGTGACCGGCGGACGGCGCTGCAGCACCTGACGATGTGGTGGTCATCCCGATAAGAACCCCCTTACTATTAATAGAGGCATTTGGAGGGAGAGGCACCGATTTGAGAGTCGGGTTTCACCGGTTTGAGACTCCCTTAAGCGGTCAAGCCGCCGGCATAAACGCCCCCCCCGGCGGGGTTTGAACGGGCTTTGCGGTTGTAACTCATAACAAAATAAGCGTTTCCGGGGACACTACAGGACCGGGAATCTTTGTGGCGCCTGTCCGGACACCGGCTGCTCGATTTCTTGAAAGCGACGAAATGGGGGCATTTTCTGGTTGAAACACTTGACAAACACAACACCGATTTTTATATTGACACACCACCAACGCTCAGCCATCCTTCAACTTAATCCCATCACCTAAAGGAGGTGAAGTATCCGGCATCCTTCGATACACCTTTTCCACCGTCTTACCGTTCTATCCCCGTGCTTGTGATCGAAGTTTGATCGCAGCGAATGCAGGTGGATCCCCTGAAATACAGAGTGAATCATTCCGGCGCGGCAGACGAGCGCAGGCGCAGAGCACGTAGTGCGAGTGCGGCGCGGCGTCATCATGTGTCCGTTGCCGGTATGTACGCAGTTCGGTGACGCAGTTCCTGCCTTCCTGCTTACCCGGGGCGTCGCGTTTTTGCAGCACATGTTGTTGGATATCCAGCACACACAAGAGGAGGTAACACATGCAACGTAGGCTCTTCGCTGTATTGTTTGCAGCCGTTCTCCTTCCGGCGCTGCTGCTTGCCCAGGATGGCAAGCTGCGCGGGCGGATTACGGACAGAGACTCCGGTGAGCCGCTGGTAGGCGCGAACGTGTTCGTCGAGGGGACGAACCTGGGCGCGGCATGCGACATCAATGGGGATTACGTTATCCTCAGTGTGAGGCCCGGGGTGTATTCGCTCCGCGTCTCCTATGTCGGCTACAACCAGCTCACCATGTCGAATGTGCGTGTCAGCGCGGGCATCACGACCACGCAGGACTTCAAGCTGACCAGTTCGGCGATCCAGGTCCAGGCGGTGGAGATCGTGGCAGAGCGCCCGCTGATTCAGCGGAACACGACGAACACCGTGCGCATCACGACACAAGAGGAAATCAATCAGTTGCCGGTCCGCGGCGTGCAGAATATCCTTGCCCTCCAGGCTGGCGTCGTCCAGCAGGCCGGTAACCTGTATGTGCGCGGCGGGCGCAGCGGCGAGGTGGCATACTACATCGATGGTGCCCCGACCACCAATCCCTACTTCAACAACAACCTGACGACAATTGTCCAGGAAGCTGTCGAAGAGATTCAGCTGCAGGCCGGCGGGTACACGGCGGAATTCGGAGGATCGAACTCCGGTATCGTCAAGACAAACCTGCGTACTGGCGGAACGGCGTACAAAGGTTCTGTGTCGTATGAGACCGACGACCTTGCGAAGCCCGGCGAGAAGTTCCTCGGCACTTCATCCCAGGGATACCGCAACATCGTTGCGACATTCGGGGGTCCGGTACCAGGGGTGGATAAGCTGCGTTTCTTTGGCGCCTATCAGAACAACTTTGTCCGTCAGCGTCAGAGAACGTGGGTCACTCCGTTCAGCTTTGATCTGCTGAGCGACACCTTTGATCCGCGCGGGGCAGGTCAGCCGCTTCCGTCGCCGATCACATTCGAAGAGAACTATCTTCCGAAGTCGTGGCAGGACAACCACAATGCACAGGGAACTCTGGAACTTGACCTGTCATCTGTGAAGATTCGCCTCTCCGGCAGTTACCAGTACACCGATCAGCCCAATGGCGGGACCTGGCCGGCTGCACTGTTCAACTATTTCCGTCAGAAGCGATTCTCGACGACGTACGAAAAAGACATCATGGCGGGCTTTCGTCTGACGCATGTTCTTGATCCTTCTACCTACTATGAGATTTCTGCTTCCATGCTGGATCGGAAAACGGAAACTCTCGATCCCGATTTCGGGAACGTCTGGCAGAAATGGACGGACAGTGTCGAAAACGCTGCCATCGGGTACACGGGATTCCGCAGCCGCTGGTCTGGTCCTGCGGGATACAGTGTCATTAACGGCTTTGATCTCGCCCATGAGAACACACCAAACAACGGCTACAACATCCAGACCCAGCGCTCATTCGGCGGAGGGATTGACCTTACGCGCCAGATGAACAAGAACTGGGAGTTGAAAGCCGGCGGTCGGTTCGATACCTGGGTGATGCGCAACTATTCAGTGACTCCCTCGGGGTACATGGCGTTCCTCTACGGCAACCACGGGGAGAAAGTCCAGACGTTCACGAATGCTGAGACCCGGAGGGCTCAAATCGGGCGAGCCGGGACCGTCAACAACTATGGCTACGATATCGACGGAAATCTCGTCGACGACGGCCTGGATGCCCCGTACAAGCCGATGTTCCTTGCGGGTTACCTGCAGAACAAACTGGAATTCCGTGACGTCATTCTGAATATCGGTTTGCGTTATGAGTACTTCAAACCGAACCACAAGACGTTTCCGGATCCCCTTGTCGCTGTTGAAGATTTCGACGTCGCAAACGACGTCATCAATCAGGGTGCGCTTGTGCCGGCGCCCGAATTCCAGCTCCTGTTGCCGCGCGTGAGCTTCTCGTTCCCGGTGACGGATGCCACGGTGTTCTACGCTCAGTATGGCAAGTACGCTCAGATGCCCTCTCTCAATCAGCTGTATGTGGGGACAGTGGTGCTGAGCCGTACGGTCAGCCCGAGCTCGCGTGGCAATGCATACCTCACACCGGTCGGCTACCTGATGACACCGGAGCGGACGACCCAGTATGAGATGGGTATCCGCCAGATGATCACGCAGGATTTTGCCATGACATTGAGCGGGTTCTACAAGGACACGCGTGACCAGCTCCAGGTCCGCAACGTGACGACGAGTCAGGGAGTGTCTTTGTACCGTGCCTACACCAACGAGGACTTCGGAACCACCAAGGGCATCGAGCTCACCCTTGAACTCCGCAAAACGCCTTCAAGCTTCCTTTCCGCGCGCGTCAACTATACGCTTTCTGATGCACGTGGCACAGGCTCAAACCCGACAGCCGCGTTCGGTATCATCGAGCAGGGCATCGGACGGCAGATCAACTCCGTCAATCCGCTGGCATTCAACCAGACGCATCGCGGGATGGTGTTGATAGACTATCGCTGGCCGGGTCAGAAGGGCGACTATGAACGGTATGGTGGCGTCCTCGCGGGTCTTGGTGGATCGTTGCTGTTCAGCTTCAACAGCGGCCACCCGTACACCAAGATCAAAGCACTGTCGAGCCTTGGTCAGTCCGATGCATGGACAGTCGGCACCTATCCAACACAGGATCCGCGTTACAGCTATCCGGCTGAACCGATCAACACCTCCTCGACGCCGTTCTTCTTCAATATCGACGTGAGCGTCGGCAAGGTGTTCCCGCTGGGCCCGTTGACCATGGAGCTCTATGCGGACATTACGAACCTGTTGAACACCAAACAAGTGATCAACGTGTATCCCACGACCGGTTCGGATTCAGACGATGGCTGGTTGAACAACCCGCTTGCCGGGCAGTTCAACGCCATTCCGAACTATTCAGCATTCTACAAAGCGATAAATCTCGACAACCGGTGGTCGTACACCGGTCTGGCAGTCCGCGGCCAGAACATTGGCGGCGACATCTATGCGAACCCACGGCAGATCCGTGTTGGTCTGAGGGCGGAATTCTAAACGGGCATGTGTGCACCATGGCGGCCGGATATGCCGGCCGCTGTGTCGCAGGCAAACCGAATAGCTATGCACAAGCCCACTATTGAGGAGTCAAGGAATATGACACATAACACTGTTTCAGCTTTCCGGTACCTTGTTGCGCTCATCGCGGTTTTTGCCCTGTTGGTGGGCGGCGCGAGCGCCAAGGGACCCGAAACGAAGGACGGGGGGGTCCAGCTGGCGAAGACCACCGGGACACCCACGATGACAATGTTGAACATCAACAACGTTGCGACGTTCCTCAGATCGGATGGGCAGGGAAATCACAGCCCTGCCGATCAGTCCGGTGGCTATTTCCCGAAAGGGACCGCTGCTGCCCTCTATGAAGACGGATTCGTGTGGGGCGGAAAACTCTACCTCGATGCAGCCCATACAAGCGTCCCGGCACAGCAAATCCGCGTCGGCGGTCAGACCTATAACCAGGGCACGCGGGCAGGAAAGGTGAATGGCTTTGGTCCGAGTGCGGTGGCGGTCTCCCCAGCCGATGCACGGTCTCGCATCTATCGCATCCGCCGTGACTACGCGAGCATGCCGGAGAGCGAGATCCGCACCGATGCGGCCACGCTCAACAACATTCTTGAATCGGATGTGACCGCAGCTCAAATGGCGAGTATCACGGCACAGTATGCCACGGACTGGACAAACTGGCCGGTCGACCTGGGTGCTCCGTATGTCGAGCGCAACGGCACCGCCGGTTACCAGCCGCCGCCCGCGTTCAGCGAATCATTCAAGGTCGACAATCTGGTCTCAGGGAAGTACGATGAACCGGGGATTGCAGGTGCAGACCCGAACTCCCCCGCAGATCAGGTTGTCTGGACTGTGTACAACGACCTCGACCGGTCAGCCACGTTCGGCTTGTATCGGTCTGAGCCGATCGGCCTCGAAGGTCAGGTTACCATGTGGGGGTACAAGCGGACGGATGCGCTTGGCAACCTCTATTTCAAGAAGATCAAGCTCATCAACAAGGGCGGTGTCGATGTGGGCGGCGGTACCCTTGGCGCTTTCTACGTTGACAGTATGTACATCTCCCAGTGGTCTGACCCGGATCTCGGTGATTCCGGCGATGACCTGTGCGGTTCCGACACAACGCTCAGTCTCGGCTTCATCTACAACGGCAATGCGGTGGACAACGAGTACAAGAAATACGGGTTCGCGCCTCCAGCGGCGGGTTACGATTTTCTTCAGGGACCTCTCGTTGCCGGTGAAGCGGGCGATAAGGGGATCTTCGATCTTCAAGTCGTTGAAGGAAAGAAGAACCTGCCGATGACCGGATTCATTTATTTCTCGGCGGGAAGCCCGATCAGCGACCCGGCGCTTGCTTCCACCTATGAGTCCACGCTCATGTGGTACCGAATGCTGCGCGGTCTGCGTCCTGATCTTTCCAGTGTTCCTGAACGCAGCTATCCGTTCCCGCCGGGAATTGCGCCTGGACCATACGTGCTGACGGGCGATCCGGTAACGGGAAAAGGTTTCGTGGACGGCCTCGGTACCGATTACTCGTTCCCTCCTGGAGACCGGCGTATTATTCTGGCATCCGGACCATTTACGATGGCCCCGGGTGACACACAGGATGTCGTCGTGGGTACAGTATTCGGATTGGGATCTGACCGTCTCTCCAGTGTCTCGGTCATGAAGTTCAATGATGAGTTCGTTCAGAATACGTACAACGCGCTGTTTGCGGTGCCCAAACCGCCGCCGCAGCCGGATGTGAAGATCGCCGAACTTGATGGAAAGATCGTCTTCGAGTGGTCGTCCAATGAACAGCGTCTCAAGGACATCGAGGAAGTCGTGGGCCAGCCGGGTGACTACCATTTTGAAGGGTACAATGTCTACCAGCTGCCGAGCGCTTCATCAACACTCAGCGATGCAAAACGCGTTGCGACATTCGACCTGCCCAGCGATCCTGCAGTGGTTCTGGACCGGCAGTTTGACCAGAACACCGGCCTCATCCTGCAGGTGCCGATCCAGTTTGGGTCCAACAGCGGCGTAAAGCGGACGTTCGTTCTCGACAAGGACTATATCCGGGACATCAGCCGCCTGTCGAACGGGACAGAGTACTTTGTTGCAGTCACCGCGTACGCATACTCCACGTCCGGTTTCAGCCCCACAGCACTCGAATCAACGCCCCTCATACATCGGGTCGTAGCCCATGGCACGAATCCGGGGACGCGTTTTGCGTCGGCCTACGGTGACACCATAAAAGGTGTTACGCAGACTGCAGCGGCGGGTGGATCACTGAGCGAAGGTGCTGTGTACCCCATTGTCGTCGACCCGTCGAAAGTCAACGGACATACGTACAAGGTGACGTTCAAGGAAGATGCCGATGGTAACACCCTTTGGGATTTGACCGATGTTACGGCCAACAGAGTCGTGCTGGCGAACAAGTCCAACCAGAGTGGGGACGACGACTATACTGTTGTTGACGGTCTGCTCGTCAAGGTGACGGGGCCGGCGACTCCTGGTATGAAGGACTGGTCCATTCCGAGCGGCACGCGACGTTGGACCTGGGCTGGCGTCGGATCTGGCGGCAACTGGGGTTCGGAAGGATTCAGCGGCGCCATTGGGAATGCCTATGATCAGTTCTTCTCCGGCTCTACGGTCACCTACGGTCAACTCCGGAATGTGCTGCTCAAGCTCGCAGCCACTGATGTCAATGGCGTTGTGACGGATCCGAATGATCCGGACTACTCTTTCGGATACCGGTATCTCCGGGGTGCAACCGCGCCTCCTGCAAAACCCGAATTCGAACCGTTCATCGTCAACAAGACGGCCGGGTACGCATTCCAGGACTACAAGAAGTCCGTACCCCTGGCAGCGTACAACGTCGAAACAACCCCTCCTACAAGGTTAATGGTGGGTTATCAGGAAAACAACTCTGCAGGTGGTACTGTGGACGGCATCTATTGGCCGAGTGACTACAATGTTACGGACAATATTGCTGCATCAGGTCCGCGGGAATGGCTGTATATTTTCAATGTTCCCTACAGCGAGACCCCGGATCCATCATTGCAGGTAGACGTCCTGAATACGACCACTCCGATGATGTGGTTCTGCACATTCTTGCGGAGAGGGGTTGTTGCGTACGCTGCAAATGACGAGTTTCTTATTCTGGCGAACCACATCAATACTGAGGCCAATACCTTCACCTTTTCTGCGCCCAAAAATACGGTTGGTGACCAGGCACTGGCGAAGGAGGATGTCGGCAGGGTGGGTGTGTTCCCGAATCCATACTACGCCTACAACCCGCTTGAGCTGAGCCGCAGCAGCCGCTTTGTGACGTTCAACAAGCTGCCCACACAGGCAACGCTGCGTATCTTCAACCTTGCAGGCCAGCTTGTCCGCACATTGCGGAAGGATGACGCATCGCAGTTCCTCCGGTGGGATCTTGCCAACGAAGACAACTTCCCGGTGGCTTCCGGCATGTACATTGTCCATGTGGATATGCCGGCCGTCGGCGCAACCAAAATTCTCAAGCTTGCCATTATTCAAGAGCAGGAAGTGCCGAACAACTTCTGACGAATGGGACCGTCAAACGAAATCACAATGACGACCAATAGGAGAGTCTAGTATGAAAAAGAGCTTTTTCGTTGGTGCCCTTCTGCTCTGCGTGGCTGTGCTTCTGGTCGCGACGACCGGGGTTGCGCAGAATCAGAGGATCGGCACCTCTGCTGCATCGGAACTTCTCATTCCGATTGGAGCTCGCGATCTTGCGCAAGGAGGCGCAACGATTGCCGGCTCGTCTGGATTAGAATCCATCCACTGGAATCCTGCCGGTGTATCCCGGATGAACGGGACTGCCGAAGGGATGTTCTCCACGATGAGATACATTGCGGACATTAACGTGGCCTACGGTGCCGTTGGCGCGAAGTTCGGCGAATTCGGCAGCGTCGCGCTGAGCCTCAAGAACCTCAGCTTCGGTGACATCCCAGCTACCACCGTTGACGATCCTGAGGGGCTTGCAGGAGCCACATTCTCGCCGAGCTTCATCACGGTCGGGCTGACCTATTCGCGGCTGATTACCGACGCGGCATCTGTCGGCGTGACTGCGAAGATTATCAACGAAACGATCGCGCGCGTGTCGGCGACGGGCCTTGCGTTCGACATCGGTGTGCAATATCACGGCCTGCTGAATGTGCCGGGATTGCAGCTCGGTGTCACGATCAAGAACATCGGACCGCAGATGAAATATGACGGCAGCGGTCTGCTCCGCACTGCCACCGCCAGCGAGGGGTTGCGTCCGGAACAGTTCTACAAGAGTGAAGCTGCCGGCTTCGAACTTCCGTCCATGATCGAAATCGGCGCCTCATACGTGGGCGCGGTTCAGGACAATATGATGTATACGGTCAGCGGTTCCTATACCAGCAACAACCTCTACGTCGATGAGTACCGCATCGGCGGCGAGTATGGAATCTCGTTGAGCGGCGTACACCTCTACGCCCGCGGGGGATACTCATTCCTGCCGCAGGTGGAGAACAAGGAAGATCGGATCTTCGGCGGGACGGTTGGCTTCGGCGTGGCATACAACACTGGAGGGACAACACTTTCAGTGGACTACGCCTACAGGCAGGTCGACCTTTTCGGTGGCAACAACATTCTGTCACTGAAGGTTGGACTGTAAGCTGACGCTGTTGTGTGATGAAAGGGCTGTCCCGCACTGCGGGACAGCCCTTTCTTGTTTCTTTGCGGAACGATTCACACATTGAGTACGGATAGTGCCGATGCGCGAGAACAAACTGTCGATAGGGAGATGAGGTTCACGCTGAAGAGTGGTCGGAATTGCATGCTGCTGATAGCAGCCCTGCTCATGCACGATTCTGCGCTGAGTGCGCAGGATTTCTTTCCTGATACCGGCAAGGTCGCCATCACGCAGCATGCCCTGGAACTGCGGGAGCGGCTGCGTGTGTTGAGCCTTGCACTCCGGCCCGGCGAAGAGGATTGCGCGACGCTGGTGGCCCTGCGTATGGGACGCGGCGCACAGGTCACGAGCGCCTACGTGACCAACGGCGAAAAGAGTGATCTCGACTCGGAAGAACTCTTTCCTTTCGATATCGCTGCCACCCGGCGCCTTGAGGCGCTAAGGGCCATGAATCGTACGGGCGCAAACGCGGTATTTCTCAACCTGCCCGATCTCGATGCTTTGCTGCCGGGATCGGACGCACGGATGTTCTGGAACACGGACACGCTTGAGCAGCGCCTGCGCCGCCTCACAGAGACGACACAGCCGGATCTCATCCTGCTGATGGCAGACAAGCGTGACGGTGCGAAGTCAGCAGCTTCCACTTCCCTCAGCAATGCCCTGGTGCGCGTATGCGGGCGGATGCAGTGGAAGGTGGGGCACGTGCTCACAGAGGAGGCCGACAACGGCACAAGGATCGTATCGCCGAATGATCGGCATCCATCGCTGCCGCTGCCGTTCGTGCACATCGCCGACAGCGTCCGTGCCTCGTATGCTTCTCTGGATCTGCAGGTGGGGCGGCTGAGACACCGTCACCCGGCCGCCTATGCGACCCTCTTACCGTCCGGCCAGGTGAATGTCTTTGCTCAAAAGAAACGCCCCCTCGCCGGTGCAATCCCTGACTCCCTCCGTGGGCTCGACAAACAGGTGCGGGAACTTGCCTCCTATGCCCTGCGCACTCCCGCAGCGAACAAGGCACTCGTTACACGTATTCTTCCCGTTCTCCAGCGCATCGACCGGTTCATAGTGCATCCGGCGACGAGCCAGCCACGTGCGCGGAGGATCGTGCTTGACTGGAAGGATGCCGTCGAGGCACTCCGTGCCGCTGCGCTGGGCGTGACCGTGAGCTATACCCTTGAGTACGATGTCGTGTGCGAACGCCAGCTAGTGCGGCTCGGACTGGACAGCATCCGGTCCTCGGTGGCGTTGGGGGCAATGGAAGTCGCCGTGCATGACGTTGCGAGAGGATGGGTTCTCAATGAATCCCTCAAGAGCCGTGTTGCTGTGAAAACGGGCGACACGCTCCGGCTTCTCAGCCCTGCGCGCATCGACTACGACATGCCATTTGCTCAATATGCGCAGGAGCGCCCCTCCGTCGGTCGGCCGTTCCCGCTGAGCCTGATTCATTTCGGTACCAAGAACGAGGAAACGTTCATCTATCGCTTCGCTCCCCGCATATTCTATGCTCCCCGGTTCACTGCAGAAGTGCTGACGCCGATCGTGCGCGGATACACGGGGGAGCAGGTGATCACACGTCTGACGAATCATAGCCGGGATGGCGTTGCCGATCTGCTTGCCGTCCGAGACTCACTGGCATTCTCCTCGGTCCGACGGGTTGCGTTAAGCTCAAAGGAGGCGACGAGCCGCGATACTCTTTTCCTGACCTGGCGCGATTCCACCAGCAGCGACCCGCACCTGTTGTCTGTCGGGTACGGAGGAGTCCCCGTAACCCAGTTTCTGGCCAAACCATTCATCTGCGCGGCAAACACGACACGGACCATCGGGGTCGTCAGCGGATGGCAGTCCGGTGCGCTCCGTGAAACTCTCCGGAGGCTGGGCTTTTCGAAGATTCGTGATTGTTCACAAACGTTACTGAGTGGTGAAATCCTGCAGGGCCTACAGGTAGTGCTTTGTGATCGGCGGACACTTGCACTCCGGGGTCTGCACGCCGGCGAGAGCGCAGCCCTGCAGGACTTTGCGTCCCGGGGTGGCCACCTCGTGATCTTTGCCCAGGAAAGTGAAAGCTGGAACGCTGCGCCCATCTGGAACTCCCTTCACCTGGATTCATCTCCGGGACTTCCTCCAGATGCGGCGCTGCGAGTGGACACGACGGATGCATTGCTCTCACAGCCGAATCAGATTTCCCAGTCGGATTTTCAGGGATGGCTCAATCGGATGAGCTACAACAAGGTGTCATTAAGGGAACCGGGACAGAATATCCGCGTACCCGTGCGGGCCGCCGATGGAATGCCCCTCCTGCTCACAGCGCCAGTCGGAAAGGGCACCGTGACATATGTCGACCTCGCGCTCGGGCCGCAGTGGATGAATGTGGCGCCTGGAGCATTCCGCCTCCTGGCAAACATGCTGTCGCAGTAGAGATTTCTGGGAGACTCCGCAAAAAGATGTCTGAGCCGGTAATAAGATCATGATACGTTGGATACATATCCTCACAGTCTGCGGGCTGACTGCAACGTCGCTGCCCGTCTGCGCGCAGTCCACCAGAACGGTACCTGTGGAAGGGACTGCCATCGACGTCGATGTCCACGGGAATGTCTACGTCCTTGACTCTCGTCGGTGCACGCTTACACTGTGGGACCAGGAGATGCGCGGTGGGGCAACGATTGGCGGCCCGGGATGGGAATCCGGCCAGTTCGATCAGCCGGCAGGTGTGTGGGCAAAGAACGGGCTGGACATCTATGTGGCTGACTATGGAAACCATCGGATTCAGCGGTTCGACAGGACGCTGAGCTTCGTTTCGGCATTTTCAACGCGTGACGCAGAAGAGGCCACCGACCGCTTCGGCTATCCCACAGACATCACACTCTCCCGCCTCGGCTCTCTGTTCATCTGCGACACCGAGAACAGCCGCATCGTGAAACTGGATGCCGCCAACCGGGTCGAGACGACATTTGGAGGCTTCGGAGGCGGCGCCGGACGGCTTCAGCATCCGGTGCAGGTTGAGATCGGTCCAAATGATGCAGTCTATGTTCTGGATCCCCCGAGGGTAGTCGTTTACGACGCCTTTGGAAATTTTCTTACAGCAATAGGCGGGGGGATTCTGGAGAATCCACGGATCATGGCTGCCGATAATCGGGGTATTGTGGTGGTGGATGGAAATGACATCATCTGTTTCACAGAATCGCATCGACCCCTTCCGCGAATCGCGATTGCGGGTCTGACAGTGGACACAGTGGATCCGGTCCAGTCGCTCTGCCTTGCGGGGGACCGGCTGTATATTCTCGGAAACGGCCGGCTGGTGATCGTGGCTGATCCCCGCCCGGGCCACGATGAACTTGAAAAAGACGGCAATTCTGAGTAGCATTGAGTCAATCTCTCGAAAGGACGCGTCATGGCAAAGAGTCTCAACAAAGTCATGCTGATCGGCAACCTCGGTAAGGATCCGGAGCTCCGCTATACGGGTGCCGGCGCACCGGTGGCGACATTCTCCCTGGCGACCAACGAAAGCTGGAAAGACCAGGACGGCAATATGCAGGAACGCACTGAGTGGCACAACGTCGTGGCGTGGTCAAAGCTTGCCGAGATTTGCCAGCAGTACCTGAAGAAAGGGCGGCGGGTCTATATCGAGGGACGGATTCAAACCCGTAGCTACGACGACAAGAACACGGGAGCAAAAAAGTACATCACGGAAATCGTAGCCAGCAACATGATCATGCTGGATCCCCGGGAGCAGGGCGATTCCGGTGCTCCGTATTCTGCTCCCGAAGCAGTTCAGCCAGGCTCTGACAGCTCCAAAGAGGATCTTCCGTTCTAGCCTGATTTATCAACAAAGTTGTCAACATGCTTATCCACACCCATTCTCTTCAACCCGGGTTTGACAAGCAGACAGCTAATTTGGCGAAACACAACGGATTAGAGAAGTGCCGGTCTGGCATGTCAGGACGGCAGAAGGCGCCGGACTTAGTTTTCGCTGTGGATCTGTGGATAACGAACGGTGAAGGGGGGACTCGAGGATCCGGGATACTTCATTATGTGAACCCGACGGCAGATGAGGCCGACCGCGGCGGATACAGTTGGCGGGCGATACCCAAGCAACATAAGGCAGGCATTGAAAGCAAAGCTGGCTCTGGAAAACGGCACGATCTTCTCCGGTGAGGCATTCGGTGCTCCCGGAGAAGTGTCAGGGGAGGTCGTGTTCAACACAAGCATGTCCGGTTATCAGGAGATCTATACGGATCCCTCCTACAGCGGACAGATCGTGACCCTGACGTACCCCCTGATCGGCAATTACGGTACCACGGACGAGGACCTTGAATCTGCCCGCCCACAGGTGGCGGGAGTCATCGTCCGCGAGTATACTCCTCAGCACAGCAACTTCCGTTCGCAGGCACCTCTGGGTCAATGGCTCGAGCGGCACGGGATCACGGGACTGCAGGGGATCGATACCAGGATGTTGACTCGGATGATCCGGACCGAGGGTGCCATGCGCGGCGTCCTCTCCTCGATCGATCTGGACGAGAAACGGCTGCTGGCCAAAGTGCAAAAGGTCCCTTCCATGAACGGACTGGATCTCGCGACTCGGGTGACCTGTGCATCTTCGTATACCTGGGACAAGAGCGACGAGACCCCGTTCGCGCTTGCGACTCCAGGTCTTCCGGATGGTCAGCGGCGTTTTCGCGTCGTGGCCTACGATTACGGTATCAAGCGGAACATTCTCCGGAGGCTCGTTGCCTTCGGCTGTGCAGTGACCGTCGTGCCGGCCGGCTTTCCTGCCACAGATGTGCTTGCCATGCAGCCTGATGGAGTCTTCCTCTCCAATGGGCCGGGAGACCCTGCTCCCGTCCGTGTCGCGATCGACAATATCCGCATGCTGCTCGGACGCGTCCCGATATTCGGCATCTGTCTGGGGCACCAGCTTTTGGCTCTTGCACTGAGCGGCAAGACATACAAGCTGAAGTTCGGACACCGTGGGGGGAATCACCCGGTGAAGAATCTCTCCACCCAGGCAGTGGAGATCACATCCCAGAATCACGGCTTTGCGGTGGATCCGGATTCGCTCGATCATCAGGCGATCGAGATCACGCATGTGAACCTGAATGACGGTACGAACGAAGGGATCCGCCACCGGTCGCTTCCTGCCTTCTCGGTGCAATACCATCCGGAAGCGTCTCCCGGCCCGCATGACAGCGACTACCTGTTCCGGGCATTCATCACGATGATGGAATCCGTTGCCGCCGTCCCCGCCGGCCGATAACCGGAGACATCTGAGTCCTGCAGGATACCGGGTCCTTCCAGAGATCTACGATCGATGGCAGGCGATGTACGGTTCTGACTACTCCGCGCTGATTCTTCCCCGGCTCCTCTCCACACTCGATCGCACCCCTGCTCCGTCAAAAAGAATCGTCGATGTCGCGTGCGGGACCGGCACGCTGGCACTGGTAATGGCCAGGCGGGGATGGCAGGCTTCGGGCGTCGATGCCTCTCCGGGCATGATCGATGCGTCCCGTCGCAAGGCGGTCGAGTTCGGTCAGCCTGTACGGTTTTTCTGCCAGGACATGCGCAGCTTTGTGGTTCCTGAGCGTGCCGGCCTTGTGACATCGTTCTATGATTCCGTCAATCATCTTCTGACACTCCGCGACGTTCGTGGGTTTTTCCGGTCGGCTTCCCGCGCACTGGAGTCCGGCGGCCTGCTCATCTTCGACGTGAACAATGAGGCGTGCTACCGGAAACTGTGGAAGGGGATAACGACAATAGAGCATGCCGACTTCACACTCGTCCTGAACAACTCCTACGCGCCCTCGCGCAGCATCGCGCGGTCCAGGGTGCTCGTCCACTATCATGGAGTGCCGCCGAGGCCGCCGGGAAAGGAGACAGTGGAGGAGCGCTGTTTCACACATGACGAACTAAGCCGCGCTCTCGCCCGGGAGGGCTTCACGCTTCTCACTGCAGAGGACTTCGCATTCAGCAATGCGCCGGAGTTCGGGAAGCTTAAGACGTGGTGGGTTGCGCGGGCCGGGTGACTCACATGTACCCTTCGTACCGCATCGTCTGTCCGGCATCCCGCACGAACCCCAGTTTTTCCAGGAGAGGTTGAATCCGGTCAAGCGCTGGCTTTGTGCCGTTGGCCTGCTCGACATGAATGTGCCGGAACGGGCGCATGGCGGGAGGGCGCCGTGTGAGATTCACCAGTAAGTGCAGCGCCAGCTCAATCACCTGATCAGAAGCATCCGGCGCCGTGAAGAGCCGCGTGCCGTTAAGTTCGCTAAGCAGTACCGGGAGCCCTCCGACGAAAGCGATCATGGTCGAAGATGTGCGGGCAACGCGCCCCTCAGCAAACGGAAGATCCACCCCCGGGCCGTACGGGTTGATCGGATCGCACGCGTTGAGAAGGATCGCTTCATCCGAAGCCGGACGGGACCGTTCGCGCCGCAGCATTTCCACAGCCGAGGGAAGCGCGTATTGCATCCCGGAGAGTCCTTCCACGAAATATCCCCGCCGGACGGTGCCGCGCATTTCTCTTCGCTGAAGTTCGGGAGCGAGAAGAGACCACGGCAGCAGATCCTCGCGGCGCAGAAACTCCCTCGCCAGAATTCCGTACCTCTGCATTGCGCAGTCCACCTGGCGCCTGACGCGTTCGTCGATGGTCAGCGCATCCCCCATCACAGCAGGATGGTCAATCAGAGACCAGCGTCCCTGCCACCCGGGGAGCTCCCGGATTGCCCGTCGTGCCCCCTGCACAACCGGGGAAAGCCGCCTGCGCGAATAGGGTCCGACCACCTGGACGGGCTCCACGGGAATACTTTCATCAACGCGGGCTGTGCGCTTGAGCTGGAGAATCTCCTGAAGGTTGTCATTTGTGATCATGCCGCCCCAGAACAGCTCAGCAAGTGCCGCATTCAGAGCCTGGAGCGAGAGATGAGCACCAGAGCGTACGTCGCTGAGGAATGAAGCACCATGCTGTCGCAGATAACCAAGAACCCTGCTTGCCGCCTCCCCTGACTCCTTCGCATCGTTTCCGGCCGTCGGATCGAGGAATATCCCGCCTTCGCCACGGATGAATACTTTCATCCGGCCTGGTCCCGCGCCGCACCAGACATACCCCGGAAGAGCCCCCAGCCTGTCAGCATGCGACACGGCCGGGTTCGATCCCGGAGGTCCGGAGACCCGTGTTGCAACGACATAATATTCCCAGACGTCTGCCGGGAGCGTGAGACCGGCCAGTTGATCCACGATTGGCGAGAGATCAGGCTGGCCTGCGTTAACGGCGGCGCTATGCTGCGTGTGCCAAGCAAGCGCAAAGCGGACATACTCCGGGATTGTGCAGGGCTGGATCTCTTTGCGCAGCAGAGAGATCGTCTGGCGGTGTATCCTCTCGATGTTCGGCCGATAGCACCATTGTGGTTCGCCGGAACCGGGCATGGACGGGGGCCGGAACCTGCCGCGCACCATATGGCGATCCGATGACCAACGTGCGGCCACGCGCAGCACATCGTCTTCTGAGAGGCCATAGCGATCCGCCAGTTCTGCCGTGGTCACAGGCCCGTGGTGTTCCACATAACGGCGGAGAATCGTTGTCGTTTCATCGTCCGACCCGAGCCGCGCGTACAGCGCCCTGTCCTCACCCGCCACCCACACAGGACGTCCTTCGTGACGTATCATCACCGCACGGCCGTTCCGGCCAAGTTCGGCGAGCATCTGCGCGCTTTCGCCCTCGACGCGCATCCGTACCTCTTCTTCCGAAAGATCCCCCACGCGGATGAGCAGCTCCATCAGCTCCTCCGGCGTCCGGGCGCGGTATCCCGGCCGTGTATGCTGCAAGTCCGCCTCGACCGCCGTGATCGCCTCCGGGCGCACAAGCGACGCGACCGTATCGAGATCCACCACCTCGGACAGGAGTTCCCGGTTGACGGCCAGATACTGGCTCTGCCTGTCTTCCCGCGGCTGATCCGATTCGTACATATAGGCTGCGATGAAATCAAAAAGAAGACTGGCAGCAAACGGTGACGGTATTTCGGTTTGCGCCGTCACAACCTCGATTGAGCCTTCGGCAATCTGCGAGAGAATGCTGCGAAATCTGGGGAAGTCGAGCACGTCATTGAGCACCTCCCGGACGGTCTCGATGACGATCGGAAAATCCTCAAACTGCCGGACCGCATTGAGCAGGTCCGCGGCGCGGAGCCGCTGAAGCCACAGAGGCGTTCGCTTGCCTGGCGTTGTCCGGGGGAGAAGTAGCGCCCGGCCGGCGTTCTGACGGAATTGTCCGCCGAACACCGGCGCGAACATGATGTCCTCCAGAACGCTCGACTGTGCCGCCCCGGCGTCAAGGTCCGAGAGCAGATCGGGATACGTTGTATCCGTATCGGGGCACCTCAGCATGATGCCGTCATCGTTGTAGAGCATCTGCGGCTCGATGCCTGCCCGCTGCGTGTACGCACGGGCGAGGAAGAGGCCCAGGAGTCCGTTTACTCTCCGTCCAAAGCAGGAGTGGAGCACAATCCGCGGGTCTCCCAGTTCGTCGCGGAACGATTCGAGGATGAGTGTGGTATCGGTCGGGAGCCGGCCGGTTGCCTCTTTTTGCCTTCTCCCGTAATCCATGGCATTCCACGCACCTCCCGAATCCACAGGATACTCGTTCTGCAGCCACTCCTGGCAGCCGGGACGATCCAGTCTGGCCTCCAGCTCGCGTCTGAAACGCCCCACGGCCACGCCCAGCTCAAAACTCCGTCCGATCCCTTCGCCTCTCCAGAAGGGCATCCGCGCGGGTTGGCCCGGTGCGGGAGCGACGATGATTCGGTTTGCATCGATATCCAGCATCCGCCAGACGCTGGAGCCAAGAAGAAAGGTGTCGCCGCTGCGGCTCTCGTAGATGAATTCTTCGTCGACTTCGCCCACCTTCGTCCGCTGGTCTTCCAGGTACACGCCATAGTATCCTCTGTCCGCGATGGTGCCGCCGCCCGTCAATGCCGCGTGAGAAGTCCCCGGGAGGGGAGCCACGACATTGTTGACGCGGTCCCAGGAGATCCGAGGGCGAAGGTCACGGAACGCTTCGTGCGTATAGCGGCCAGCGAGCATGTCGAGCACCCGGTCGAAGAGCTCGCGCGGGAGGGCGTGGTAGCACATTGAGCGCCGCACGACGGCGAAGAGTCGGTCCACCGGCCAGGGCTCGACGCCCACCATGGCGACAATCTGCTGGGCGAGCACGTCCAGGCAGTTCTCCGGGATGAAGGTTTCCTCGACCGTATGCGTCTGCATAGCGCGTGCAACGACCAGAGTCTCAATCAGGTCCTCGCGGTGGCTGACGAAAACGCGCCCCTTGCTGGTAGCGCTCACCAGGTGTCCCGAGCGCCCCACGCGCTGAAGTCCACGGGCAATCCCCTTCGGGGACTGGAGTTGAATGACGAGGTCGATGGAGCCGACGTCTATCCCCAGCTCGAGGGCTGAGGTGGCGACAAGCGCCCTGAGCTTTCCCTCTTTCAGATCCGCCTCCATCTGCTCGCGGGCTTCGCGTGACATGCTGCCATGGTAGGCCTGGACCAGCTGCTCCGGTTCTTCGGGCTGCGGTAAGGACCCGGCGTAGTCGGGTACGGCGTTGTTGCCGGAAGCGGTCCTGCCTTCCATCGGCACCGTCTGCGTGCCGTCACCGGCCGGCGTTGCTCGTTCGGTGCCCTCAACTGGCAGCGTGCTTCGCTTAGTGTTCTCAACTGGCAGCGTGCCTCGCTCAGTACCCTCGGCTGGCAGTGTACCTCGTTCAATGCTCTCACCCGGCAGCTGCGCCCCATCAATGATTGGTGAAGATCGCCTGACATCGGCCTCACCCGTCGAATCGCCGGGCATGTTACCTCTGGTCCACTTCGTCTGCCGCGGGACGTTATAGAGGTGGAACGAGGCTTCGGTGGCTTCCGTTATCCGTTCATTCAACGTCGCCGCCACACGCTCGGCCAGCCGCCGGTTGTTGACGAAGATCAGTGTCGTCTTGTGTGCGCGGATCTCTTCCAGAACTTCATCGAAGACCAGCGGCCAGACGCTGTCCTGAGGCAGCAGTGCAAAGTCATCCGCGGCGCAGATGACCTTCAGATCCATCTCTTTCCGCTGACCGGCATCCACAATATGGACAGGGCGGGGCACAATGCGGGATCCCTTCTCCGCATCCGGCGCGTACCCTCCGAGAAACTCTGCGATGCGCTCCAGCGGACGCTGGGTTGCCGAGAGGCCAATTCTGACAAACTCCTGGTCCGCCACTTCCTGCAATCGTTCAAGGGAAAGCGAAAGGTGGACCCCCCGCTTGTTATTGCAGACAGCATGGATCTCGTCCACGATCACATATTGGACGGTCTTGAATATGGACCGGGCCTGAGATGAAGTCAGCATCAGGTAGAGTGATTCAGGCGTGGTAATGAGGATATCCGGAGGAGTGCTCACCATCGCCCGCCGTTTAGATTGAGGAGTATCTCCGGTGCGGACTGCGGTATGGATCGTCGGAAGTTGGATACCGGCGGCAACTGCTTCCTGACGGATGCCGGAGAGAGGCGCCTCGAGGTTCCGTGCGATGTCGTTGTTCAGTGCCTTCAGAGGAGAGACATACAGCACGCGGACGCCGGGAGAGAGCTCCTCCTGGAGCTGTTGCTCGATGAGGTGATTGATCGTCCAGAGGAACGCGGCCAGAGTCTTCCCGGAACCCGTCGGAGCCAGAATCAGCGTATTCTGGCCGGCAGCAATGCTCGGCCAGCCAAGCCTCTGAGGTGGGCTCGGTTCTCCGTAAGCCCGCTCGAACCAGCGGCGGACCAGCGGGTGAAAATCGGCCAGGACGTTGTGAGAATCCATGATATCCAGGGTACCGGGGGCTTTCCATGATAGAGAAATTCCCGCAAGAGGTCAATGAGACTGTAACCAATTCCCCTCAGAATCGTACCTTTTTGTAGTCCTGGTCCTCCGGACTCGAAGTCTCCCCTCAAAGGTATCCACATGAAACGAAAATATGTCGTGCTTTCATCCTTCGGCGGAGTGGTCGTCCTGGGTGCCGCCTATCTCCTCTTCAGCGGGTCTGACTCCAAGGACGCGGAGGGACCCGGACGCGTGAAGGTGGTGCGAGAGAACATCGTCGACAAGGCGCTTGCCGTTGGGACCATAGAGCCGGAGAACGAGGTTTCCGTGAAGTCGAAGGTGTCCGGCGTCGTGCGGCGCATCTTCGCGGACGCGGGGGCCTATGTGAAAGCGGGTCAGCCTCTCCTCGAGGTAAAACCGGATCCCACACCTCTCGAACTTGCCGATGCCAAGCGGCAGGTGCAGTTGCGGGAAGTTGAAACAGAGAATCTCACAAAAGAAATGACGCGCCAGCAAGCCATGGTGCAGAAGAACCTCATCTCGGTAAAAGAATTCGAAGACTTCGAGCGGCGTTATCAGGAGGCCCAGCTGCAACTCAAGATCACGCGCGAACGTCTGGCTCTTCTTGAGAGCGGCAGGGTGAAGATCGAGAACACCCAGATCGAATCCATCATCAAGGCGCCGATCGACGGATTCGTTCTCAGCAAAACAGTGCAGGTCGGAGATCCAGTGACGCCTCTGACGTCGTACCAGGAGGGGACCGTGCTGATGAAGATGGCGAACATGGAGCGGCTGCTCTTCAAAGGGACCGTCGATGAGATCGATGTCGGGCGCCTCCGGGAAGGGATGGAGTCGGAACTCAAAGTGGGGGCGCTGCCGCAGGAGAAGATTTCTGGGACGCTCACGAAGATCTCTCTGAAGGCGGAGAAGAAGGAGAATGCCACGGTCTTTCCGATCGAGATCTCCGTGCCGCGCGCCAGCAACTCCACCCTCCGCGCCGGATATTCTGCCAATGCGAATATCTTCATTCAACGCAAGGATAGCGTGCTGACGATCCCTGAGCGGGTAGTGACGTTCCGGAATGACTCGGCATTTGTGAAGGTTCCCACACAACCGGGCAAAGAAGAAGAACGCCTGATCAAGACGGGGCTGAGTGATGCGATCAAGATCGAAGTAGTGGAGGGGCTGAAGGAGGGAGACGAAGTCGTCGAGAAACCGGTCAAGAAGATCGAATGAACGGCCTCTTCAACACGGTCGGCGAGTTCATCCGCGACCTTCGTGCTCAGAAACTCCGGACGGTCCTGACCGTGTTCGGGATCGTGTGGGGCACCGTGGCCATTGTGGTCCTGCTCGCGTTCGGCATGGGCTTCAAGCGCCAGCTCTCGGCGAACATGCATGGTATCGGCGAAAGCATAGCCATCATGTTTCCCGGGCGCACGACAAAGCCCTTTGAAGGGTTCGGCATCGGCCGGCCGATGAGCCTTGTGGAAGAGGATGCGCGGATCATAGCCGAACAGGTATCCGACGTGGACCGGATCAGCCCGGAGTACATGCGGTATGACACGCCGGCGCGCGTTGGGGAGAACATCCTCACTCCCGCTATTTCAGGCGTCATCCCAGTCTATGGCGACATCCGCAACATCATCCCCGAACAGGGAGGCCGGTTCATCAACGACCTGGACATCCGCGACCGGAAACGAGTGGTTCTGCTGGGCACCGAAGTCAAACGGATCCTCTTTGGTGAAACAAATCCGCACGGCCGGCTGGTCTATCTCGGCCAGGTACCCTTTGTCGTGATCGGCGTTATGCAGAAGAAGACGCAGAACTCGTCCTACAACCGCAGGGACCAGGACCGGGTCTTCATCCCTGCCTCCACCTATGCCTCCGTGTTCGGAGAGAACCGTCTCAGCAACATCGTGTTCTCGACCAGGGATCCGCGGCGATCCGAAGAAACAGTGGACCGCGTGCGGCAAGTGCTCGGGAGGAAATACAGGTTCGATCCCACAGACAAGGATGCGGTGTGGATCTGGAACACCGCGGAGTTTGACAAGTTCATCTTCATTTTCTTCCTCGCCTTTAATATCTTCATGGGGCTGATAGGAGCATTCACGCTGGCGGTCGGCGGACTCGGCGTGGCCAATATCATGTATATCGTCGTGCAGGAACGGACCAGGGAAATCGGCATCAAGCGGGCAGTGGGTGCGCGCAAGCGGGATATCCTGGTCCAGTTTTTTCTCGAAACGCTGTTCATCATCTTCAAGGAGTTCATCGGAACGCCCATCATCTCGGTCGAGGTAGCGCTTGCGACGGCGGCTGTGCTCACGCTGATCGGACTGGCCGCCGGGTTATTGCCGGCCCGTCGGGCAGCAAACCTTAACGTTGTGGATTGTCTCAGAACCTGATTGCCGGAGTCGGAACAGGCGCCGGCTCTGAACCGGCCCCGGTCGCGACCCGGTACACCCTATGTGGCGTGAACTCATCAACGATTTTCTAAAGGATCTCAATGCCCAGCGCACCCGGGCATTCCTGACGATCCTCGCAATGACCTGGGGGACGATTGCGGTCGTGCTGCTGCTGGCCTTCGGCGACGGTCTCGGCACTCAGATGACCAACGGCATGATGAATGCCGGTAACCGGATCATGATCCTGTACGGAGGAGAGACCGGAATGCAGTATGAAGGCGTCCCGAAAGGGAGGCGGATACAACTTGTGGAAGAGGATGCCGATCTGCTTCGCCGTGCGATCCCCTCGATTGAAATGGTGACACCGCAATACCGCGCCACCGTGCGGCTCACCAATGGCAAGACGTCATTGAACACAGAGTGCGAGGGAGTGGATCCCAACTTTGAGGAGATGCGAAGGATGTTTCCGGCAGCCGGAGGACGATTCCTGAATCCTATGGATGTTGCGCAGCAACGCCGGGTGCTTGTCCTCGGTCGTACCATTGCTACCGAGCTGTTCGGGCAGGCAGAGCCGGTGGGGAAGACGCTTCTTCTGGAGGGGATCCCCTTTACCGTGATCGGCATTCTCCAGGCGAAGCTCCAGACCAGCATGAACAACGGTCCGGACAGCTGGAGAGCCATCATCCCCAACAGCACGATGCGCACCATGTTCGGACGGCAGTATGTCAACTCTCTGGTCGTCCGCCCCGGAGATCCCTCGCGGCAGGCGGAGGTGAAGCAGGAGATCTTCCGCGTGCTTGCGCGCAAGTATCACTTTCATCCGGATGACGAACGGACCCTGTTTATCTGGGATTTCATTGAGAGCGAAAAGATAAACAGGCGTATCACCCTCGGTGTGACGATCTTTTTGTTTGGCGTGGGCTTCCTGACACTGCTCATTGCCGGAGTCGGTGTCGCCAACGTGATGTACGTCGTGGTGAAGGAACGCACACGGGAGATCGGCATCCGCCTGGCGGTCGGCGCCCGCCGTCGGCACATCCTCGCGCAATTTATCTTTGAAGCCCTTCTGCTGGCGTTCGTGGGCGGCAGCATCGGGATGCTCTTCTCCTGGGGTGTGGTCAGCCTTGTCAGGCTCTTCCCGAGTGATGACGGACCGATGCAGTTTTTCGGGAAGCCCATCCTTTCCCCCGAAATCATGCTCATGACAGCCGGCATCCTTGCACTCATCGGCCTGCTTGCCGGACTTTTTCCCGCCCGCCGGGCTGCATCGGTGGATCCCGTCGAGAGCCTCCGGTACGAATAACCCTCTGCGTCATCCGATACGCCCATATGCCAAGACGTGAGAACCATGCCCTTTATGAGAGAATCCGGGGCGTCAGACAACGGTAAATCCTGCGTTTCGTCTGAACATCCTTTGTGTCGGAAGTCGAGAACTTCTTCGCGCCCTCGAACAAACCGTAACATCGGGAGGCGAGCACACGTGCGCCTCCTTCGAGAATCCGTCGCGTCGGGGTGTGAGAGCCTCTGCGCCTCATCGGAGAATCGCGTGCGTCCTGATTGTCGGAACACCGGAGAACAAAGGAATTGTTGCCTCAATGAAAGATCGGCCCCGGAGTTTAGAGATTGCTTTGCGTGCACAAGGTTCGTATCTTAAAAAACATGATTCACGGACGAAGGGGTTGTCTGCAAGATGAGAAAAAGTGTCTGGATTACAGCAGTGCTTATACTGCTGTGCAGCGGAGTGTTCCCGATAGAGACATGCAGTCAGTCGACCGGCACGGCACGTTCGGCGTACGTCCCTGTGACACGGTTCGATCCTTCCCGGAATGCGGAGCAGGATATCGGCCTGGCTCTCACTGAAGCGCAGCGATCCAACCGGCGGGTCCTCCTGGACGTGGGAGGGGAATGGTGCATCTGGTGCCATCGACTGGATACATTGTTTGTGAAGCATCCGGGCCTTGCGGCATTGCTCCACGATAAATTTGTCGTGGTGAAAGTGAACTACAGCAAGGAGAACAAGAACGAGCAGACGCTCAGCCGGCTGCCCAAGATTCCCGGGTATCCTCACCTCTTTGTTCTAAGCGAAGATGGGATGCTCCTGCACTCACAGGACACTGCAGAACTTGAATCGGGAAAAGGGTATGATCCGGAGAAAGTTATGGCATTCGTCCAGGCCTGGGGTCATCCGCAAGGGGTGAGAGGCGCTGGAACGGAACGCTAAGCCCGGCCTGGATGTTCTATCTATACGATGAATGTAGCGTCAGATTTAGTCCCAATACAGACAGAGGTGTACATGAAGCCGGTTCACATGGTTGCAGCAGCTGTGCTTGTTGTGGTGTTTGCCCTTTCGACTGCCGTGGCGGCCGACCCCGCTCCGAATTTCGCGCTCAAGGGTCTGGATGGAAAGACCATCGAGTTGAAGAAACTCTCCGGAAAGGTCGTGGTCGTCAATTTCTGGGCGACATGGTGCGGGCCCTGCCGGCGTGAGATCCCGGGTATGATGAAGGTGTACGACAAGTACAAGGCAAAGGGTCTCGAGATCATCGGTATTGCACTCGACCAGGGTGGATGGGACGATGTGAAGCCGTATCTGGCCAAGAACAAGATCACGTATCCTATCGTGATCGGCGATCAGAAGCTCACGGAGCAATACGGAGGGATCGAGGCAATTCCGACGACCTTCATCGTGGACCGGAAGGGGAACATTGCAGCAAAGCATGTCGGGATGTTGATGGAGGAGGATTTTGAGAAGGCAGTGAAAGCCGCACTGTAACCGCGCATGAAAATACGAGAGCCGCAGAGGATAGTTTCCTTTGCGGCTCTTCTGTTTGTAGCTCCACGACAGGGTCCTCTGGGCTAAACCTTCCCTGGCGTTTCAACGAAGTCCCTTAACGCACCGAATCCCCGTTCATCGTTTGCCTGCACACTTCACCGCTGGTCCCGCCCTGTGCCGCGTGCGGGGCGCGCGCAGCTCGTCAGGGGGCCCCTAGCACTTCGACCAGCCGCACTGATAGCAGACCACACATCCGCTCACGTGTTCCACCGTGCTTCCGCATTCGGGACATGTCGTCTTCACAACGGGGCTTGCCGTGCCTGCGGAGTGGTGGCCGGGGGCGACGTGCACTTTTGGTTTCTTCACTTTGGCGGCGCGCAGGGCGATGATCTCGTCGCGCTCATCCAGATACCGTTCGAGTACCTTTCCGATTGCATCGGGTGTGGAGAGAATCTGGCCGCCCTGTCCATCCCAGACTGACGTCGGTCCGGAGATTCCCTTGAGTTGCTTCACCACCTCACGGGGTTCGATCCCGGAGCGAAGTGCGAGAGAAATCAGCCGGGAGATCGCCTCGGACTGGGCCGCGGCGTTGCCGCCCGCCTTGCCGATGGTCGTGAAGATCTCGCACATCCCGGAATCGTCCTCATTGATCGTCACGTAGAGATACCCCTCGCCGGTCTTCACGCGTTCGGTGACGCCGTGCGTGCGGGCGGGGCGCTGGCGTGGTCCTTTCGGGCCGCGTGCCTCGGTCTTTGGAGCTTCGGGCGCCGCCTGTTTCCTCGCAAACTCCTCTGTCTGAAGTATTCCCTCGCGGCTTCCTTCGCGGTACACCGTGATGCCCTTGAGACCCGCTTTGTATGCGGTCATGTAGATGTCGCCGACCGTCTCGACGCTCACGTCTTCTGCAAGGTTGACCGTGGAAGAAATGCTGCTGTCCACATACTTCTGGATAACGCCCTGCATCTTCACGCGGAAATATGGATCGATGTCGTGTGCAGTGACAACGTAATCGGGAAGACTTTCATCGTCTCCGAACAGTTTCTTGACGAGCGGGTGGAGTACTTTGTATTCGGAGAACGTCTCGCCGTCGTGATTCTTGACGCGCCGGCGGTAGCTGGTGCAGAAGACCGGTTCGATGCCGGAGCTGGTTTGTGCAACGATCGAGCCGGTGCCCACCGGGGGTACTGTCAAGACGGTGCTGTTGCGGATCCCGTACGTCTGAATATCCTCTCTGATATCGGGAGGAAGGGTCTGCACGAACTTGCTCCGGGAATACCCTTCCCATTGGAAGAGGGGGAAGGCCCCTTTCTCGCGAGCGAGGTCGATCGACGTGCGGTACGCTTCATCGCGGATCGTGCGCATCATCTGCTCGGTGGCGTCCAGCGCTTCCTGTGAATCGTACCGGATCTTCATCAGGATCAATGCGTCGGCGAGTCCGGTGATGCCGAGTCCGATACGGCGATCGGACGCCACGGCCTTCCGGATCTTCTCCAGCGCATGGTTTTCCATGTTGTATTCAATGATATTGTCCATGAAGCGGGTTGCGATGCGTGTCACTTCGGCAAGGCGCTCATAGTCGAACTGCCCTTCCGGGCCGACGAATTTGCTCAGGTTGATATTGCCCAGGTTGCAGGCGGTATAGGCAGCGAGGGGCTGTTCGCCGCACGGGTTTGTGCTCGTCAGAGGGTTTGCATACTCGACATTGTGATAGTCGCGCATGGTGTCCCAGAAAATGATCCCCGGTTCTGCGGAGGCGTGAGCGTTCTTGATGATCTTGAACCAGAGTTCGCGGGCATTGACCGTGCGGTAGATCTTGCTGTTCCAGCGCAGGTCAAACGGGCGGTCATGGTTGACGGCGTCCATGAATTCATGCGTGATCAGGACGCTGATGTTGGCGTGCTGGACGTGGACCCGGCGGTGGTCATTCTTGATGGTGATGAACCGCTCGATATCGGGGTGGTCCACCCGCATGGTCAGCATCAGGGCACCACGCCGGCCCGCCTGCGAGACCGTGTTGGTGCTTTCGCTGAAGAGGTTCATGAATGCCGTTGCGCCCGGCGAATGATCGATGGTGGCGTTCACCGGCGCGCCTTCCGGGCGGAGGATGGAGAGATCAGTGCCCACGCCGCCGCCGGTCCGGTAGACCATGGCCGATTCACTCAGACAGCGGTAGATTCCTTCCAGGCTGTCTTCTTCGATAGGGATGACATAACAGTTGGAGAGTGTGGGACGCCGCCGGGCATCTTCTCGGCCGGCGCCATGCATCACGCGCCCGCCAGGAACAAATGTGAAATCAAACAGCATCTCCAGGAACCGCCGCTGCCACTGGTCCCGGTTCGTCGTCTCTACCGATGCAACTGCGCGGGCAATCCGGTCCCAGAGGTGCATCGGGCCCTGCTCGTTGTGTGCAAGGTACTTGGATCGCAGCACATCGGCCGCGAGCTCGTTTTCCCCGTAGTAGTCACGACAGTCCAGCGCCAGATCCATCACCGCCTCATTCATCGGGAACACCGATGGAGGAACAGCTGGAACACGAGTATCTACAGATGATCCGGTCACAGGTTCAATGCGCGCCATGAACAACTCCAAATGGATTAGCACAACGTGATGAACAAACTGTGCACACACCCTCTGACATCCTGTCCCGATCTATCAGGGGCGCGCCATCATTACAATCAGTACGCTATTACGAAAATGAATCACCGGGGCGCGGGATATGGTTCTGGTGCGGTCCATCGCTGACTACCATGTTGATTCCCAGAGTTTGTGGGCCCCGGTGTGAGTGGTATGCTATAGTACAATGAACAGTAACAACTTCCGGCGTTTACTTCCTGCGATTGTGTAACGCGCCGGGAAGCACGGCGGAAAATATACGACCTAAGGGAAGATAAGTCAAGTGAAATTTGAGAGACGAGGTTCTTTTTTCTTCTGAGGAGGAAAAACGGAAGTCAAACAATGTGGAATGTGTCTGAAGGTGTTGCTTTTAAAGTCGTGGTCACCTATACTTGTGGCCTAGCCACCCTCTCTCCCCACAAGCAGGAATCCATTCTATGGCAGTCGCCGTGGAGTTCCGCACGATCCCTGACATGTTCCAGAAACTGACCGCAAAATTCGCGAAAGAGTCGCGGCCGGTTCTGATGTACAAGTCTGAAGGGACCTACAAAGGGATCACCTACAGTGAACTGCGGTCGAAAGTCGAGGCATTTGCCTTCGGACTTGCCGCAATCGGCATCGAACGGGGGGATCGTGTTGCCATTGTCTCTGAAAACAGGCCGGAGTGGGTCATCAGCGATCAGGCGATCGCGGCACTCGGCGCGGTGAGCGTGCCGCTCTACCCCACGATGACGGCCAAACAGATCGAGTACATCTTCAACGATGCAGGCGTGAAAGTCGCCATCGTCTCCAACCAGTTCCAGCTCAACAAAGTGATGAGGGTCTA
>JAGDMK010000310.1 GCA_017860635.1 Bacteroidota bacterium
GTTGAATGCATTTCGCATGGGCGTTCCGTTCATCTGGTGCTCAAACAACCTGGTCAGCTCGTTTCTCACGCACGCGCGTCTCTACCGCGAGCTCTCCGGCGACCGCTCGTATCTGGATATCGAATCCGGTATGCGCGACTGGTTGTGGGGGTGCAATCCGTGGGGGACCTCGATGGTGGTCGGGCTTCCCAGTGAAGGAACCGCTCCGCGCGATCCCCATTCTGCATATTCTCATGTGCATGGTTATCCCGTCGATGGTGGACTTGTCGACGGACCTGTTGCAGGCTCCGTTTTTTCCTCTTTGAAGGGTGTTTCGCTCTCCCGTCCCGACCCGTTCACGGCCTTTCAATCGGACCTCGCTGTCTATCATGATGATTGGGCCGATTACTCCACAAATGAACCCACGATGGATGGCACTGCGGGCCTGATCATGGCATTGGCAGAGCTCGAATGCGAGGGAAAAGCAGAACGCGTTGCCGGACGATATGAAGAAGACGCTTCACTCTCTGCGTCGCTCTTGAAGATCGTGCAGGCGGAGGGACTGGACGGCGTGTTCAATACCGAAGATGGACCGGAGCAGATCTCGCTGGCGGTCATTGATTTGACATCTACGCCGCCTCGGCTCGGTGGAGTGCACCCTCACAACTTCATCTATCCGGCCTCTGTGTATAAGATGTATGTGGCGGCAGAAGTCCTGCACCAGGTTTCTGAAGGCAAGAAGCGTCTTTCAGACACCATCGTTGTTCGTGCACCGAATGTCGTCGATACAGCCAAGGAAATCCTGAGCGATCCACGCCCCCTCTTGAGGGAAGGTGACACGGTGACCGTGAACTACTTGTTGGACTTGATGATCACGCGGAGTGATAACACAGCGGCGAATTGTCTGATTGATCTGGCGCGGCGTGAGAACATCAATACCCTTATGCACCGGTACGGGTGGCAAGGCAGCGAGGTAACAAGGAAGTTTCTGAAGCGTAAGTTCGAAGATTCGGGGTATGCCACGGTCAGGGGGACGGAGACCTGCGCCATGCATGCCGCAGATTTCATGTCCCGCGTTCAGATGAACACACTCGTCAACCCCTGGGTGAGCCAACAGATGAAGGCCCTGTTGGGCAGGCAGCTCGACAAGTCCAAACTCGCGCAGGGCTTGCCGGATTCTGCGATGTACTATCACAAGACTGGCTGGTATTCCACCTGGACGCACGACGTGGGGATTGTGGATGACGGCACGGCGCGGTACGTGATCGCATGCTTTGTGCCCCTCAGAGAAGAGATCGCGCGTTCTGCAATGAAAGAACTATCTGAACGCATCAATGCTCTCATGCGGAAACGTGTGCGTTGAGCCTGACTGACGGCACGAAGCTTCTCCATACACAGGAATGCGCAAAAACCTCATCTGACGTAAAGGATGAACTCGCCCTTCTCCGCAGCCTGCTTCATCGTGAGGAGAATGCGCCAGATCCTGCTCCCCCATGACGATTGGAGCTGAGGATCGTGGATGTCAATGGGTTCTGCGCGGACTGAAAACAACGCGGGATCGTACACAACCTCGGCAGGCGTAGCCGACGTGCTTTCCGGCAGAAAGCCTAGAAGGATCTTGCCTGCAGTTTGCGTGATTGGTTCACGACAGGTCATAAGCGTCAGGTTGATGCCTTTGAGCTCGCCTTTGAGTTGATAGGCATCCTGTACGATAACCTCCGCTCCACGCTCGAGTGTGAGTGTCCGCCGCCAGGACTGTATGCCGGCTTCCGGTGGATACGCGCCGGCGATATCCATGGACAACGCGGCCTTTGTATCCGTGACATGATACGAGACATCCTTCGCCGCAAACTTCCTTCCTTCTTTCTGCGATACACCGTTCACCGTCGGGAGATTGTGGTAACCGGATTGCATCGTCCATATTGAATAGCGGTCCGGGCTGAACGTCTTCGCCGTATATGTCTCCACACCAATATCAATGATGACCGGCTCCCCGTCTTTGTAGATGACGAAATTGCCGACATCATTGTGATTGTGGCTCTCATCGTTGTGCCCACCCTGCGCCGCAAGGTAGAGACCTTTGGATGATCCGGCGACCGAGCGGGCTGTCATCACCTGAATCCCTGGGAACCAGGAATCACGGAAATCTGGCTCTAACGGCTTGACCTTCAGCATTTCCTCCAACACGAACAGGGCAGGCAGTACCCGTCCCAATACGCCAAAGCGGCCGGGTAGCGCGTGCTCACTCAGATGTTGTTCCTGTGCACACCATGCCCCAAATGCCATCATCGAGGCATCATCGATGGCCTTGCCGTAGCGGTAGACCGTGGGAGCATCCGGCTGCATTTTTGCGGGAGCATCGGCGAAGTTCACGAACCATCGCCCGCTGATATGCGCACGCGTGATGAACCGCCCGATCTCTCTGATGCGCGGATGCGCGTACCAGGCGCACTTTCCGTTTGTAGCGAAATGCACAAGTTCGAGGCAGTCAAAGAGCGACCCTCCAGCACGCCCCCAGTAACTGGGCCCCTCATCGCACCCTCCGTCATCAGTGTATTCGTCCAGGAACCGGTCAAGACATTCCAGAATCTTGTACACCGAGCGTGCACGCCGATCCGGGTCCTGTTCAAGGATCAGCACCGTCGCGAGCCAGTTCGAGCAGATCCAGGGTGTCCAGTTGTTCACTTTCTTGGAGGTCAGACCCATCCACCAGAAGTCATTGCGCTCAAGGTTGACCGCGTTGATCCGCCGGTTCACTTCGTATGCAATTCTCTCAGAGACAAGCGGTGAAACGTTATCTAGGGAGTCCTTCAGCAGGTAGTAGGTCCAGGCCAGCAACGATCCGGTCTCGGCGGCAAAGAGGTCCACAGTTGGCTCGGTGACATCGGGAAGGCCATTTCCTCTACGCTGCAGGCTCATGTGCGCGGGGACTCCCCAGTACGTCTCTTCACAGATTGTCCAGATGCCGTTTACGATATCATCCCGGAACCTCCCCTTCCCCTCAATGCATTCGGCAATCACAAGTGTGGCAAGCTGCTCCCGCCTTCCGTATGAGATCGCCTGGTACTCGCTTCTGTTGCCTGTCCGCACGAAGCCGAGGAAATCGGTGGCTTTCGGGGTCGCCCAACTGCCATGGAGATGCTTCTCGGCCACACGGATATAGTCCTCCCGAACCGCGGCTGGGAGGGCAGCCCACCTGTCGTGTTCTGAGGCCTGTGGAGACGGATGCCACTGAGATGCAGGCAGAAGGTTCGAACGAACCTGATCGACCGTGAGCGAACCGGTCAGGATTTCAGCGCCGACCCCGCCGTTCGCTATGGACAGACTTGAGCCAATGAGCATCACTGCGCAAGTCAAGAGGATTGATTTGACGATATGGACAGAATGCATTCGTTGGATGATCAGAGACATAGGATCCTCGCAACAATGGGGCGATGGGAAGCCGACTACGGGGAAAAATCAATAGAATTGATGACAAATGCCAGACTCCCTCTGTTTGACTATGTCAATTGCCACCTCTACCTTACACGTGCAACGCGCAGTCCGGCAGCTCCCCGCTTTCCTTTTACTTTCGCCTGAGGAAACATCGTGCGAATGCACACCTCGCTTTTGCGCCTGAGTTTTCTCTTCCTCTTCCCATCAGCAGTTCTCTTGGCACAATCAAAATTCCTCTACGGCATGTACGCCATCGGCTGGGGCGAGAATGAA
>JAGDMK010000311.1 GCA_017860635.1 Bacteroidota bacterium
GACGGAGATCGTGTACAAGGCCGAGGAGTTCAGCATCGAGGACATGATCGCCGAAGAGCAGGTGGTGATCACGATCAGCCATAATGGCTTTGTCAAACGCTCCCCGGTGAGCGGATACAGACGGCAGTCCCGGGGAGGACGCGGAAGCAGCGGTGCGGCGACCAAAGAGGACGACTTCATCGAAGCGATGTTCATCGCATCGACGCATGAGTACATCATGCTCTTTACCGACAAAGGCCGATGTTACTGGCTTAAGGTGTTTGAGCTTCCGGAGGGAAGCAAAGCAAGCCGCGGAAAATCTATCGCCAACCTTGTCTCCAAAGAACAGGGAGAAACGATTGTCTCGTATGTGGCGGTCAAAAACTTCGATGAGCCGCTGAACGTTCTGATGGCAACCGAGAAGGGGAACATCAAGAAGTCGCTGCTAAGCGAGTTCAGCAATCCGCGCAAGACCGGCATCGTGGCCATCGGACTCGATAAGGGGGACCGGTTGATCGATGTGCATCTCACGGACGGGAAACAGGACGTGGTCATCGGCACGGCAGAGGGAATGGCCATTCGTTTCCATGAACAGGAAGTCCGCATCATGGGCAGGGCTGCAGGAGGAGTGCGGGCGATGCGGCTTGCCAAGAAAAACGACCGCGTTGTCGGCGCCGTTGTTCTCCGGCGGGCCGGAACCACCATCCTTGTCGCGACGGAAAAGGGATTCGGCAAGCGCAGCGAAACCGATGAATACCGGATCAGTCACCGGGGAGGGAAAGGGATCTTCACGGTCAAGACAACCGAGAAGACCGGCCGGATGGTGGCAATCAAAGAGGTCAAGGAAAAGGACGACGTTGTCATCGTGACCGATCGCGGCGTGCTCATCCGGCAGCATGCGAGCGATATCCGCATTGCAGGCCGTAATACGCAGGGCGTGCGACTGATCAAGCTGGATGAGGGAGATGCGGTGTCCGATGTGGCAGCTGTCCCTGCCGATGAGGATGAAGCAGTCAACGGCAACGGTAACGGTTCAAAACCGGATGCCGGAGAGCGGGAATCTTCCGAAGAGGTACAGATCGGAATGTTTGAGGGTGACGGGGAAACGGCACCACAGAAGGGAACGAAGCAGAGCAAAGAAACCCCCTCTGCCACCGGAAAGCGGGGCGAAGCGGGTAAGAACGAAGGAGCAAAAGGTCCTGTGCCTCCACCCGCAGCACCGAAGGCCGCAGGGAAAGAAAAGGGGAATGCCCCGATGCCTCCCTCCGCGACAGAGAAAGCTGATGGGAAGGAAGAAGAAAAAGGTTCAAGGGCGGGGCGGGCAATAGCGAAGCCGCCGAAACAAGTGGTGCCGCCGAAACAAGTGGTAGCGCCGAAACAGCCGGCACCGCCGAAACCCCAGGGATCACCAACAAAGGCAGCCGGGAAGAAGAAACCGAAAGGGCGGCGCTAGATCATACCGCTCCGCTTCCGGAGAAACCACTCCACCGCAAGCAGGAGAACAATCAGTCCCGCGTACCAGAGCCAGTTCCGGAAGTGCAGCTCGGTGATCGACGTCGTTATCCGGGGCGCAAACGACGGTTGTGCCGCAAGAAGTGAATCCAGCGCCCCAACGGATTCCGGCCGGAGAAACTCACCACCTGTTCGTGTTGCGATCTGCTGCAGCACATCGGCATCCATCCTTGTATTCAGGAACTCTATTGCTGTTCCGCTGATCTGCACGGTACCACTATCACTGCCCGAGACCACCCCGGGCTTGGTTGCGGTCACGCGGTACCGGACGGATCCGTCGGCGTGCATGCCGGGAGTTTCCCCATCATACCGTCCGTTCCCCCGGGGAAGCAGCAACCCTTCCATTGCCTGATTTCCGTGCTGCACCACGACGCGAACTTCAGCATCCTCAACAGGACGTTGCCCCGAATCATAGACCTCTGCGCTGAAGGTGAGAGGTTCACCCTGTGCGTACGATTCCTTAAGGGGCCGGGCGATGACGGGACCCTCCGCATCGGGGGCAGTTAACCAGTGTACGGCATTGGACAAAAACGCCGGGAAGAATTCCTGCGTAGCTGCCGATCGTTGCGCCATCAGACGCCACCTCCAGAGATCGTGAAGGAGCACGGTCAGCACGCGCTGCTGACTTGCCCGCCGGATGAGCACGAGAGGAGCTGCATCAGCCTGGGCCTGAGTCCGTGAGGCAGCAAGAACCGTTGCATCCGGGCGCACGCGGAGTGGAACACGGACGGTAAACAGTGGAGGCAGCTGCATCCACGGGTTCTCATTGCCGGTAGTGGCAGGTGTGAGCACCGGTGTCAGATGTTCTGCAGTCGTCGCATCTGCCGAGATTTCTTCTTCCCCGCGTACTGGACCTTCGGTGACGAATGGCAGCAGCGAGGTCCACTGGCCGAATCGTACAAGGTCGGTGCTTCTCGAGACCTGCACGAAGAGCGGGATGTGGCGCGTTGCTGCAGAGGACAACACCATGGAGCCGACCGTGGGATCGGTTGTCGCAGCAGGGAACCCGAGCAGGAACAGGCAATCGGCAGAATCGACCAGGGAAGATGCCAACGACCCCTCATAGAATCCGCCAGTTGGTGTTTGGGTGAAAGAACGGACGGTGAACTGTTCGATCTCATTCAGCGTCTGCCGGATGACAGCGACATCGAAGGAAGGAGTTCCGGCGATCATGAGAATCCGCAGCTTGCTCTTCCTGATGCGCGCGGTGAACGACCGCCGGTTGTTCTTCGCGGTAAGTTCTCCTTCAAGCGAAGACACGCTGACCGTATATGATCGCACGCCGGATCCATCCGGCACATAGGAGAGGGGGACGGCGTATTCTTTTGTGCCTTCCGCCAACAGGAGAGATTTCCTGTCGAGAATAGTGCTCTGATCGCTGAGAGTCACTGTCACCTGCTCACCGGGAAAGCCTGTGCTTTTCACGAACACATCCACCGGCGCCGGCACGCCGCTGTACACAATCGTGTTCGTTGAGATCTGGCTGATGGCGATGTCGCGCTGCTCGGCGGCTTCACCGATACCGATCGTGTACACAGGCATACCGAGGGACTCAACGCCATGGACGGGATTCTGGCCTATTGTAGCGACGCCGTCGCTGATGACGAGCAGCGCATGCGGTTGAGTGGCAGTGGACCCCATGGCCTGTGTCCGGAGAGCGCTGGCCAGATCAGTGCCGTCGTCTGAGAACGAGAGGGTTGAGAGACTGTCTGCGGACAGAGAGCGTGTTGAGACGCCGAACGCAACGTATCGCATCTCGGCACGGCTGCGAAGGCGCTGGAACACTGGCGCATCCAGAAGAGCCCGGACGGCGGCTGGACGCTGGCCCTGCCGGTCGGTGATGGAGAGACTCTTGCTGTTGTCAATCAGGATCGTCAGGATCGGAGGATCGGAGTGCGAGGAAACAATCCGCACAACCGGTTCGAGGAGGAGCGCAAGGAGGAGTGCGAGGGCTGTGCCGCGCAGGAACAGGAGTATCCATCGGCGTACGCGGGAAATCGGTGGAAGCGTTGTGCGGTAGTAGAGGTATGCCAGGAGCGCAGCGACGCCGATCGCCAGCAGCGCAAACAGAGGGGATGCGCCGAGACGGAAGTCAACCTGCGGCATAGCGATCAGGAGATTTCGCGAACAAGCCGCTCGACGATTTCGATTGCCGTAACGCCGTCAGCTTCTGCATTGAAATTCGTGACCA
>JAGDMK010000312.1 GCA_017860635.1 Bacteroidota bacterium
GTGGACTTTCCGGATCCGTTGCGTCCGGCAATGAGCAACGCACTCCTCTCCCCCACCGTGAACGAGATCTGGGAGAAGATCGTCCTTCGATTGAACACCTGGCGCAACGCCGTAGCCTGGATGGTCAGACCCATGTCACTGCCTCACCAGAGCGATCTTGCCGCGGACCCGGCGGTCCGCCAGTTCCAGCACATAAACGTACACACCGCTCGGAACCGTACGGCCGTTATTGTCCTTGCCGTCCCAGAAGAACATCTGCCTGTCCAGATACAGGCTCGAGAGCGCGCTCGGAGACGTGTACACCAGGTCCATGCCGGCAGAATAGATGGTGAGCGTGCCGCGAACCTGGTCCTCCGTCTTGATGGGGAGGCACAGGCGCGCGTGCAGACCCGGACGGAATGGATTCGGGAACGACCGGCCTTCTGCGAGCGCATCGGGGTCATAGTTGGGACGAACCGTATCACCGACAACATACCAGGTCGTCCATGCGGAAATATCCGGGACGTCGAGCAACGCATAGATGCCGAGGGGGGTGAGGCGATAGGATGCGTCTGCCTGCGACGATTTGAAATGATACGTGTACGGCCGGCTCGGCGGAGACGCAGATCCGGCTCCCGCCAGATCCATATTATTGAGGATCACCGTCATGGTGTCGGAGTTCCGCATGATCTGGTAGTACCGGGAGCCGAGCGCAGCCAGACTGCCGCTGAGATCCCGGCCTGGCGGCACATAGTCAATCGGCACCTGCACCATCGAAGGATAGTCCGCGCCATCGGGGTAGTACTGTGCCGGATCGCTGCGCGCACCGGTGAAGAGATTCCAGAGTGTCCACTCGGCAAACGCCGTGCTGAAGTCCACCCCCCGCGACCGCAATGCATTGTCAATGGCCTGAAGCGGCGGTGCATTCCGGATCTGCTCCCAGCACAGCCGCATCATGTCCTGCCCGTACTTCTTGCTGATGTAGTGTCCCCACACACTGCGGCTGTACATGATGAGATCATTCGAGGAGAACGGCTTGTCGGGTTGGCGGAAATGCCCGCTGTAGCTGCCAAGGTAGTTCAGATAGTCATCCACGTCAGGGTAGACGACGTCTTCCATCCATGTCGATGTGATCTCATAAAAGAACGCATGATCGGTCCAGTAGCCGTAGTTGCCGATCTGCAGTGCATGATGGAGTTCGTGCGCGAGCGTAACGCGGAGTCCGGGCAGTCCGCGGTTCCTGGTTGGCCGGACGAACGTGAAATCGTTGTCGATCGTGATGAACGATGTCGCGGTGCCTCCCTCGAACGGCCAGGAGTCGGGTGTGGTATATCCGTACATGGACCCGAGTTCCATGACGATGATATCGTACTCCGGTCCCCCGCCGAGTGTCCCATCACCGATCAGCGGGCCGTACCCGAGCCTCATGGATTCGAACGGGTGGACAAAGTCGAGATACGCAAAGAGAGAGTCCACGTAGGCCAACGCGCTCCCGGGGATCTGCACCCCCGTCTGATCGAGCAGTGCCGGGGCGTGGATACCGGATGTGTCGAAGTGGACGCGGAACGCGCCGCGCTGGACGCTCGTCTGCATCACGGGTCGGGCCAGGACCCGAGCGGCGGATTGCAGCAGTTCTCCGCTCGCCGTATGCCGGATGCCGAGCGCATGAAACACTCCAGGGAGGCCGCACTTCACCGGTTCGCCTTCAGGGGGCAGGATTCCGGCATCATCCAGGAGACGCACCATCGCAGCGCTGGTCGGCGACTCATGCGTATCCTGCGAGAGGCCTGGCTGCCCGGTCAGGACGAGCAGCAGGATCACCGCTAGCCGGACCTTCATGGTTCAAACAGTCCCGGGTGGATGCTCACGGTATGTCGATCAGTGTGCGTCAGGACGATCACGGGATGCGCGTCCGGACCATATCGTGCAATGGTAAAATACTTCGCCCCCTGTGCATTCATCAGCAGTCTCGGATCGGAGAAACGGCCGGTCCGTGAACCATTCAGACAGTAGATGCCGTCCCGTTCTTCATCAAGATACACAATATCCGCGTTTCCGTCATCGTCACAATCCTCAAGGACGATTGCCTGCTCGTGTCCGGGATTGACACCGTCTGTCCGCATGGAATCCAGCGCCAAATGCCCGTCGGGCGTGCTGAATGCGAAACCCAGTGCAGGCCGCGGCTGCGAGAGAAAGAGGAGAAGATCCGCCGTGCTGTCGGCATTCAGATTTCCTGCAACCAGGTACCGGACACTGGCAGTGCTGTCGGGCAGAGCAAACAGCCGCTGGATCCTCTGAAAATCATATCCTGCCTGTGCCGCGGCGAGAGAGACCGTGGTCACTCCTGTTGCGCGATCCCTTAGCGCAAGAACCAGGTCCCGCTCTTTGCCTCCGGTGAAGTCCCCGACAGCCATTGCCGAGATAGCGGTGGGAAGCGTGAACCGGTAGCTTCGTTCCAGGAACTGTTGCCCGCTGATCTCTTCGTACGAGGCGAGAGGGGCGCGAGACCCCCCGTTCTGCGCGTGCCGCATGAGGATGCGGAGGCGCTGGTTCGACTTCTCAACTTCTGCATGCAGCAATGACCCCCGCGCTTCTATCGGTATCGTCGTCAACCTGGATCGCTCGATTCCGTCGGTGAGGCGGCTGATGCCAAGCTGCTCAACAGACGGATGGACTGTGATCAGGGTAGTTGATGCCGGTTCGTTGCTTCTCAGAATGCTCACTGCCTGCGGTTTTTCCGGAACACTGATGGTCCGCTGGCCGAGTACTGTTCCCTCTGCGGTGGTCTGGAAGATGCTGACGCTGGACGAGCCCGTGTTCGCCACAACCAGATCGGAGATGCCATCGCCGGTGCAATCGCCGGCAGCCACCGACTTAGGCTGGATCCCCGCGGCATATTCCTGCGGCCAGGCGACCGGGCCCGCGTGCAGCGAGTTTCCGAGGGCGATGATCCTGCTCTGTTTCCTGTCGGCGATAACGAGATCTGTCCTTCTGTCACCGTCAATGTCGTCCAGGTCCCACGACACAGACTCCGCTCCGGCGCCAAACATATCCACAGGATAGAACGTTGTGGCAGTCGCCCCGAGCGCAACCGCCAGCCCCGCAGTGGTCGACGCCACGAGGTCAGGCAGCTGGTCCTCGTTCACGAGCGAAAAACTCACCGCCAAGGGACGGCCCTGCAGCGGAATCGTTTCTCGCAGGGAGAACTCACCAGCGGGGGTCCCGATGATGTGGGCCACCGCGTCCTCGTCCGGAAGTGTGACAAGAAAACGGAGCGTGCGCCTGCCCTGCACGGGCATGAATGCGATCCGACGCGGCTCGTCGGGCAGTGTCAGGACAACCTGCTCCGAGAACATCCCCTTGCCGATCCCGAAATGGACGACAAATTTATTCGAGAGCCAGTGGAGCAGCACGACATCGACGATCCGGTCTCCGTTCAGGTCTGCCGTGACCAGATCGCTCGCGGAGATTTCCGGGAAGTAGAGCGGACCCGGGCTGAACCGGCCGTTGGGTTTTGCGAGCAGCGAGGCGACACCCGACATGGTGCGGCCGAACAGGAGGAGATCTTTCCGTGCATCATTGTTGATGTCGGCGGCGACGAGCCGCAGGGCGCGGTGATTGAGCCGTATCACCTGGCCCGCCCGCATACCGGGTCCGGGCCGTAAGATCTCCACGGCAGATCCATCGGCTGAGAGCACTGCAACAACCGATGTGGGGATGGTTCCTTCGAACGTGATGCTGCCGGCCGGAGTCAGCTGAAATCTGTTCAATCCCTGCCGCTCAGCCAGTGCTGCGACAATCACCGGCAGCGAAGATCCACGCGGGGTAAAGATGGCGACAGCCGATGGCGGATACGGCGTGGAGAATTCCGCATAGGGGCCGAACGACACTGGCGGGCGCTGCGAGTAGGCGACACAGACCCAGAAGAGGTGTGTTACAAACAATCCGAGAGCAGATCGGCTCACTTGTCATCAGGCCGGCGGTTTCGCA
>JAGDMK010000108.1 GCA_017860635.1 Bacteroidota bacterium
GTCGTGAACATCTCCATGAAAGAAGGGAGGAGTGATCGGTGGCGCGGTCGGGCAGAACTGCGCGGGAGAGTGCCGGGCGCAAAGCACTTCGGTCCGGGCGTCTATGATGAGGCGGCAAATCCGTACATGCAGCTGCTCAACACTCCCGAGAAGTGGCTCGGCGTTGATCCCTCCTCTTCCGGCGGCGGGCGGTACTACAGCACGATAGGGAACGGGTTCGACGGGAAATTCGGCGGCGACAGCGTCACCCTGGCCCAGGTCGCATACATGCTCTGGCGCTATCAGGGGCGGCGCGACTGGAACAGGAGCTACAACACGCTCTGGGATCTTTCCGGTGATCTGTCTCTGGGCGGACCGATCTCCGAAAATGTGCGTCTCTTCCTTGCAGGGAGGACCGAATCGGACTGGCTGTTTCTTCCCACGGCGGAACCCGACAGGAACACGCAGATCATGGGGAACCTTGTGTTCGACGTGGGCCAGGGCAAGTCACTGCGGGTGAGCGGCGCTTACACGGACGAATGGACAAATCTCCTCCGCTCGCTGCGCACCAACGGATTCTACAGCTGGATCTGGGACCGGGCCATCGGGACGAGCCAGGGGCGCGAACAGACGCTGCAGCTGGGCGCGCGCTTCGTGCATGCCCTCTCGACAGCCACGTTCTACGAAGTAAAGGTCAACCGTCTGGCCACTGACTACGCCGACGGTTCGCCGATCCTGCCTCCAGAGGGGTATACCGGCGACTGGAGCAAGCTGATGGCATATCCCTACACCAACACGCCCGATCAGTTCCGCGTCGGGTCGTTCGACAACGATTTCAGGAGCGAGAAGACACGAACGGTCTCCGTGGACGGTTCGTTGACCAGTCAGGTTGCTCCCTCGCACCTGATTCTTGCCGGTACCCAGCTGAATCTCTACTCGGTCGACGTGCTCAACCGGACCAACCTCTCGTCGTCAGCGGGCGAACGGTACGAAATCTATTCGGCGAACCCGTTTGAGCTGGGCGTGTATGTGCAGGACAAAATGGAGTTCGAGGGGATGATCGCGAACGTCGGACTTCGGTTCGATCTCTGGAATCAAAACGCCGACTACTTCACGGACCTCTTCTCTCCATTCCGCAACGTGGTCAACGACTCGACGATCCTGTACGACAGACAGGACGCCGCGACGACCAGGACGCCGACGCTCGGGAAACTGCAGCCCCGGATCGGCATCTCATTCCCGGTATCGATCTCAACGGTCTTCCACCTGAACTACGGCTCATTCATCCAGCGTCCTTCATTTCAATACACCCTTTCCTCGCAGCTTCCGCGCGTAGGCTACGTCAACATGCGGATCGGCAATCCGCGTCTGGAGGCGCAGGAAACCAACAGCTACGACGTGGGGGTCACCCAGGGCCTCGGCGAGGGATTCACCCTGGATGTGAGCGGATACTACAAAGACGTCAAAAACCTGGTGGAGCTCGCGTATTTCACGGATGTGCAGCAGTCCACGTATTCGACGTTCATCAACCGGGATTATGCGGACATCCGCGGGTTCCGCGTGGCGCTGAACAAGCGCCGCGGCATGATCAGCGGATCAGTCAATTATACGTACGGCGTCGCCACGGGGAAGAGCAGCACGCCCTTCAATGCTCCGCCCACATATTATGAGAGTCCTGCAGAGGGACAGCCCGCCGTGGTATTGCCGAGTCCGAAAGACATCCTCATGGACTTCGACCGGACCCATAACCTGGTGATAAAGATGGGATTTAATGCGGGAGAAGAATTCGGGCCGGAACTCTTCGGCAGCTATCCTCTGTCGGACGTCGTCCTGTCGGTCACATCGTTTATCAGGAGCGGCCGTCCGTATACGTGGGATCCGTCCGGTCTCAGCGAGATCAACAACAAGCGGACCCCGACAGAATACACCACGAACCTGAAGCTCAGCAAGCGGATGCGCGATTTCTTCGGCGTCGATGCGACGTTCTACGTCGAGGCCTTCAACATTTTCAACTTCAAGCGCTACTCCTACGATGCGGTCTTCCGTTCTTCGACACTGACGTCGGGAGGGACGCTTATCAGCAGGAATATTGAAAAGTACGAGACCAATCCTGAGTCGCTGCGGTATTACGACGACTTCGCCCCGTTCCTTGTGGATCAGACCTTCATGATATACGACAACGAGCCGCGGTCTGTCTACCTGGGTTGTATACTGAATTTCTAACACGTCGGAGACGATACCATGAAGCGCGTGTTGCTGCTTGTGTGGATTGCGGTTGCGATGGCAGAGCTGGCGCCGGCGCAGCTGCGGGAGTATGCGGTCCACCGGCGGGGGATGCTGCACCAGACCGTCTACAACACCGGCGAGCTGGGCCGGGCCTATGACCAGGGGGCTGCGGGAAGTGCGCGGGGAGTTCCGAGCTTCGAGTGGCCGGCCCGCTCGGAAACCATCATCGATGCGGTCCTGCACAACGGCCAGTACAACTCGTTCGGCGGGGGTGTCTATCTGGCAGGCAGCCGCTCGGATACTGCTGCCCGCCTGCTGTCATGGTGCGGAGGCATCAACGAGCCTGTCGCCGGACGGTTCAGCTTTCCCGTGAGCGTCCGCAGGACGGAAAACTATCCGCTCCTTGCGGATGGCTCGCTGAACCCTTCATTCAATCCGCAGGAAGCGGAGGAGATCATCGTCACGAAGTGGGGGACCTCCATCGGGCTCACCGTCACCCGCACGAGCCGGGCCTGGAGCCTCCCCGATTACGATGACATGATCATCTACGAGTACGAGTTCGAATACACGGGCAACGTCGACGGGAATCCTGCAACGATCGAGACCACACTCCCGCTGCGGGATGCACTGTTTGGGTTCTCGTACGGGTTCGGACCCTCGATGCTGGGGTACGAGAGGAAATTCAAACGGTGGAACGCAGCCGATTTCCAGGCGCTGGACCAGTTTCCCCGGTTCGACCGGACCAGGTGGATGAACTACAATCTGGACCGGGACGGCAAGCCGGACCCGCGCTACTTCGCGGAATGGGCTGCATCTCAGAAAAACGGCGGCGGGCTGCTCTCTCCGCAGGCAGTCGGGTTTCTCCCGCTCTACTATGACACGCTGCTGCTGGCCCGAAAGGGAGAAACGCAGATCCAGCTGCAAAGCGCCGACTCCACAATCTGGGATGCGAACTTGCATGTGAAGCAGCCTTTTCTGAACCGGCAGGAGACCAGTCTGCTTTCCATCGCGAAGATGACCCCGTATCTGGACATGGCCCAGCAGCGGAAGAACAATCCGTACAGGGATCTGACGGTCTTCGGACCGGACTGGGTTGGCCGCGGCTCGTACAACTGGCGGCAGTCGCAGAAGTTCGGCGTGGGACATATCCTGGTGTTCGGGCCCTACAACCTGAAGATCGGTGACAAGGTTCGCTTTGCCATTGCGGAAGTTGCCGGGTACGGAGCAGCGCGCAAAGAGGAAACCGAGGGAGGTCTTCAGGACGAAGGAGGGAGTTGCGGAGAACTGTGCACGGAAGACTTCGTGTACGCCGTCAACGCGTTCAATCCCGTCCCGAACTGGTGGAAGCCGGTGAAATACGGCGGCGGGGTGGGGACATCCGATTCCCTGTACACGCACGGAAGCACATACCTCAGCAACTTCCCACTGCCGCAATACGTGAACTCCAATGTTGTCACCGTCCGCGAGGTTGCAGACAGGGCGATCCAGTTGTACACCGGCTGGCCGCTGGTCGATCACGACTCCACTCAGTTCTGGCCTGAACGTTCGCCGTCGCAGGGAGTGTATCAGGTCCCGCTTGTCTTCCCGGCGCCTGTCATCAAGGTAGGGAACACGTCGCTGGCGGAGAACCGGATCGACTGGTCATCGGAGGTGGAACGCTTTGCAGCTCCTGCCCTCATTGCCCCATTCAGTCACTTCGAGGTTCAAAAGGCTATACATCCGGTCGGGCCCTGGGAGCGGCTGGACAGCGTCGCACAGGCGGACCCTCGCTACTACAAGAACGGCACGTACGAGCTGATTGACAGGGCCACCAGAGTGGGCGAGGCATTTTACTATGCGGTGCTCTCTGTGGACAAGCAGGGGAACCGCAGCGGCCGCACGAACATCACTCTGCATCAGACGCAGCTCGGCGGCACGGAGACGCTCGAAGAGGTTGTGGTGGTCCCCAACCCGTTTGTCGTCCGTTCCGGCTTTGCGGGCACCACGTCGACGGGCGGAGACGCGGGTTCGAAGATCGGTTTCTACAATCTCCCGCGCTCCTGCACAATCCGGATCGTCTCCTACAGCGGTCAGCTCATCGAGACGATCGTGCATGACAGCGAGCTCTACTCGACGGAATATTTCCAGGTCACGCGCAATAACCAGGTCATGGCCTCGGGCGTCTACTTCTACATTGTAGAAACGCCCGACGGGCAGCGCAACCATGGCAAGTTTGTGATCATACACTGACGGAGGCCCTCATGCGAAGACTTGGACCGGTCGTTCTGCTCCTTGCCCTCTGGGCCATGCCGCAGGATCAACTGTGGGCACAGAAAGTAGGGACAAGTTCACTGCAATTTCTCAAGGTCATGCCGACAGCCCGGGCCACGGCCCTGGGGGATGCATTCGTCACGCTCGCCAGCGGAGCGGATGCGCTCTTCTGGAATCCCGCCGGACTGACGGGTGCGACCAGCCACAATATCGCCATGACGATGACTGTCTGGCTGTTCGATACGAAGCAGGGCGCCCTGGGGTATGCGCTTCCTCTTGACGACATCGGCACGTTCGGGTTGCAGGTGCAGTACGTGGACTTCGGCACAATCCGTGAGACACGGGTCGATCAGCTGCAGTTTGTCGGGCCGGCGGGGAATCAGCGCTACAATCCGGGCCTCACCGGGAACACATTCCGGCCGTTCTCCTATCTCGTCGGACTCTCGTATGGACGGCAGATGACGGAGGCATTCTCGGTCGGGGTCACGGCGAAGTACGCGCGGGAATCCCTCTTCAACGGTTCCACGGTGACCGTCACGAACCCGGCCACAGGCGCACTCGAGGAACACAACACGTCGGCGGGTGTCCTTCTCTTCGACTTCGGCATCCGGTACAACACCGGGTTCCGTTCCGTCCAGCTTGGCGCCTCGGTGCAGAACTTCGGCGGCCAGGTGAAGTTCGCCCGCGAAGAATACCCGGCCCCGCTCACGTTCCGGCTCGGGGCTGCAGCGAACCTGATGGGCGCAGACGCGCTTCTGCTCCCGGACGAGTCGAACCGCGCGACGATCGCATTTGATCTCCTGCAGCCGAACGACTACGAACAGCAAATGCACGTCGGCATGGAATACGAATATGCGCGCACCGTGGCGCTGCGTCTCGGCTACAAGGCCAACTATGACACGGAGGGCCTCACCGCCGGCCTGGGTTTGCAGACGGACCTTGCGGGCCTCCACCTGCTCTTCGACTATAGCTACGGCAAGATGGTCGACTACCTGACTACCGTTCACCGTATCAGCCTGGGAGTGCAATGGTGATGCGAACACTACTTCGACTCCTCCTGTTGCTGCTGTGCACAGGTCTTGTGCTCCATCAGCCCGCTGCGGCGCAGGGAACGGGGCGCGCGTTGACGCTTGAAGGGCTGGACCAGTCGTTCACGTCCGGTGCCCGCTCGATAGCTATGGGAAGCACCGGTGCTGCATCGGGTGGCGATGCGACGGCGCTCTTCGTGAACCCCGCTGCGCTCTCCTTGCTCACAGCGCCGGAAATACGGCTTGGCGGCGTCTTCACCATCACGGACAGCAAACAGGAACAGGACTGGATCCCCAACAGGTTCTATCCGAACCTGAGTCTGCTTCTGGAGGACATGCTGGCAGGCATCAAGGAGCCGGATGCGACGGAGGCGCAGGATAAGCTGCAGAGACCGTTTGATGACCTGAAGCCCGACTGGACCAGGAGCAGATCGGTCGCGCGTCCGTTCCTGATTGCCGCGGCGCTCCCGGTCGACATTGGAGACATGAAAGCTGTGGTGGGTGTGGGCTTCCATCAGTCCGTGGACCTGGACCACTTTTACCAGAACAACACCATCCTTGACCCGAACCTCGGACTCTACCGTCCGCAGCCCCTTCCTGTGGTGACCGGGCAGGATTCGCTGCTGGTCAGGTGGTACGGATATCAGCGGGAGCGTATTGGCACAATAAACGGATACACCGCCTCGGCGTCGTTCGTCCCCCTTGACAATTTCTCCATTGGGCTGTCTGCCACGTATTACCGCGGCAGCTCTGATGATGTGGAACTCACAACGACGCGGGGCAGGATGACGTTCTTTTATGATTCATTCCGGCTGGACCAGGCGGGAGACGTGTGGACGGTGACCGGAACATCCACATGGAGCGGTTTCACAGGGAGTCTCGGCCTTCACTACCGGGACACGTACTTCAGTGTAGGCGGTACCGTGCGTTTGCCGTTTACGATCAAGCGCGAATGGGAACGGACTCTCTCCATCGCCTACGGTCCGGGAAGCGGCACCTCCGGCGGCACGGCCGTGAGTGTGGGCGGTCCCGCCGCATCAGGCAGTGACGAGATCAGCTACCCCGTGACTATGACCGTGGGATTCACGCTCACACCGTCAGAGGCGCTCACATTCGCTGCGGATATGTCGCTGAGGGGAACCAAGGATGTCGAGTACGCGGCGGCGGGCGCTGCGGCTGTCTCACCCTGGCTGCAGAGTAACCTTGTCCACCTGGGTGCGGAATACCGCGCGAACGACTGGCTGTCCGTAAGAGGCGGGTACCATACCGCCGTGCAGGTCTTCGCCCCGTCGGGGGCCGGACTCATCGACGAACCGGCGAGGGGGTCTGCGTACAGCGCGGGCGTCGGCCTCGCCTTCGGCACATTCGGCTGCGACATTGCCTATGAGCTGGTCGATCTGGAGTACCAGGACAAGTGGGAAACAAACGTGAATACGAACTCAAGCAATCGGCATCGCATTCTCCTCGAAACGTACGTGAGGTTCTGACATGAACGCGTTCAAGAACAAAGTCGCAATCGTCACCGGCGGCGCACGGGATATCGGACGAGCGGTATCGGTACACCTTGCTTCAGAAGGAGCCAGCGTGGTCGTCAACTACTTCGACAATCCGGACGATGCACAGGAGACAGTCCGGATCATCACGGCTGCAGGCGGACGTGCGGTTGCCGTGCAGGGTGATGTGACCAGGCAAGCGGATGTCCGGCGACTCGTACAGGAGACGCTGAAAGCTTTCGGACCGGCGGTGCACATCCTCGTGAATGTGGCGGGTGGACTGGTGGGACGGAAGCGGATGGATGAAATGGACGAAGAGTTCTGGAACTTTGTGCTGACGCTTAACCTCACGAGTGTCTTCCTCGTGACCAAAGAAGTGCTGCCCCACATGGCCGACGGGGGAGCGATCGTGAATTTCGCGTCTCAGGCGGGGCGTGACGGCGGCGGCGGCGGCGCAATCGCCTACTCCACCGCAAAGGGGGGCGTGATGACGATGACCCGCGGACTCGCCAAGGAGCTCGGACCGCGCAGGATCCGTGTGAACTGCGTCTGCCCCGGCATGATCAACACGACATTTCACAATACATTCACGAAGCCTGAAATCCGCGCAAAGGTGGCAGCGGGAACGCCGCTCGGTCGGGAGGGAGAAGCTCCCGAGGTGGCCGCGCTTGTCGCGTACCTCGCATCGGACGCCGCCTCATTCATCAACGGTGCCTCCATCGATATCAACGGGGGGACCTACTTCTCGTGATCGGGTGCCGGACACGGGCTGTGTTCCTTTGCGGGCTCCTCGCCTTCGCGCCGCAGATCCGGGCACAGCTGAGGCCGAATTTGGTCATGACTGCGCAGGAGGCGGGGATGATGCAGGCGGCCCGGGGGAAGTACGCGCTCTTTGACCGGACCGTCGCAGATGCCGTGCAGCTGATGGACGCGGCCTTCCGCAGCCCGATGAGCGTGCCCGTGCCCGTCGATGCCGGCGGAGCGACCCACGAGCGGCACAAACAGAACTACCTCGAGTTGCAGACCGCGGGAGCATTGTTCGCCATGACCGGTGACTCCCGGTATGCGACATTCGTGCGGGACATGCTGATGCGGTATGCGGAGCTCTATCCGCGGCTGCCTCTGCATCCCGCGGCCACATCGCCGGAATCCGGCGGGCGCCTCTTCTGGCAGACGCTGAACGAGACCGTATGGCTGCTCCATGCTGCGCAGGCCTATGACTGCGTGCACGACAGGATCCCTGCGGCTGATCGAAAGAAGATCGAGGAGTCGGTGCTGCGGCCTATGGCGAAGTTCTTCACAGAGAACCATGAACGGACGTTCAACAGAATGCACAACCACGGAACCTGGATGGTGAGCGCGGTGGGGATGCTGGGATACGCGTTGCGGGACGAGGATCTCGTTGCGAGGGCTCTCTATGGTACCCGCAGAGACTCATCAGCGGGATTCCTGCGCCAGCTCCGGAAGCTGTTTTCGCCGGATGGCTACTACACCGAAGGCCCCTACTACACCCGCTATGCAGTCATGCCATTCTTCCTGTTCGCGCAGGCGATCGACAACAACCAACCCGAGCTGAAGATCTTTGCCTGCCGCGACAGCATTCTGCACAAAGTCCTTCATGCCGCCCTTCAGCAGACGACGCCGGCGGGAACATTCATTCCGATGAATGACGCGCTGAAGGAGATGAGCATCGCGTCAAAAGAGACCGTGGTCATGGTCGACATCGGATACGACCGTTGTGGCGGCGGCCGGGAGCTTCTCACGGTTGCACGGGGTCAGGGTCGCGTGATGCTGAGCGGGTCCGGTTTCCGTGTGGCACGTGATCTTGCGGCCGGATCCGCTATTGCCTATCCGTACCGCAGCCTCGAACTCCGGGATGGTCCGGATGGAACGGAGGGAGGGATCGGACTTTTACGCGTTTCGGCTGAAGAGGAGAAGACTCTGCTGGTCCTGAAGTACACGTCTCAGGGGATGGAGCACGGGCATTATGACCGGCTCGGGCTCCTGTACTACGACCAGGGCCGCGAGGTCCTCCGGGACTACGGGGCAGTGCGGTTCATCAACGTGGAAACCAAGAGCGGCGGACGGTATCTTCCGGAGAATTCCTCATGGGCCAGGCAGACAATCGCCCACAACACCGTAACGGTCGACGGCCATTCCCATTACGGCGGGAAGCTCGCCCTTGCGGAGAAGCACCCGGGCCAGCGCCGTTTTTTTGAGACCTTCGACAGCACCTGCCAGTCGGTGAGCGCGCTTGCGGAAAACGTCGCGCCTGGGGTGCGCATGCAACGCACGATCCTGCTTGTCCGTGATCCCCGGTTTTCTGCTCCGGTGGTCGTCGACATATTCCGCCTGACTTCAGATGAGACCCACCAGTACGACCTCCCGTTCTATTATGATGGCCATCTCGTGAATACCACGGTTGCCACCAGCGCACAGACGCGCACGCGCGGGACCCTGGGTGAAGAGCAGGGGTATCAACATCTCTGGGTTGAGGCGACTGCGACGGCGCGGGATGCGGTGCAGTGGACTTGGCTGCTGGGCCGCCGGTATTACTCTGTAACGAGCGCGGCGGACAGTGGAACGGAAGTCTTCTTTGTCCGCCTCGGCGCCGGCGATCCCGCATTCAACCTGCGTCCCGAGCCCGGCGTGATCCTCCGGCGGCGCGCGGCGTCGTGCGTGTTTGCTTCCGTGATAGAACCGCATGGCTTGTTCGAACCGGTGGAAGAGATATCGCGCAACGCGCGTCCCGCAGTGCAGGATGTGCGCGTGCTCGCCGACAGCGACGAAGG
>JAGDMK010000313.1 GCA_017860635.1 Bacteroidota bacterium
ACTTGCCCTGCTTCACGAGTACGCCCGGCTGCACGTCCTGACCTGTCTCGTCCCGGCATTCTTCATTGCCGGAACGATCGCAGTGTATGTGAAGAAAGAGGCCGTGATCCGGCTGCTCGGGCCGGAAACGAAGAAGTACATCGCATATCCGATCGCCAGTATTTCAGGCGGCATCCTTGCGGTCTGCTCCTGCACCATCCTCCCTCTCTTCACAGGTATCTACAAACGCGGGGCGGGAATCGGCCCCGCCGTGGCATTCTTGTTTACCGGTCCGGCGATCAACGTCACCGCCATCCTGCTGACCGGCAGCGTTCTCGGATGGGATTTTGCGATTGGGCGGCTGGTCGCGGCCATTGTTATCTCGGTCATCGCAGGCCTCATCATGGCATTCCTCTTTCGCAACCATGACCGGAAAAACACAGACGGCGGATTTGCCGCAGGGATGAGCGGGGACGTGCCATACTCAAACACAACGATCGTTGCCTTTTTCATCCTCCAGCTTGCTGTGCTCGTTGTGTTCGGACTGTCGATCGACACGACGCTCAAGGCTGTGCTGATCACCCTCATGATTGCGCTGATCCTCGGGATAGTGTTCCTCAAGTTCAGCAAAGAGCACAATCTCGAGTGGCTGCGGGAGACGTGGGGCCTGACCAAGAAGATCCTCCCCTATCTCTTTGTCGGGGTGTTCATCGCAGGCATCATTGAAGTGGTGGTGCCCCAGGAGGTTGTCGTCGGTCTCGTCGGAGAGAATACCATCCTCTCCAATGCCATTGCCTCGACCTTCGGTGCATTTATGTACTTTGCGACGTTGACCGAAGTACCGATCATTCAGAAACTGATGGCAATCGGGATGGGGCGCGGCCCGGCGCTCACCCTATTCCTCACCGGCAACGCCCTGAGTCTGCCCAGCATGATTGTCCTGTTCAAGGTCATGGGGAAGAAACAGGCATCGGCATATATCTTCACCATCATCGTCCTGTCAATAGTTGCCGGTTGGTTGTTCGGCGAGTTTGTCTAAGGTGATCAACGATGCGCTCAAGAGCGTCGGCGCGGTACCAAAGGACTCTGTAGTCCTGGATTGGCTCCACAACCAGGCTACGTGAATGAACACGCAACTGCCAAGGAGAATGGTATGTCCGGAATAGCGAAGAAACTCTCGTGGGTTGATCGCTACCTGACGCTCTGGATCTTTCTTACGATGGCAGCAGGGGTGCTGGCTGGTGCACTCATCCCTTCAGTCGCCGTCTTCTGGGAAGGTCTCTCGTCGGGGACCACGAACATCCCCATCGCCATCGGACTGATTCTGATGATGTACCCGCCTCTGGCGAAAGTCCGCTATGAGGAGCTCCCCAAGATCTTCAGGAGCCCGAAGCTGCTGGCCCTGTCGCTCATCCAGAACTGGGTCGTCGGACCGGCCCTGATGTTCCTGCTCGCAATCCTTCTCCTTCCGGACAAGCCGGAGATGATGGTCGGCGTCATCCTCGTGGGTCTCGCACGCTGTATCGCCATGGTGCTGGTCTGGAACGATCTTGCGCGCGGCGATTCCGAACTGGCGGCCGGACTGGTCGCTTTCAACGCCCTCTTTCAGGTCTTCTTCTATTCGGTCTATGCATACGTGTTCATCACCCTGCTTCCTCCCCTGTTCGGCATGAGCGGTGCAATTGTTGAAATCTCGATCGGGGAAATCGCTGTCACGGTGCTCATCTACCTCGGCATTCCCTTCGCTGCCGGCGTGATCACACGCGCGGCGCTCGTGCGCCTGAACGGCATGGACTGGTATCATGGCTTCTTTGTCAAAAGGATCTCTATCATCACTCCCGTGGCCCTGCTCTTCACAATATTCGTGATGTTCTCCCTCAAGGGCGACTCCATCATGACATTGCCGCTGGACGTTGTACGAGTGGCGATCCCCTACGCGATCTACTTTGCTGCGATGTTCTTTGTGACATTCTCCCTGGCCCGGAGGATCGGGAGTTCGTACGAACGGGCAACCACCGTATCGTTCACGGCAAGCAGCAACGATTTCGAGCTGGCCATTGCCGTCGCAGTGGCAGTGTTCGGCGTCGGCTCTCCCGCTGCATTTGCCACGGTCATCGGTCCGCTCGTCGAGGTCCCTGTCCTGATTGCGCTGGTCAATGTGGCACTCTGGATTCGTAGGAAATTCTATACCATTCCTGAAACCGAAGGAGCATCATGATGAAGATCCATTTGCTCACTCTGTGCGCAGTACTGGCCGTCAGCGCAACTTTTACGCAGCCTGCGACACAAAGCATATCCCCGCAGAAGCCGCGCGTTGAGGCAAGACACCTAGTGACATTCGTCGAACTCGGATCGGTGAAGTGCATACCTTGCCAGCGTATGCAGCCGGTCATGTCGTCAGTCGAGAAGAAGTACGGAGATCAACTCAGCGTCGTGTTCCACGACGTCTGGAAGTCCGATCAGCGTCAGTACGCGGAGAAGTATGAGATCCGCGTGATTCCCACCCAGGTGTTTCTCGACAAGGATGGAAAGGAATTCTTCCGGCACGAAGGCTTCTTCCCCGAAACGGAAATCGACAAACTCCTCCAGAAGCAGGGCCTCACACCCCGCAAAGGAGACTAAACGATGCTGGATGATCTGTTGACCTGGCTGACGATCGCCCTGGGCGAGTCAGGCGGCATCGCGCTGGCTGCCGCCTGTGGCTGGGGAATCATCAGCATCCTTCTCAGTCCCTGCCATCTCTCCAGCATCCCGCTGGTCATTGGCTACATCAGCAGTCAGGGAAAGGAAGGCGTGAACCGTTCCTTCCTGCTCTCCTTTGTCTTCGCCATCGGAATTCTGATCTCGATAGGGCTCATTGGAGCAGTGACGGCATCCCTTGGACGAATGATGGGAGATGTGGGCGTGTGGGGCAATCTCATCGTGGCCGGGGTGTTCTTCGTCGTCGGCCTCTACCTCATGGATGTCATCACTCTCTCATGGGACAGCATTGTCCCGAAATCCTCACTGGTCAGGGGATGGAAAGGGGCTTTCGTGCTCGGACTGATTTTTGGCATCGGCTTGGGTCCATGTACATTCGCCTTCATGGCTCCGGTGCTTGGCGTGGCGTTCAGCGTGGCGACCACCAATATGGCGCAGGCATTCTTCCTCGTCGCCGCATTCGGCGTAGGACACTGCGCTGTGATTGTGGGAGCGGGAGGTTCGGTGGGGACGGTGCAGAAGTATCTCAACTGGACCGACCGGTCGAAGGGCGCGACCTATGTGAAGCGCATTGCGGGAGCGCTTGTCATCCTGGCGGGCGTCTACTATATTTATACAGCGTTCTGAAGCGTGAGCCAGCGGCACCCTGGAGACGTGCGGTGCCGCATCCGGGCAATCCTGAGCAGGAGAACATGACCTTACCGCGTGAATCGGCACACACGCAGCATCCTGAGATCCCCGGGGAGAAGAACCTTTTTCTCGCCATGGGGTTGAACTTCATCATTACCATCGCACAGGTTGTCGGCGGCGTGCTCTCGGGCAGCCTGTCCCTCCTCTCCGACGCACTGCATAATTTCAGTGACGGCATAGCCATTCTCGTCAGCTATGTCGCGATCCGTTTGAGCAGAAGACCGCGCACGCTCAAGCACACATTCGGGTTCAAGAGAGCCGAGATACTGGCAGCGGTTATCAATGTGCTTGCTGTCGCTGTCGTGGGCCTGATAGCGAATCTCATCGGGACTGTACTGCTCAGGAAGGGATCGCACAGCAACCTCAACATACGCGCCACCTACTTCCATCTGCTGAGTGATACGGTCGCCAGCCTCGCGATCATCATCGGCGCCGTGTGCATCATGCTGTTTGATGTCACGTGGGTCGACCCGGCGCTCACAATCCTGATCGCGCTGTATATCATGAAAGAGACGTACGACATCGTAAAAGAATCCGTTGATGTGCTCATGATGTCCGCCCCCGCCGACATTGATATCACCGTGCTCCAGCAGACTCTCGAGAGGATTCCCGGCGTCCGCAACATCCACCATGTCCATATCTGGAGGTTGAACGATTCCGACGTGCATTTCGAGGCGCATATTGACGTCGATGACCTCCCGGTGAGCGGCACCACAGCACTGCGCACAGAAATCGAACGCTGCCTGCACAGCAGGTTTGACATCAACCACACAACGCTTCAGTTTGAGTGCGATTCCTGCAGGACAAAGGGTCTTCTCTGACCGGGTGATCTCCTGGGGCCAGGGATACCCTTTCCCTCACCGGAGGTTCTCTTCACAGGGGGATTGCGCTTTGTCCCGCGGGAGAGTATCTTTACCTACCGGTTTCTGTGCCCGTCCGGGCCGCCTGATATACGAATTCGCGTTGTAGCCCCCCAAAGGCATCATTCCAGGAGCCAACAATGGAAGTTGTCGCGATTTTGCTCGTCCTCGTCGTGGCTGCCGTATTCTACGAATACCGTGTACGACGACCCGACCAGATAGTCGTCGCGGAAACACGCGACGGGATCAAGGTGCGCAAAGCACGCCTTTACCCCCGTCATTTCAGCACGGTGATCTCAAAAGCCTCGCATTCCTTCGTGCAATCCATCGAGGCCTCCGCGAAGGGCAATCTGGATGCCCGGGTCAAGCTGGCTGTCACCGTTGCGCCGTCCTTCTCGCACCTCCAGGCATTGTTGAATGTCGGAGGGTGGAGAAACGACGCGGTCTCCCGCGCAGCCAAGGAGCTGGAAACCCTCCTCCTGGGGTACGTCAAGGCGTACACGGAGCAGCATGAGATCGAGGAGCTCTCCTCCGATCGCATACGCGAACACCTCCGGAAGCATCAGGCGGAGTGTCAGGCCACACTGGGAATCGAGATCGTCGCCCTCACGGTGGTCTCCTTCGAGCCGGTAAATCCCCAGATCGCAGACGCGATCCGTCAGCAGGAGCAGGCACGGATTCTCGAGCAAACGGAGGTGGTCCAGCAACAGGGCCGCATCGCTGCCGCACGCACGCGGCTGAAAGCGGATGAGGAGATTGCCGCGCTGGAGAACGATCTTGAGATCAGAAAATACGCCCTGCGCAAAGAACAGTTTGAGAAGGATGCTGCACTCGCAACTCAGCGCGCGGAACACGAGCTGCAATTGAAGCGATCCCAGTTGAACTTCGATAAGGAAGAGATGCGGCTCCTGAAAGAGAGTCCGGAATTGCTTCTTTTGACTCCTCAGGCTGCGCGGCTCGCCGAGGCAAGTCAGTCGATGAAGAATGCCCGCACCGTCGTTACGCTCGCGCCCGGAGAAGCGGGGCAGGGCACTGAGCTGCTCGGAATGTTTCAGACGCTCGTCCAGGGTGCGATAGAGACGTATCAGAAGCGAAAGAAAGCGTAGTGCCCACCCCATCCGCCGGTCCTTCGTCCAGCTTCCGTCTCCGGCCGACGCGTGCAGCAAAGGTCTCCGAGATCAGCGAAGCAACAGCCGCATCGTCGGTTGCCCCCGAAGACCGGGTGAACTTT
>JAGDMK010000109.1 GCA_017860635.1 Bacteroidota bacterium
CCGTTCGACAGATCGTCCATCACGTTGTTGATGGGGATGATCTCTGGAAGTTGGCCATCAAAATAGCGATAGGAAACGATAGAGCCGAGTTTCATTTGGATTGGTACTGGCCGCTCACGCAGGAGACCTGGGCTGAGCGGTGGGCGTACAGCCAACGGTCAATTGCTGTGTCGTTGTCGCTGCTCAAAGCCACTCGGGAGCATATCCTTCAACTCCTGGACTGCGTGCCAGAGGCGTGGAATCGCGCTGTGGTTGTACGCACGCCACAAGGGGAAATTGAACACGTCCCCATTGGCTTTGTGATCCAGATGCAGGGCGATCATGTGCTGCATCATATCAAACGTATACATGCTATTCTGCAGGAAAGAGGCGGCGCATAACAACCGGTAGATGCAAATCATTTTGTTGGCTTTATTTTTTGTGCTGCAGAACGCGATTCATATAGAACTTTGCCTGCGCATAACAAGCGCAACGCAGCGATGAGAAGAATTAGATGCTTTCTCAGTTTTTAATCACTTTCTGGGAGGCTTTCCTGATGATTCGCGTCGAACAAAACATTGTCATCCAGGCGCCTGTCGACCAAGTGTTCAACTATGCGGCTGATTATCAGAAATGGTCAGAGTGGTACGAAGGTGTCTCTGACGTCAAGACCACGACAGTGGTTTCTTACGGTAACGGTGCCCGATACGCATACAAGGTCCGTGTCCTGGCCGTTTCTGCAATTGTAGAGACTGAAATCCACGATTTTGTGCAGAACAAAGGTTGGACCGGAATTTCCACCAAGGGTATACCCCATAGAACTACATGGGTCTTTGAACCAATCGGCTCAACCACAAGATTTACTCACGCTGTCGAAGGTCACATGCCAATTCCTTTGATCGGCTCTCTATGTGACACCCTGTTCTTGAGACCGCAATGGATCAAGATCGTACAGAGCTCGCTCAACAACCTGAGGCAACAGTTCCTGACTCAGACACGTAAACCTGCTCAGTGAGCGGATGACGAAAGTGCCTAAGCTGGCTTTTGTTCAAACGAATCAGAATTGCTGCCCTGCGCCTAACAAACGGCAAGCCTGCGCTCGCACGCTCTCTATCCGAAAATAAAACTCAGGTTAGCCAACCATAAAGTGATCACTCCATTTCTCGGCGCTGGAGCAATCGGCCATGAAACATATCCTTGACGCACTTGTTCGGATCACTCTGTTCGTTCTCATCATAGCTCTCTGGTTGTGGGTGCTCCGTCAACCGCTTTCGGACATAGTGAATCTTTCACTCATTGCTGGAGGAGTCTTCTTGATGTTTCCTTTCGCTTGGTTTGGGAGAAAGTTGCTTGATATTAAGCCAACAATGAGTCGTGCCACCTGGATAACCTCGTTTGTCCACTATGCCGTGGTAGTTCTGGCTGGCGTAGCCATCATCCGAGCAATAAAGACTCATCATGATTGGTCTGGCTGGCAACTCCCCGTGCCAACTGAAGTCGGCATACTGTTGGTGATTGTAACTGGTGGGGCCACACTGCTGACCGTGATAAACCTTGCCGCGAAAGGACTTGGTGCACCTTTTGCGGTTGCGCTGAGTCGGAAATTGGCTGTAGATTGGTTGTATGCGTGGACGCGCAATCCGATGGTGCTGGCAACGATAGCTCTGGGCCTCTCGTTGGGGATTTGGTTTCAATCAGTATTGTTTGTCCTCTGGGTCCTGATCCTCTTTGCTCCGGCATTACTTTTCCTTGTGAAAGTCTATGAAGAACGGGAATTGGAGATTCGATTTGGAGCATCCTATCTGGAGTACAAATCCAGAACGCCGATGTTGTTCCCAAGGAAGCCAGGAAGTTGATCGCGGAAACTCGGTCGCATTGAATGCGAGGGTGTCCCGTTCATAGTAATCCTAGGAGGATCATCTCATGAGAGTCTTGACAGTATACGCGCATCCGAACCCGAACTCTTTCTGCCACGCCATCCTTCGGCAGTTCACAAAAGGCTTGGAAGACGCCGGCCATGTCAGCGAAGTTATAGATCTCTATGCCATTCGATTTGATCCGGTCTTTCGCATGCAGGACTTCGCCAGTTATGTGCATGAAAGCATGCCTTCGGATATTCTCGAACGAATGAACCTGAAGCAACGGGTGTTGGACGCTGCCGGAGGTCCCATTCAGAGATTCATAGCCTCGCGCTGGCTTCGTAACAAAGATTCTGTGTCTGTGGCGAAATTCATCCACGAGCATAGGCCCAAAGACGTCATCGCCCAGTGGGAAAAAATCAATAATGCCCAGGGTCTTGCCTTCATTGCACCCGTGTTCTGGCTACACTTTCCGGCAATTCTGAAGGGATGGTTCGAACGGGTCTTCTCGTACGGCGATGCGTATGCGCTGACATCCCTGGGATGGAACGGTGAGGCGAAAGGTCGAATACCATTGCTCCACCACGAAAAAGCCCTGGTCATAAGCACGACGCTCTTCAATGAAGAAGACTACAAGAACTACTGGGAGGCACCAATGACGCGAATCATAGATGACTGGGGGTTGCGGTATCCGGGAGTCAAGAAAGTCGAGCATGTGTACTTCTATCGCACGGCCGTAGCGGATGATGAAACCAGACAGGGTTACCTGAACCGGGCATACAAACTCGGCCTCGAGTATGCTTGATCCCCATTGCGGGAGGATCTTGAAACGGGGAAAACACAGCACTGGCAAGGGCTGGCGGTACATCCGGTCGCTCAGCGATGTGGACTCGATTGTTCTCAAGAGAATACTGACGAAAGCGTACAGGAGTGCAAAGAAGAGTTGACCACCGAAGCACATTGCAGCGCAAGAAGAGGGACCACTATGAACGAGAGACCCATCGGCAACGTAGTTGATGGAGCACGCTGCAAAGTAGTTGGCGGCGTTCATGCAGGGAAAAGAGGCACCGTAACGGATATCAAGACCGGAAAGACGGGCCATGTTTCAATCACAGTTGTGCAGTCAAACGGAGTGAGATTCAAAACGCTTGCAAAGAACGTGGTTGTCTTGAAGAAAAGTGATGCGTCATGACAGACGCATAGCGGAACACAATTGCCAAGGAGATCTTCCGCTTCGGTATCAGCGGCGGTACGTATGCTTTCATGCACATACAGGCTAATCGATCGCTGGCCGTTGGCACGTGGCATGGATATCGGTGGAACGGGTCTGTTTGAATAGCGAAATCATACTAAACTGGGAGGTGCTCAGTGAAGGTCTGCATTGTCGGTGCTTCAGGCAAGCTCGGGCGGTACATGGTGCAGCATGCACTGGATCAAGGATATGACGTGGTTGGAGTGTGCCGTGAGAAAAGCGTCCATAAACTGGATGCGTACAAAGGGCGCATCACAGTCATTCCGGGAAAGACCAACGACCGCGATGTCATCAAGAAAGCGGTTGCGGGGTGCGACGGAGTGCTCACCGTTCTCATTCCCTGGGGCATTCAACAATACTCAACGGGAACCGCACAAGCAGTGCTCGACTATGCACGTTTGGACGCCCGCCTCGTGTTCTCGTGCGGCTGGCATATCACGCGGGACGGGAAGGATGTGTACACGTGGAGGTTCAAAATGCTGGTGAAGCTCTTCGGCTGGGTGGCTCGACTCACACGTTTGGCAGAGCTTGACGACCAGGTGAAAGCATGCCAGGGCATTTTTGCGAGCGGCAGGCGGTGGACCGTGGTACGAGGGAGCGATCTGGAAGAAGGCGCAAGCCAGGGCTTGCCCGTGTGGAGCCGGCATGTAGATGACCCCATATTGAAGAGCAACATTACTCGCCGCATCGACTTTGCCCTGTTCATGGTCGAAGCGCTTAAGAACGACGAATTGATTCATGAAGCCCCGGCGATCGTCGGTTGCCAGACCCCCTCAGCGATTGCGAATGCACCAACCCGGCCGGTATGACAAGGACGAGACCCAGGAGGGTCAAATGAATCGATGGATCTTGACCAGTTTCCTGCTGTTTGCTGTCTTCTCCGTCGGAGCGAGCCAATCGATCAAGCGCTGCGGTGCCAAAGTTGGGGCAACCAGCTCAACGTGGGATTGGCAGACCGGCGGTTCGACCAATCAGGGAGTCGACGCTCGGCTTGGCATCGACGTCGGTGCGTATGTCGAATGGTTCAATGTCCCGGCATTCAGTCTGATTTCCGAACTGCATTTCGTCCAAAAAGGGATGAAAGAAGACATTCCGATCACGACACAACAATATCCGAATGGGACCGGGGAGTTCGTCAAACACAGTATCCGACTCGATTATCTTTCGTTTGGCATTCTTCCAAAGGTTCGATTCGAAACCGGGGTCGCGGAAGTGTATGGAATTGCTGGTTTACGTGTCGATATCTCTCTCTCGAATAATGTCGCTGTTGAGGGTCGTGAACCCTTGAGGACCCAATCGGCCCAATCATTTCAATACCTCGTCGACAGGTTCAAGAATCCCGAAGTAGGCGGAACCGTCGGCATCGGTGTTCAGTCTGATTCCCTTCTGCCGCTGCCGGTGGGAATTGAGGTCCGATACTCGCCCAACTTTCAAAACGGCTACAGTACATCTATCTGGACTATTAGAAACACTTCTTTTGAGTTTCTGTTGATCGTCAGTATGTGATGTGTCAATTGCACATGGCACTGACAATCTCACACGCTCAGTCTACCTCGGATGTCAATGCATGTGGCATGCACAGTTGCAGTTATAGGACTCGCGCAACACCTCACTCAATTGTGGAAGGGAGAATTCGGTGTGGCATACCGGTCGGAAGGGTGATACCATATGTGCAATGGGACGCTGATGGAGATTAGAACAGATGGTCGAGGTCCCGGGATGAGTGAACAACGCGGTGGATTTCGATACACAGTCAATGACAGGGGGGAGTGAATCGTAACCATGGACGTTGACGCATACCTCCATCGCATCGGATATACTGGCTCACGCACCCCGAATGCCGAGACTCTGTGCAGGCTTCACCGAGCGCATATGCTCACTGTCCCCTTTGAGAACCTCGATATACATCTTGGGCGACCAATTGTTCTGGACGAAGGGTTGCTCTTTGAGAAGATCGTTCGGCAGCGGCGCGGCGGTTTCTGCTATGAACTCAACGGATTGTTCGCTGCGCTTCTGCGCCAGCTGCAATTTCCGGTGATCCTGCTCTCTGCCCGGGTGTACGAGGCTGGCAAACCAGGCCCGGAATTTGATCATATGGCCTTGCTTGTTCAATTGGAAGAAAGATGGTTGGCCGATGTAGGCTTTGGCGACTCATTCATCGATCCACTGCGATTGGATGATCCGGGCGAGCAAAACCAGCGGAGCATTGGCTATCGCATTGAACAGCAAGGTGACGTCTGGACAATGATGGAACGACGTCCCCCCGCAGATTGGACGGTCACCTACCAGTTTAACCTGGAGCGCCGGCAGCTCGAAGACTTCTCCGGGATGTGCCACTGGCATCAGCATTCTTCCGAGTCGCACTTCACGCAAAAACGCATATGCTCCCTGGCAACACCCAACGGACGAGTGAGTCTGAGTGAGATGAAGTTGATTGTGACGGAGAATCGCAGCCGTCGGGAGCAGGTACTGTCGACTGAAGTCGACTACACTGCAACTTTGAAGACGTACTTTGGAATCGAGAGTAGATGAGAACGAAGTCGATCTCGAAGCTGAAGCCGATCGTGTGGGGCAGCACGATCATCGGGTTTGGCACACGCGGTCAACATACTCGAACATTTGAGGAGTCAAAATGGCAATTGAGCGCACTCGAGTATGCCCCGTAGAACTTGCCTCTTCTCTAGACAACAAGATTAGGCGGTGGCTACAGAACCCGCATGCCATTCTGGCTCCCTACATCAAAGGCGGGATGAAGGTCCTCGATATCGGCTGCGGTCCTGGATTCTTCTCCATTGAGATGGCAAAGATGGTGGGGGCTAGTGGACAGGTGATCTCGGCCGATCTGCAGCAAGGCATGCTGCAGGAGTTGGCTCGCAAGGTCAAGGGGACACCACTTGAATCAAGAATCATACCGGTACAATGTGAGAATGACAAGATTAATGTCTCCGACGAAGTTGATTTCATACTGGCTTTCTACATGGTTCACGAAGTTCCTGACAAGACGTCTCTCTTCAAGCAGTTGAGAGTGGTGCTGAAGAAAGACGGGCAGTTACTGCTTGTTGAGCCGAAGCTGTTCCACGTATCGAAGAAGGATTTTGAGTCAACGCTCGAAGAAGCGGAAAGCACGGGCTTCAAAGTCACTGAAGGTCCACGATTGCTCTTGAGCTGGTCGGCCGTGCTTGGAAGTACCGCGGCAGCTGCTTGAAGCACGGGACGCCGTTCTTGCTGCACAGGTTATGCTGCGGCCAACCACGGCATGGAGCAGCCGGCCACAGGGGAGGCGCATCGTGTAGTGAGGCTAAACCCAAAGGGGCGATTGTTATGAAATCTCTGGCGATTCGGTTGAATGAACGCTTTTGCAGGTGTTGGGCGCTTGCTGTAATGTTCGCCTGCTTCACCGGTGCTGGCAACATTGCCGCGCAGCAGCAGGCAGATTCTGTCCTGATCGCACAGCGCGTTGACTGGATTCGATCAACCGCAAAACAGATTTCATCAATTGATCCTTCAACAGCGGAGGATTCCGATCTCCAGTTTCTCAAGTCAAGTACTGGAAACGCGCGTGTTGTCATGCTTGGCGAACAATCTCATGGCGAAGGAAGTATCTTCCTCGCAAAGACGCGTCTTATCAAGTTCCTCCATGAGCAGATGGGCTTCAACGTGCTGGCGTTCGAGGGAAGCTTCCCGGGTTGCGCACGAGCGTGGGAGCAGATCCGATCAGGAGCTAATCCGAATGAAGCAGTCCGGCGAGCACTCTATCCCCTTTGGTCAGAAACCGAACAACTCCAGCCACTTTTTGCCTATCTTGGCGAACAGGCACAGGGTGAGCATCCATTGACTCTCTCTGGTTTTGACGTGCGACTCTCGGGACGCGACGACCGCCTTCTGATGTCTGAGCTGGAAGCGACACTCAAAGCCGGCGGCTCCTCTCTCATCGGGCAACCTGAATGGTCGTGGTTCAGAACAACCTTGGATTCGCTGGGGAGAAAGGAGCGCCAGCTGAATCTAACAGATGCAGACTATGCCAGACTGGCCAGCTACCTAGTGAGAATCGAAAGTGAAGTCTCCAGAGAGGTGAGAGAATCCGGTCAAGCGATTTTGTGGCCACAGACAGTCAGGAGTATTTCTGGCCTGATCGATTTCCTCCGGGTGCCGCTTGCCGACTGGAAGCGGGGCAATTCGATCAGGGATGTGAAAATGGCCGAGAACCTTCTGTGGCTGATGCACTCTCGATATCCCGGTGAGAAGTTCATTCTCTGGGGTGCGTCATATCACTTTTGCAGGAACCTTGCGTCAGACACTCTTGGATACGACAGTGTCCGAACGATGGCGGATTCTCTGTGGCTGGCCCTGGGTGATGGAATGTACTCGATCGCATTCTCGGGATTCGAAGGGAGAGTGAGTCAATGGGATGGCTCAGTAAAGCCTCTCGAAAGGGCCTTTGAAGGGAGTGTTGAAGGTCTCCTCGAGAAGACCGGATATCCCATTGCATTCCTGGATCTGAGGATGCTTCCCCCCGGCGGCCGATGGCTTCAGGAGCCGCAGTATGCTCGTCCGTTGGGAAACAACTGGAAGCACTATGTCTGGCCGAAACACTTTGACGGGCTGTTCTTCATTCGCAACATTGACCCCAGCATACGCATCAAGAAATGAGCGATCATTCTTGCTTCGCGGAACATCGCATAACAACCGGCACCATCCCGGGACTGTTCAATTCAACGGTCGTGGAGTTCGTCGCTGAATCGCCCGATTCAAGCGAGAATTGTCCGGATACAAGAACGCGAAGGGCTCTGTGCAGTTTCCGCTCGATCAACCATTGCCTGCGGAATTGATCAAAAGGATCGTGGCATTCAGAGTTGCGGAAAACGGGCAGAGGAAGTCCCGTTAGGTCTGCGACGCACCGCTTTGTTATCGAAGTAACAAAAGCTTGCGTAACTCCATGAAACTGCCCGCCGTCATGCGACACAGATACACGCCGCTCGGCAAGCCGCTTGCATCAAACTGCACTTCGTGCACGCCCGTGGGCTTGTTCTCATTGACCAGTGTCGCCACCTCTCGCCCCAGGATGTCATACACAACGAGACGAACCCTGCTGACCCGTGGCACCTGATACCTGATCGCTGTTGCCGGGTTGAATGGATTCGGGAAGTTCTGATACAGAGCGTATGTTGATGGGGCCCCATCATCGGGTTCCACATCGCAGACAGACAATACGAACGTTCGTACCTCGCTGAACGGTCCCCAGCCGGCCCAGTTGTACGCACGCACACGCCAATAATAGTGGCCTTCGGTCTCACCCCTCCAGAAGAACGAGGTATCCGCTGACAGGCTGTCGATAGTCCCCGCCTGGAAACCCGAATCAGGTGCAACTTCGATCCAATAGCGGGATACCGCAGGAACGGCCTTGTTCCACACAAAGATGACGAGAGGAGAAAACAGAGTCGAGTGGTTGGGAGGGTAGACGAGAACCGGTGCTGATGCTGTGGGCTTTAGAATCTCCACAATCTCTGTCATCGTCCGCTCCCAGATGTTTCCGCCCTCAGAATCCAGCACATAACACGTCTGCGACGTTCCAGTGACGCTTCCCGCCGGCATACCCTGGAGGTTATCTGTGACATCGGTCCAGTCAAACTTGTCACGAGTTGCGGCATAGACTCTTCCATCAGCTGCAGCGAGAAGATAGTTGTCGATCGAAGCAGATGAAGTCACAGTTTTTCCGGCGAGACCGATGTGAGCCCACGTGTTGCCCCGATCGCTGGTCATCAGAATCCCCCCGGAGCCGGAATCTGCCGGGTGGTATGAGGTGCACGCCAGCAATCTCTCTGCATCTTGGGCAAAAGAGGTAACATTATGACTGGCGAGATTCCACGCAATGTTCTCCCATGTCGTCCCATGATCGGATGTTCTCAAAACACCATTCGGTCCGCTCACTATAAGGAATGTGTCTATGGAACCGATTGCATACGTCGGTTCGGCCGAGATCTTGGACCAGGTACGCCCTGTATCGCTGGAGAACTGAACACCGGTCAGCAGACCCCACGACGCACCGAGATAGCAATCAAGTCCGTGCTTGTTCTGCTTTGCCGCAATCTCCATGCAAGTGAAGGGGGCATGAGCATTTATACGAGGAAAACGGAGCTCCCACGTCGCCCCCATATCACCGGAAAGATTCAATCCTCCTGTGAATTCCACGCTTCCTGCTGACAAGAGAAACAATAGCTGATCCCAATGAGTGATAGAAATGACTCCCCCCTCAAAAAGGGTCTCAGTGCTTGTCCAGGTTGTCCCTGTGTCGGCTGTCGAGAAGATGGAGCTGCTGGCAGGATACATGGGCGTCCCTGCATACGTCGCGGCTGTTCCTGCCACAAGCGATTCCCTGCGATCGGTTTCCGTTGTCGACATCGCATGGATGGCAGTCAGCCGGGGCATTGTACCTTCACCTATCGCGATCCACGATGTTCCCGCGTCGGAGGACCGGTATATGCCTTCGTCGGTACCGATGTACAGGGTTCCATCATCAGGGAGGATCGTATTGATGCCGGGGCTCGTCAATCCTGTGTTGCATGGTGTCCACTGCCCTCCCGACCTGCGGCAACGCCACACCCCCGCATCGATGGTTCCACAGTAGACCCATTCGTCCGTGGTGTCAGT
>JAGDMK010000110.1 GCA_017860635.1 Bacteroidota bacterium
GATGCGTCCAACCAGTTGAAGAATGACGAATTCTACTGGGAGATTGCAGACTACGGGTGGTCGCCGGACAGCAAGTGGGTGACCTATTCCCTCGTGCAATTTAACCGGAACAGTCAGGTCTTTGTGTATTCCCTGGAGCAGGGCAAGCGCTATCCGGTGACCGACGATTTCTTTGACAACATCTCGCCGCGGTTCGATGCCGGAGGAAAGTACCTGTACTATCTCTCAAGCCGGAATTTCAGCGTGCAGATGGATTTCTATGAAGATAACCATGTCCTCCATTCACCCTACCAGGTGATGGCGGTGCAGCTGGTTGCCGGAGAGAAGCCTCCGTTCGCCGATTCCGTCGCTCAGTCCGCCAAAGGGCCCGGCAATGCGTTTCGCATCGACACCGAGGGGCTGCAGCAGCGCACATTCCCCGTCCCTGTGCCGGCAGGCAACTATGTCTTCCTCCAGGCCGGGAAGGGCATGATCGCCTGGTGCGCGATCTCCCGCTTTACCGAAGATGAGTACGAGGAGATCTTCAAACCCGGCAGCGAATCAAAATGGGAGCTGCATCTGTTCGACATGAACACGAGGAAGGAGGTCACCCTCGGCGAAAAGATCCGCGAGTACAGGCTCTCCACAGACGGCGAACAACTCCTGGTCCGGCGCGACAACGATCTGTCGCTGACCACACTGGCAAAGGCGTTTCAATCCAAGTCTGCCGGGGAGAAAGTCTCGACGGGAGTGCTCCCCTACACCGTCGATACACAGGCCGAGTGGAATCAGATCTTCACCGACACGTGGCGCTGGTACCGCGACTTCTTCTACGACGAGAACATGCATGGGCGCGACTGGAGGAAGACGGGCGAGTGGTACCGTTCCTATCTGCCCTCTCTCTCTTCGCGGGATGATCTCAACTGGGTGCTGCAGCAGATGGTCGGTGAGCTGTGCGTTTCCCATACGTATGTGGGCGGCGGGGACAGGGGACCGCTCACTCCGCCGAAGACTCCCGTGTTCAGCGGCTGGCTCGGAGCCGATCTGAAAGCCGACGCCAAAGCTGGTTTCTATCGCTTCGAAAAGATCTATGGACCTACAGAGCTCAATCGCAACCTGACCGCACCTCTGGCGCGCCCCGATATCGATGTCAAAGAGGGAGATTATCTGATCGCCCTCAACGGTGCTGAGGTGAAACCCCCCGCTGATTTCTACCGCTCCCTGCAGGTCACTGCCGGACAGAAGGTGTCTGTCACCGCAAATTCCTCTCCTTCGCGTCAGGGAGCACGCACCTATGAGATTGTGCCGATCCGGTACGAACATCAGTTGCGGTATTTCAGGTGGCTGACGGACAACATGAACTACGTGCTGAAGGCGTCCGGCGGGAAGGTGGGCTACATGCACATCAATGCGATGGGAGCCGGCGGGATTGGAGAGTTCGACAAGTTCTGGCGCGCTTTCCGTTTCAAAGACGGATTGATCATCGATGTCCGGAGAAATTCAGGCGGGTGGACGGAGTACTTCATGATCGACAAACTCGAACGGAAAATGGTGGCGTACAACGTCCTGAGCAATATGGTCCCCTTCCGGTACCCCGGAACAGCCTCTTCAGCCCATTATGTCGCTATCTCGAACGAGTACAACGGATCTGACGGAGAAGCATTTATTGAGCACTTCAAGGCCCGGAAACTCGGGACTGTTGTGGGGGTTCCGTCATGGGGCGGTCTGGTCGGGATCGTCAACGGTCAGACGACAATTGACAACGGATCCGTGCAACAGTCCAATAATGCCTTCTGGGGGCAGGAGGGGAAATGGCTGGTGGAGAATCACGGCGCCGATCCGGACATTCTTCTGGACAACGACCCTGCCTCCGTCATGGCCGGGAAGGACCTGCAGCTCGACAAGGCAATAGAGATTGCCCTGAAGAAGATCGCCGAGCAGCCTTTCTCGTTCCCCCCGCGGCCGGCGTATCCGAAGAAATGAGGCTGCCGGGAAGATTGCCGGGAGGGTGCTGGGAGGGTCGAAAGTCCTTGTTTTTTCAAAGGGTTCTTGTTACGTTCTCTGCAGCGACGTGTGGTGCTCCTCCGGTTCAGCGCGTCGCTGCAGGCAACCTACAATCTCCCCTTCGAATGCTATCTCTGTTCCTTGTTAGTTGACCGTTCACTTACCAAAGGAGACCCGCTATGCAGGCTCAGGGTGAAGCGAAGAAAACCACTCTCACCATTACGGATAATCGAACCGGGAAATCATACGAGGTTCCCATCGAGAACGATACCATCCGTGCCATTGACTTGCGGCAGATCAAGGTCAACCCGGATGATTTCGGGATGATGACCTACGATCCCGCCTTCATGAACACCGCGTCATGCAAGAGCAAGATCACGTTCATCGATGGCGACAAGGGGATCCTACGGTACCGCGGATATCCCATCGAGCAGCTGGCCGAGAAGTGCAGCTACCTCGAGGTCGCATACCTTCTCCTGTACGGGGAGCTTCCGAACAAGACCCAGCTCGCCGACTGGTCCACACACATCACCACGCATACGTTCGTTCATGAGAATATGAAGAAACTCATGGACGGGTTCCATCATGATGCGCATCCCATGGGGATGTTCATCGGCGGCCTGGCCGCCCTCTCCACATTCTATCCGTCGGCCAAGCACATCGAGGACAAGAAGGAGCGGGAGCTGACCTTCTACAGACTCATCGGCAAAGCTCCGACGCTGTCTGCCTACGCGTACCGCCACAGCATCGGAATGCCGTATGTGCATCCCGACAACGAACTTTCCTATGCCGCGAATTTTCTCAGCATGATGTTTCGCATAGCGGAACCGAAGTACAAACCTCATCCGGCGCTGGAGAAGGCGCTGGATGTGCTGTTCATTCTGCATGCAGACCATGAACAGAACTGCAGCGCCAATGCCATGAGAGGCGTCGGCAGCTCGCATGTCGATCCGTACAGCGCCGCAGCAGCTGCGGCAGCCGCGCTGTACGGACCACTTCACGGCGGCGCGAACGAAGCCGTGCTCCGCATGCTGGATGAGATCGGATCCAAGGACAAAATCCCTGCATTCATCAAGGAAGTAAAAGAGGGCAAGGGCCGCCTCATGGGCTTCGGCCACCGGATCTACAAGAACTACGACCCACGCGCGTCGATCATCAAGAAGCTTGCCGATCAGGTCTTCGAAGTCACCGGACGCAATCCGAAGCTGGACATCGCGCTGGAACTCGAGCGGATCGCGCTGCAGGACGACTACTTCGTCAAGAGGAAGCTCTATCCGAACGTCGACTTCTATTCGGGGCTCATCTATCAGGCGATGAAGTTTCCGGTGGACTTGTTCCCGGTGCTGTTCGCCATCGGCCGTATGTCAGGGTGGCTTGCGCAATGGGCGGAGATGCTTGACGACGCCGACCAGAAGATCGCGCGTCCGCGCCAGGTCTACCTGGGCTACGTCACGCGCGACGTGCCTGCGATGAATCAACGCGGATAGCGCTCCGGCGAGCAGAGCACCCGACCGGGCAGACACACGCATGCACCACGGTCCGGTGCACTGTCGCAGATAACGCACCATCCCATGGGCCCGCCCCCGGAAGTATTCCCCGGGCGGGCCCTGAGGTGTTCAGCGGTCCGTACTGTTCCATCACTCCGGGCGGACAACCGGGGCCGCATCATCGGCATGCCGGCTCTCGGTCATCTGGTGTGCCCGGTCACCACGTTCATACGGTACACCGTCTTTCATGCGTATGGATCAGCGGCTTAACATTCTTCAGACGTGCTTTTCCACCTCCTGGGGGGGACTCGAGATGCAGGCACTCGAGGTCACGCGATGCCTGCATGAACGCGGCCACCGGCTCTGGCTCGCCGCATCCGAAGAGTCCCGCCTCTTCCGGGAATCAGCCCGCCATTCTTTCAAGGTCTTCCCGCTGAATGTGACCGGCTATGCTCATCCCCGTCTTATCTGGAAACTCAGACATTTCCTTCGCACAGAGAGGATAGACGTTGTGCATTGCCAGCATTCGCGTGATCTGGCAACTGTCGTCCCTGCCCATCATCTCTCCGGATTGCGGGGCCCCGTCGTGCTCAGCAAACGTGTGGGCTCCTATATCGGGAAACACGACCTCCTTCACCGGTATACCTACGGGCGCCTCAGCAGGGTCCTCGCCATCTCCGAGGTGATCCACCGGAACGTTGTCGCCACGACGCCCATCGCTCCGGAGAAGGTCCTGACGCTCCATGACGCTGTGGACCTTTCGCAGTTCAATCCTGCCTCGGTCGACCGCCAGGCTATGCGGAATTCTCTGGGCATATCGGGCGATCTGCCTCTCTTCGGGTTTGTCGGAAGATTTTCACCCGGCAAGGGACATGAGGAGTTGCTTGATGCTGTCGCCATCCTCAACGCACAGGGCCGGACGTTTCACACAGCGGTTGTCGGCGAGGCAAGTCATGGAGAGGAGACATACGCTGCGGCAATCCGCACCCGCGCCCACACGCTTGGCCTGGATGCATGCCTGACGTTTCTCGGATACCGCGCTGATATTCCGTCTGTCATGGCCGCGTTCGACATCCTCGTCTTTCCTTCACATGCAGAATCGTTCGGGGTCGTCCTGATCGAAGCGATGGCCATGGGACTGCCCGTTGTCACAACAAACTGTGACGGCGTGCTGGACATAGTCGTGGACGGCGTAACCGGCATCATGGTTCCGCCAAAGGATGGCAGACGGCTTGCAGAAGCCATGGATACACTGCTTCAGGATGCGTCTCGGAGAGTGCGTATGGGCGCGGCCGGGAGAAAACGTGTGGAAGAGATGTTCGACCAGGAAAAGCAGATCAACCGTCTCGAGGCCCTCTATTATGAGCTCCTCGGCCCGGAAACGGCCACGGCCTGAGGCCCGCAACAGAACTCCGATGTGAGCACCTCAGACATGCCGTGGTACCGGAACAAAGACACAGATACCGCCTACGAGCCGCAGCAGTCCGCAACCTGCCTGCCAAACACTTTGCGATCCTCCCCACCAACTCCATAATGACGAGTGAGAGCAGTAGCTGCAGGATGCGCATACAGGATCAGCGGGAGGCTAGTGAATCCACAGGATCAGGAATCCGGGGTTGTCAGTGCCGAGGTCGGCGTCGGGATATTCGCCGCAGGTGCGCCGTATCAATTGTGTCTCTGAATCAAAAAGAGAATACCGCTCGCCTTCGACGATGGCACGGAGATGCTGGCGATGCGCAAATGCCCAGTTGCGTACGACGGTTCGCGTAGAACCACCTTTGCCGGAACTCCCATAGCCGTGGATGACTTTCAGGAGACGGAGCGTCTTCGAACGCCGGACATGATGCCATGCCGCTTCCACGTCCTGCTCCACCGATTCTGCGGGGCGGGCGGGGTGTGCGACATCGATCGTGTACACAGGGTGGACGGCGGGATGCGTGCCGTGTGTGCGGCCGGAGGTCACGGAAGGGGCGTGTAGCCAGCCGACGTGATCGCGGCACGGACGCGGGACTCTGCATGCTCCCTGTCATCCGTGGCATACACCACGGCGCCGACACGCACGACCTTTACCGTGATGCCGGGGACCTCATTCAGCGCTTTCTGCACAGCCATCACACAATGCTGGCAGCTCATGCCGTCGACACGGATTTCCTGCTCGTGCATGCTTCCTCATGAATCGTACGTGAAGACAATATATACGGGAATAATATAGACACGCGCCAATGAACATGCAATTCGCCGTTCTCGTCGGCGTTTTGCAGATGGTGGCCGACTTTGCTACCTTATATGGATGAACAACGCATCAGCCGATCACATACGGGCCGTTGTGCGATGGTACGAGAGCAGCGGACACCGCACGATTGTCGAACGCACGGATCTGAAGCACTCTGCTGTGCTCGTCCCCGTCATCGTCGCGGGGGATGAACCCGCACTGCTTCTCACCCGGCGGACAGATCGCGTGGAAACACACAAAGGTCACGTGGCATTTCCCGGAGGCATGGTGGATGACGATGACCGTGACCGCATCCATACCGCTCTTCGGGAATTGGAAGAGGAACTGGGGATCCCTGCTTCAGCAGTGGAGATCTGCGGTAGGCTTGACGATCTTTCGACGCCGACGGGCTTCGTCATTACGCCGGTCGTTGGACTCCTGCGTGGACTACCGGAGATTAACAGCAACGAGGCGGAGGTGGACGAAGTATTCCAGGTCCCGCTGTCTTTTTTTGCGGATCCGGCTCATGGAGAACGGGAATTCCGTCACGTAGGCAGCGAGCGGAGAGAGATCTGGACCTACAAATACAACGACCGCACGATCTGGGGAGCGACGGCGGCCGTGATACGAAACCTGCTGGCTGTGCTTAGGACGCCATTGCCAGATCGCCAGGGAGAAAGCGGTCACCAACAGCGTACCCCTTCCGGCGAGCGTATTCCTTGAGCCGGTCGAACAGAAGCGCCCTGGCCCGGTGCAGCCGGGACCGCACGGTGCCGATGGGGATCTCCAGAACCTCAGCAATCTCTTCGTAGGGCATATCTTCAATATCCCGCAGCACAATGATGCTCTTGAACTTTTCCGGCAGGGCTGAGAGCGCCCCGCTGATGTCGTCATCAAACATCTGTGTATCCAGCATAGCACGCAGATCGTTCTCTCCGCCGCCGGCTCCCCCTGCCATCTGGTATCCCGTAATCTGTTCGTCGAACTCCACAATCTCAGGCAGACGATGTGTCCGTCGGTACTCGTTGATGTACGTATTTTTCATGATGCGATAGAGCCACGCCTTTGCGTTCGTGCCCGATTCGAACGAATCAGAGAACCGGTATGCTTTCAGAAAAGTATCCTGAAGCAGATCGTTGGCCTGTTCGCGGTCATTGGAGAGATAGTATGCATAGTTATAAAGCATATCCATGTAGGGCACCATTTCCTTCTGGAATTTCTGGTGCCGCTGGTACTCCACAGTCTTTTTACGGCTCTCTTTCCCCGACATGGAATTCCTCATTTTTCAGTAGTTCGATTTAGTCGATTTGGATGATTTATCTATTGTAACCAATATACAACACAGAATGTTCCCGGTCAAGTCTCACATATAAGAATTTTGATACTGATCTTTCTGCCCCTGCCAGCGCTCGCCAGCACCGCCCATAACTCATTTCTAGAAAACGACTTATGACAATTTAGAGAAAGCGGGACCGGCATGGGAGATCGCGAAATACCGCCCTACCTATTGGATGCTGGCTGGCGTGATTTGGTTTCACGCCGAAGCGTGCCGAATTGGCTCCGCACACTCAAAGGAGAAGGAACCCACAACAAACGCGGAGCCGACCCGTCACCCAGGTCGGCTCCCGCAACCAAACTCAGGCTGCGATTTCTGATCTGTGCCACCTATTTTGCTCCGGGGCACCCGATCCGTTCCATGAGCTTTTTCGCGTCTTCGTTCCTGGGTTCATACTTCAACGCCTTCCGCAGCTCATTGCACGCCTCTTCCTGTATTTCCCGGTTCCTCTTGTCGTCCCCTTCCTTGCGTGACTGGACGAGTCCCTGCGCGAGCCAGAGGTGCCCCTGTGCATTGCCAGATTCAAGCTCGATAGTCCGGCGGAAATGGCGGATGCTCTCCTGAATTTTTCCCGCGTTGGCTTCCGGATCCCCCGTGCGGTCCAGAGTCTGGAGCATTGCCTGTCCCCATGTCAGCTGCATGTTTGCGTCTTCATAGCCAAATGCCGACGCGCGGCGGAACGATTCTGCTGCAGACGCGAACTGCTGTTTGCGAAAGTAATACGTGCCGAGCAGATAATGCGCTTCCGCTGCTTCGCGTTTGTACTTGTCCGTATTCGATCCGATCTGCCGCAGCACTTCGTCGTACTCGGCGCGCGCGTTGTCCAGTGAATCCACCTGCGTGTAATAGCGCGCCAGCCAGAGCCGTGCCTGCAGGAAATCGGGCTTCAGTTCGATCGTCTTCGTCAGGAGCTCCCGCGTTCGCGGATAGTTCTTGATCTGCATATGCGATGCCGCGCCGTTCAAATATGCAGCAAGGGAGATCGATTTCGGATCACACTCAATCCGCTTGTCGAACATCGCCGCGGCTTTCTCGTAGTCCCGTTTCTTCATGTAGATGCTGCCCAGACTGAAGTACGCGTCGCAGTTCATCGAATCGGTGGCCACGGCAGCAAGCAGCGACCTCATCGCATCGTCATCACGTCCGAGCCTGAACAACGCGAAGCCGTACTGTGCCTCATCGGACGCCTCGAACGCCTTCTTCCGTTTGAGCGTCTCGTACGCCCTCAACGCATCCTCATATTGCTTGGTCTCCACATCCGCCTGCGCCACCAGCCGCCACACATCCACGTTGTTCGAATCAAGCTTCAGCGAGCGTTTTCCTTCCACCACCGTCCCTTCATAGTCCCCTGCCCCGCTCAGCGCTTTCGTGTACAGAACCGATCCCTCTACTGATTTTGGGCTGAGCTCCGTATACTTCCGGAGGGCGGGCACGGCCTGCTTGTACATCTTCGCGCGCACATAGATGTTCCCTTTCTGTTTGTACGCGTCTGCATTGCCCGAATCCCTCTTGATGATCTCATCAAATTCTTTCACCGCCTCCGTATACTGCCGGTTCTTCTCGAACACCGAAGCGAGTTTGATCCGCCGCTCTGTTCCTGCCGGCTGCAGTTCAATTGCCTTCTGGTAGTTCATCACGGCCATCGGAACGACATTTTGTTTGATGAACGCGTCGCCGAGGGCCTCATAGAGGCTCGGGTCATCGGGCGTGTATTCCTTTGCGCGCGTAAGCTGCAGGATTGCCGCATCGATTGAATCAGCAGCCAGCAGCGCTTTCCCGTAGGACGACGCCACCGCGCCGTTCTTTGGTGCAAGTTTCACCACGCGGCGGAACTGTGCCAGCGCAGCGGGCAGATTCTTATTCAGTACGTAGGTATCTCCGAGAAGCCGGAGGGCCTCCACATTCTCATCATCGATACGCACCGCCTCTTCCAGATGTCGTACCGCGTCAGGAATCCGGTGCCGCGCCAGAGCAATAGCACCAAGGGCATACTGGGCATCTCCCGCTTTCTGGCCGGCTTTGACCGCCTGTTCGTACAGGCCGATCGCTGCTGTCGTGTCCTTGGCCATTAGCGCTGCCTTCGCCCTCGTAATGAATTCCTGACCGACTCCGTATTCCACAACACATCCAACCAGCAAGAAAAAGAAGAGTGTGCGTTTCATGTTATTTCACCTGCTCAGATGTAAGTTGAACGAGTCGAACCGGCATGGTCACCGGCACCAGGCCGCTGTTCAGAAACACTTTCTGACCCTCTACGCTTGCAGCGAAGGAAATAAATCCGACACTAATATTTCTCTCCACATCGCGGGTGTACACGTACACCGGAGTCGAGATGGGATAGTATCCCTGGTGGACATAGGCCTGTGCGGGACTGTAGGCTTTGCCGACCGGCTGCGTCGAATCGGGTTGCACACCGGGCCGCGAAAGCGCCAGCACGGACACCTCCTCGGAAACGCCTTTCAGCCAGCCAACCCCCACAATGCCGAGCGCGTTCTTTGTCGTGCGCACATGTTCCACCAGGTCACTGCTGGATTCTGTCGGCGTTGCGGATAATGCAAAGGCTTTGCCCTTCAAAATCATCCGCTTGAACACTTCATTGGTGCTGGA
>JAGDMK010000111.1 GCA_017860635.1 Bacteroidota bacterium
GAATACGTCCTCGGTGAGAGGACATACTAACGGACCGCAAGGAGAGCTGCAGATGGCTAAGAATGGTAAGAAGAACAAGAAGAAGATCATCATCTTCTCCATTATCGGTGTGATGATCATCGCTCTTGCCCTGGTGGTATTCCTGGGCAGCCGCAAGGAGCCGGTGATCACGGTGCAGGTAGAGAAGGCGCAGTACCGTTCCCTCACACAGGTCGTGACAGCTACGGGGAAAATCCAGCCTGAGGTGCTGGTGAAGATCACCCCGGAAGTGAGCGGGGAGATTGTTGCGCTGCCGGTGAAAGAAGGGGACCGGGTGAAGAAGGGCTCTCTTCTGATGAAGATCAAGCCGGATTTCTACATGGCCCAGCGTGATCAGGCGGCCGCAGGCCTCCTCCAATCCAAAGCCAGCCTCAGCAAATCCGAGCCTGAATTCCGGCGTGTGGAGACGCTTTTCAAGAAGGGACTCGCTTCCGAATCGGAATTCGATCAGGCACGGGCGCTGTACGAGGCCAACAAGGCCGCGTATGCCCAGGCAACCGCCTCCCTGAATCAGGCGCAGGAGAACCTCCGGAAGACCACCATTATCGCCCCGATGGACGGAACGGTCAGTCAGCTGAACTCCGAGCTCGGTGAACGCGTGCTCGGCACCGTGCAGTTCCAGGGAACCGATGTAATGACGATTGCAGACCTTTCCCGGATGGAAGCCCGCGTGGATGTGAGTGAGAACGACGTAGTTCTTGTCTCGATCGGTGACACGGCCCGGATCGAAGTCGATGCTTTCCCGGACCGGAAGGTTACCGCCGTGGTGTACGAGATCGCCAACACGGCGAAATCCAAGGGTGCGGGGACACAGGAAGAAGTGACGAATTTCGAAGTCAAAATGAGGATCGTGAACGCAGACGTGCAGTTGCGTCCCGGCATGTCCATGACGGGCGACATCGAGACGGAAACGAAACAGCACGTGCTGAGCGTGCCGATCCAGAGCGTGACCACGCGGATGCCGAAGATGGAGGTTCCGGAAGGGACGACTGACGGGCAGAGCGGCATGGTGCTGGCATCCAATGCCCCAAAGAAAAAGGAAGAGAACAAGACCAAGGAGATCGTCTTCGTGGTGGACAAGGGTGTTTCGAAGGCGATGCCGGTCCGCAGGGGCATCAGCGACGATTCCTACACGGAGATTCTCGAAGGGATCAGTGACAGTGTCCAGGTCGTGTCGGGCAGCTATAAGGCCATCAACCGCGAGCTGGAGGATGGATCCAAGGTCCGCATCGAAGAGCCAAAGAAACCAGGGGTGAAGAAACCGGCCGAGGGATCATAAGATGAACGTCATTGAACTGAAAGACATCGTCAAGCTGTACGATATGGGAGGGGCGGAAGAGGTCCATGCCCTGCAGGGCATCACGATGTCCATCGCCAAGAACGAGTACGTGGCGATCATGGGTCCGTCGGGATCGGGGAAGTCGACTCTGATGAACGTCATCGGGTGTCTCGACACGCCCACGTCGGGGATCTACCAGTTCAACGGCGTCAATGTCAGCGAGATGGACGACAATCAACTGGCCGAAGTACGCAACAGGGAGATCGGGTTTGTGTTTCAGACATTCAATCTCCTCCCCCGCTCCGATGCGCTGCACAATGTGGAGCTCCCGCTCATTTACGGCGGTGTGCCCTCTGCTGAGCGGAAGAAGCGCGCCCTGGAGACGCTGGACCATGTGGGACTCGGCGACCGGGTCCACCACAAACCCAATGAATTATCCGGCGGCCAGCGGCAGCGTGTCGCCGTGGCACGTGCGCTGGTGACGCGTCCGTCCATTATCCTGGCGGACGAACCGACGGGGAACCTTGACTCCAAGACCGGCGAAGAGATCATGATGCTGTTTGAAGAGCTCCACCGTCAGGGTAATACCATCATCCTTGTCACGCACGAAGCGGATATCGCCGAGCACGCCCACCGGGCGGTGCGGCTGCGTGACGGGAAGATCGAGACGGATGAACCGGTGCGGAAGCGCAGGCTCCAGGCAGCCGGAAGTGCGTCCTGAACGTGAAGGGAATCCCAGATGCATTTCCTGAATGAGCTGAAAGAAGGACTCATCATTTCCTATCGGGCGGTCAAGGCCAACAAGATGCGGTCGGTCCTGACCACGCTGGGAATTGTGATCGGGATCGTGTCGGTAACGCTGATGTCAACGGCCATCGAGGGTGTGAACCGTGCATTTGACCGGAGTGCTGCAGCGTTCGGAACAGACTATGTCGCGCCGGTCGCTGCAACGCGGCGGCGCGTCTACCGCGGAAACGAAAGTGTCGAAGACGCATTCGTCAGCGGCACCACGCATCAGTACATGAATGCAGCGGGCACAACGCTGGCCGACGGACGGTTCTTCACGGCTGAGGAGGGCAATGGCGGCCGGCCCGTCGCCGCCATCGGGGCGACCATCGCCGAGACACTCTTCCCCAATGAAGACCCGATTGGCAAGGTGATCCGGGTTGCAGGACACCCCTATACGGTCATCGGGGTGTTCGAGAAACAGGGCGGCATGTTCGGCGTCTTCACCTCCGACACCAGAGTATTCATCCCTCTCCTGTCGTTTGAATCCCATTTCGGCGGCAGGCGCAGGGATGTGACCATCCAGGTGCGCGTGGCAGACGTGAAACAAATGGAAGACGCGAAGCTTGAACTCGAAGGGATCATGCGAAAGATCCGTCATATCTCTCCCGGCAAGCCCAACGATTTCAGCATCAATCAGCAGGAACTCCTGACGCAGACGTTCGAGCCTATCAGTCTGGTGATCGCCTCGATCGGGTTCTTCATCACGGGTCTCTCGCTGTTCGTGGGAGGCATCGGCATCATGAACATCATGTTTGCCTCTGTCACAGAGCGCACACGGGAAATCGGCATCCGGAAAGCGATCGGTGCGCGCAAACGGACGATCCTGATGCAGTTCCTCATCGAAGCGTCCGCGCTCTGTCTGCTCGGCGGCTTCATCGGCCTTATGATTGCGTTCCCCCTCAGCCTGATCGTGGATCAGGTGCTTCCCACAGCCATGCCGGTGTCCGTCGTGTTCATATCCATCCTCATCTCGCTGACCGTGGGCCTCGTGTCAGGATTCCTCCCTGCCTATCGTGCCGCGAAGATGGATCCTGTGGAGGCATTGCGCTATGAGTAAACTGGCTATGGAGTGGGCCAATTTCCGGGAAAGCCTTCAAATGGCTCTCTCCTCCGTGAAGACCAGCAAACTGCGATCCTTGTTGACGCTGCTGGGCATCGCCGTCGGCGTCTTCTCGATTATCTCCGTCATGACGGCTGTGGGTGTCCTGAAGAACAGCATCGAAGAAGGGATGATGCAACTCGGGGCGAACACATTCCAGATTCAAAAGTTTCCGGCGTTCCAGACCGGCCCTCATGACCACCGCATGTTCCGAAACCGGAAGGATATTACGTACGAGCAGGCGCTGCAGGTGCGGGAGAAAGCGACGCTGGCGTCGGCCGTCGGCCTGGAGATGTGGCGGTTCGGACTGGTCTTTGTCTGGAATGGACAGAAGACCAACCCCAACATCAGCATCGGCGGCGAGAACCTGGACGGACTCATCACAAACGACTGGACGGTGGAGATCGGACGTTCCTTCTCGCAGCAGGATCTTGACGAGGGCCGGAAGGTGATGATACTGGGCAAGGCGCTGGCAGAGAAGCTCTTCCCTCCGAGCATCAACCCCATCGGAGAAAGCATCCGTGCGGACGGCTCCGTGTACCAGGTGATCGGCGTTTTCGAGTCGAAAGGCGGCGCTCTCGGCGGCAACCAGGACAACTTCGGCGCAATCCCTATTACAACGTACATGCAGAAGTACGGGAAAGCCACCCGGAGCGTGAACATCATGGTCAAGGCGATCAACCGGGAGAGCATGGACGATGCCATCGAGCAGGCGCGGCTGATCCTCCGGACCGCACGCAAAGTGCCACCCGGAGCCGAGGATGACTTCGCCTGGTTCTCCAACGATTCGCTGATCAAACAGTTCGACGAATTCACGCTTTACCTCCGGCTTGGTGTCATGCTCATCAGCTTCATTGCGCTGTTGGCCGCCGGCGTCGGCATCATGAATATCATGCTGGTGTCTGTTACGGAACGCACGCGCGAGATCGGCATCCGCAAGGCCATCGGAGCGCAGCGCCGCGACATTCTGACCCAGTTCATGATCGAGGCAATCCTGTTGTGCGAAATCGGCGGCGTCCTGGGTGTCGTGCTGGGTATCATAACGGGCAATGTGGTGGGGCTGCTGCTGGAAGTGCCCGCCGTTATTCCGTGGGACTGGGCGGCGATCGGTATCATCGTCTGTTCCATCGTCGGCCTGGTCTTCGGCGTCTACCCTGCGTGGAAAGCGGCCAACCTGGATCCCATCGAGGCGTTGCGGTACGAATAACAATGTGGAGTATGCAGTCCGTCACTCGCGTGGTTCTCTGGGCGGTACTCTACGGGACATTCTCGTTTTCGCTGGTCGCGCAGCACAAGCAGCAGCAACATCTGCCGGAGCCACAGCGGCGGGCGGTAACGCCACCGGACTCGGCATCGCGGGGACAACCGCAGCAACAGTCGAAAGACTCCGGGCAGACGGCACCCCCGCCATCTCAGGAAAAACCGCAGCAGGCGCCATCTCAAGAGAGACCACAGCAGACACCATCTCAGGAAAAACCGCAGCAGGCGCCGGGTGACACCAGCCAAAAATCACCGCCGGCATCCTGGGATCAACTCCAGAAGCCTGACAGTCCGGTCTTCAAGGACCGGAAGATCTTAACTCCCCCCCTGCTTCAGCAATCTGATGCCCTGTATGAGATCTGGCAGGCATTCCTGGTCTCACGGAAAGCCAATGCCGGTGATCCTCTGGCGCAGCACGAACTCGGCGTGCGGTACATGCTCGGCCGGGGGATCGAAGCGGACACCACGAAGGCCGCATACTGGTTCCATCAGGCGTCTGTCCATAACGTACTCTCCGCCCGGTTCAACCTTGCCATTCTTCTGTATCACGGATGGGGCGTTTCGTGGAATCCTTTTGAATCGTACAAAGCCTTTCTCTCCTGCGCCGAAGGGGGAATGCATGAGGCGCAGTATGTCGTCGGGTTGTACTACACGGAGAATCTGGTTCTGCCGAGGGACTACAACATGGCCCTTGCCTGGATCCGGAAGGCTGCCGCAGGGGGATATGCGCCGGCCAAGGAGGCGGTGCCGGAACTGGAAAAAGCTGCAGCGCAGCAGAACGCTCAGCATGACACGGCCGCAGGGGCGACAGAGTTTCCGATCACCGCCTTTGCTGCACCGGACGACACAACAGGACAGCAAGCCACGCAGGCGCTTGTGAAGTCTGTGTTGCTGGGAGGCGACCCCGAGCTGCGCAAGGCGCTCGGACTTTCGCACATGATCGACCATGATGTGGGTGTGGATTCACTGCGTCTTCAGGGCATTGCCTCTGCAGCGACGTCAGGGAGTCCGGAAGCGCTCGCGGTGCTGGGACGGAACAGCGAAAAGGGGATCGGCCGGGAGCGGAATGCCGTGGAGGCGTGCAGCTATTATATCCGGGCTCTCCGCATGGACTGGCCGCGAGCATCTACGCTCCTTTGGACGCTCGTACAGGAACCGGGGGTGGTGGGAGAGATCAAGACACAGGCGCGGAGGGGCGATCCCGAGGCGCAGTTCGTCTGGGTTGCGCTGCTCGGGCTCGGCTATGAATCTGTTCTCTACCGGGAGGAGGCGGTCCTCACCCCCGGACAGGCCATTCAGATGCTGCGCAGGGGGGCCGACCGCGGGCATGCGTCATCGATGAACGAACTTGCCCTCTGCTATTTCTCGGGCCGGTGGGTGGTTCAGGATGTGCAGGAAGCGCGACGGCTATGGCTGCGCGCGCAGGCGTTGGGAAGCAGAGAAGCGGAAATCCGCCTTGCCGTTCTCGAAGTCCGGCAGCCGGCAGATTCCTCGCGGCTGAAGGAAGCGTTCACTGCTCTTGCCCGGGGGGCAGAGGATGGTTCAATTCTTGCGGAGGTTGCGCTCGCCTACTGTTACGAGCATGGCGTCGGCGTGCAGGCGCGTCAGGGGGAGGCGGTGAGGCTCTACCGCATCGCTGCCCGGCGGGGAAGCCAGGATGCTTTCCGGGCGCTCCGGCGGCTCCACGATGCCCTGAGGCCGCAGGAAGCCCGCTTCGTCATCGAGGAGCGCTAGCCCTACACGCGCTTCCCATCCAGCACACGCCGGATTGTGGCCAGCATATCCGTCACTGTGAAGGGTTTGTACACGACCCCCAGTGCGCCGAGCTGCATGAGTTGCTCGGTCTTCTCTTTCTTCACGTACCCCGTGCTGAAGATCACCCTGACATCGGGACAGATGGAGCGCAGGCTCACAAAGACCTCGTCGCCCGAACGTTTCGGCAAGCCGAGATCCAGAAGAACGAGGTGGATTTCATTCTGGTGCAGCCTGAACACACGAACTCCCTCATCACCATCCGCCGCCTCAATAACGCGGTAGCCCGCCCGTGTCAGGACTTCCCTCACCAGAGACCGCAGCATCTCCTCATCCTCGACAACCAGAATTGTCTCTTTCCCGCCCGGATGGACAGCGTCCACCTCTTTTGTGGCGGGAGGCGCCTGGGCAGCCCTGGTTTCGAGGGGGAAGAAGAGCATGACCGTTGTGCCGCCGCCTGGCGTGCTGGTAATGTCGATAAACCCCTTGTGGCTGGAGACGATGCCGTACACGACAGACAGGCCCAGGCCCGTGGCCATGGTATGGTCTCGTGTGGTGAAGAACGGTTCGTACACATGACGCAGGGTTTCCTGGTTCATCCCTTCGCCGGTGTCCCGGATGCAGACACGGACATATGGTGCGTTCTCGGGATGCGGAAAGCGCAGGGAAAGCGCTGATCCTTCCACCAGATCGGTGGATACAGTCACCGTGCCGCCCCGCGGCATTGCATCGCGGGCGTTCAGCAGAATGTTCAGCAAGGCCTGATGGAGCTGGTTCTGATCGGCCGAGACAAACGGCCGGGACGGCTCGAGCGATTGCACAAACGTGATGGTGCGGGGAAAAATCTCTGAAACCATCCGCAAAAGATCCTGCAGGAGAGCATTCACGTCGACCGACGTGAACAGGAGATTGGCCTTGGTCGTTACCCCAATCAGCTGCTGGATGAGTGCTGCTCCTCGCCGGACCGCCTGGTTTATTGCGGTGACGCTCTGGTTGATCTTCGCGGGGTCATCCGCGGTCCGCTCGAGCCGGGAGGAATACCCCATGATGATCGCCAGGATGTTGTTCAGATTGTGGGCAAGGCCGACCACCAGTGTGCCGATGGATTCCATTTTCTGCGCCTGGAGCAGTTGCGCCTCGAGGGCCCGGCGTTGTGCTTCGGATTTCTGCTTGTACAGCGCCACCTCAATAGTGGAATGGAGTTCGCTGTCTTCGAACGGCTTGAGCAGGTAGCCGAAGGGCTCCGTCACTTTGGCCCGCTCCACGGTCTGCCGGTCGGCGTACGCTGAGAGGTAGACCACGGGGATGCCCATGCGGGTGCGTATCATCTCCGCCGCCTGAATGCCGTCGACGGGTCCTTCAAGGCGGATGTCCATGAGAATCAGGTCGGGACGGAGTTGCTCGGCCATGCGCACCGCTTCCTCTCCCGTCGAGGCGGCCTCCGGCACAGTGTACCCCAGGTGCCGGAGGCGTGCCCGGACGTCGCCGGCGACAATGCGTTCATCCTCGACAATGAGAATGGTTGCCGGTGAGACTCCCGTTGCGGCGCCGTGCGGATGCTGTGTCGTGTCGGTCGTCATACCGTCCTATGCTTTCATCCGTTTGCCTTTTTCTTCATAGGTGAAGATCCAACCGCAGATCTTTCCGGGATCAATCTCCGTCATGTTTTTCCAGTACTCCCGGTTGTGCATCGTCCGCGAGCTGGATTCGTCCGGCGGCAGACTCTCCACCTCACGGATGATCTGCGCGAAGCGCGAGCGCCAGAGTTTCATGTTTTTTTCGCGGAGGTCGACCCACCCGTCATGGGCCCACCGGTCGAGACCGACGGCAGTGATGCTCATCTCATCGTCTCCGCGGTAGGGCGGGATCTTGATGGTTGACCCGCGGACCAGCGATTTTCCGTCGGGCAGGAGGATGGGAATCCCGATAGAGATGATCTGGGAGCGGAGCTGATCATCGGCCTTGAGGAGATCGAAGAGGCGTTTGCTCAGAATGCCGGTTTCCGTGCGGGCTACCGTGCGTATGTCACCGAAACAGACTCTCAGCAGATAGGCCTCGTACAGCAGCTTGGACAGACGCGGCGGGCCCAGGATCTCGAAGGCGACGGAATCGACGCCGTGCTCCTGCTCCAGTTTGCGCATTGCGGCAAGCGCACTATTGAACATGTATCCCGCGCGGTAGGTGGGGGAGAGGGTGGCATTGTCCAGTGCATTGATGATGTCATGACCGGTGTTGCCTGCTCTGATCTCGAAGACCGCGTTCTCGGCGATCTCTTCGGGTGTGACGAACTCCATCTGGCCCGGCGTGGAGATCGCTTCGAATTCGCCGCGCGAGAAGCATCCGTTCTCGCCGGTATTGATGAACACTGAACGCAGATTCTCTCCGCGCAGGCGGGTCGGACCAGGCATGTTCAGGCGGAGTTTCTTCTGCAGTTTCACCGCGTCGGCAACGGAACAGTCTTCCAGAGGAATCGCGCGCCCCCGCCTCGTGATATCGCCGTACCCTATCCCCTTCCACGCAATGGCTGCGGCGGGCTTGATTTCCTTGGTGATCGGTGCGTCGGGCGTGCGCCCCATCAGGAAGAGCAGCAGCGTATGTGCGCCGGCAACGGCGGACTTCGAAAGGAGAACCCTCGAAGGACGTTCTTCACTGTGCGTATACGGGATATTCAGTCCCATGCCGCCCGTTCCGCTGGTCCCGATCTTCACGTAGATAGTCGTTCCCGCCAGCTGCATGGAGCGATACATCAGCTGCACGTGGCGGATCAGCTGCGGCACGTACAGCGTGCAGAGCAGCTGCTCGGTGAGTTCCAGGAGCTTCTCCGGTTTCCGGGAGCCGGACTTGCGGACGTGGCGGGCTTCCTTCAGCACACGGCGCGATGACTGGAAGATGTCCTGATAGGCAATTCCCGTCGCGGAATTCACGCAATCCACGACAATGTCCGGCTTGAACCGCTGCATCAACCGGTACAGACTTGACCGTTCCAGCAGGGGTTTGGTGAGCTCGTCGATCATGTCCTCGATCACCATAGTCCTGTACTTTCTGCTGGAGAGGATCCGGTCCCTGGGCATGTCCTTCAATTCCTCGCGGACGAAGATGTTGCCCCACCATGGAACAAAGAAACCCTTCCCTGCGTCCGGATAGGAGCTCTGGAGCTCGGACACTGCCTCCAGTGCTTCAGCCCTGGTGAGTGAAGTGACGATCATGCGGCGGGGATGTTCTTCCATGAACTTGCGGCAGACTGCGGAGCCGACCAGGCCCCATCCGCCGATTACCAAAACAGTCTTTCCCTGGATGTCCATAGTTCTACCTGGATGGAAGATGAGTGACTGAGCGTAATGTACGCCGAGATGTCAGAAGAAGCAACCAGACCCGCGGGTGGATGAAGGCAGGTGTTGGATGAAGGCATGCGTGGATAAAGGCATGAAGGCGGGTAAAGGCTTCACGGCACAGCGACGTCCACTGAATAGATGCGGTCCGCCCACCCCATGCGCAGCACCGCTTTGCGCGTTCCTCTGGGCTCGAACCATATCCTGAATGGGTCTATGGAACGCTGCGACCGGTTGAACCTCATGGCAATGCGGCTCAGGTCACGCCCCGGTTCGTACTGGGGTGGAGCACCTCCGGGAACGGTGCTGACGATGAGGGAGAACGAGTCCTGCAAGGGGAGTGAATAGAGTGTATAGGATCCCCGCGGGATTCTGACAGTGCCCACGGTGACGTCGGCGTCCACGTCAAGAGCCGTCGCCAGATTGGCTCCGGTGCGCCAGACCGTGTCCCATGGCACGACAATCCCCCAGATCGTTCGCCCCCTCATCGACGGGCGGCTGTAGCGGATCAGCACCCGTTTGCCGCCGAGCCGGATGGACGCAGAATCAAGCGGACTCAGGACGCCGACCGCTGCTTTCTTGAACGGGACCGCAACAGATGTGCGTTCCCACATCAACGTCAGAGTCCCTGATTGTTTACCTGTTTTGCTGAGCGCAATGGTGAACGTATCGCAGAGTGCGGAGATCCGCCGGCTCGCAACCCGGAATCGGGCGAGATCCTGGCGCTCGTCGTATTGCGTACCCCATTGGCCCGTCTGCTTGTTCAGAATGACGGTCCAGCTGGATGGAGAGGGGATCGTCCAGAGGGTGTAGTTGCCGGCCGGCACCGGCATGTCCCCCAGGCGAATGTCACTGGAGGTCCGGAGGTGCGTTGCCTGGTTCGCTCCGGTGCGCCAGACTCTGTTCCAGGGGACGAGGTCGCCCATGATGGTCCGGCCGCGCATGGACGGACGGCTGTAGCTGACTGCGATGACACTGGTGTCAAGGACGAGAATAACGGAATCGCGCGGGCTCAGGATCTTGCGTTCCTGGGCGGGAGCGCATGGTGCAAGAAAGGTGACTGCAAGGAGGACGACAACGAAACGCGCGCAGAGTGTCATGATGATCCGTTATCGGGTGGGGAGAAGAGCTCTGCATCCTCGGGGATCGGATGCGTCTGGCTCAATGCGCAGCGCGCAGGACTCGCCCCCTGGAGCGGTCCTGCCTGCTGCAGACGGTACATTGTGACTTTATCGCCGGCGACCGGGTGGCAAACCCTGCATTAGGTTTTTTCCACAACCACCGCTGTGCCGTAGGCCAGAACTTCTGTAACCCCGGACATCACTTCGTTGGCGTCGTAGCGCATCCCGATGACAGCATTGGCGCCAAGCTCTTGCGCGTGTTGCATCATCAGCATGAATGCCTCCTGCCGGGTCTTCTCACACAACTCCTGGAGGAGTGAGATGTTGCCGCCGAAGATCGTCTGAATGCCAGCGCCGATGTTGCCGATGATGGAGCGTGATCGCACGGTGATTCCGCGCACGACGCCCAGGTTTCTGACTGTACGATAGCCGTCAAGCGTGAACGCTGTAGTAACGAGATGCTGGTCCATGGACGGTCACTTTAGCTTGATGGAGGTGATGACCTTGTCATATGCCGCAAGGTACGCTGCCCGCTGTGGCTTGAACCAGTCGAGCGTGACGCGGTACACCTTGTCATCCTTGACGACGAAGTAGAACCGGCGCTCCACCTCGCGGGTGGGCGAGTACGTAAGGGTCATTGCCGGGAGGCCGCTGACGGTCGCCTTTCCCATCGAGGCTCCTGCGTACCTCGCCTTGTTCTGGTCGAACGCCTTCTCCAGCGTCAACCCCTTGGCGCCGAATACGTGGAAGAGAATCGAGCAGTCCTGGCGGACGCCGCGCAACCCGAGTGTCAGCTCGTTGTTGCCCTTCGGGACGTTGAAAAAGTTGAAGTTTTCCGGATACTGGAAGGTAAAGAGCTTCGCGTCGTAGTCCGTGTACACCTCAGACGGGAGCGTCGCGTCGCGTCCGGGCTCTACCGCCCGCGGGAATGCGAAACTCTTGAGCACGGAATCAAAGATTGCCTCATGAGCGGCATACA
>JAGDMK010000112.1 GCA_017860635.1 Bacteroidota bacterium
TGATGGACGCGAACAGCTCGACCGGCACATTGGCAATGATATACGAGACGATGATCACGGCCATTGTTCCGATGATCGGACCGATGGCGTTTTCCACTAGTGAAGAAAAGAGAAACGCCAGAGACGCCACCGTCCACATCCCCCACGTCGCCAGTGCGAGCGCCACGGCCATGCGCCAGAGGACATCGTGTTCCGGATGTACGACGAGCATCCGTCCAGGCACCACCAGATCACCCGTCCCGAATAGTGCCGTGCCGAGTCCGAGAGAGAGTGCTCCCATGAAGAACACAAGCGCTGCGGTGTACAGCAGCGTTGTCATGTACTTGATCAGCAGGGGAAGCGGGACGCGTCAGCAGAATGCGGAATGTCCCCCCCGTTGCCTCGCCGGCGAGCTGATCTCCCGCGCCGATCGTAATCAGGAAAGGGATGTGGATCCAGAGCGCATTCAGAATGAAGTAGGTGATGAAGTATCCGTTCTTGATGTTGCCCATCACCAGAAAATCCTGCGCCAGACCGCGCGTGACCGAGCGCGTCCATCCGCCACTCTCCAGCAGAAGCGCGATATCCAGGAGGGGGATGATAACGCCGACCGTGATGAAGGAGATATACGAACGCCATTTCAGCGACATCTTGAGGATTTCGTTGCCAAGGACGGTTTTCACGGGAGTCTCTCCCCGGTTATTCCTGCAGGGGGTGAAAGATCCGGGGCATGCACATCCGAAGTGCCTTCAGTGATAGAGAGGAAATACTCTTCCAGAGAGCGACGCGGGATGATCGCATGCACGGCAATGCCCGACTCCACAAGATCACGGGTCAGTGCGGCTGTCGCCTCACGGCGCACGGTGCACTGGATATACGGCTCCACCACAGTTGCTGTATCGACGAGAGGCGACGCTTTCAGGATTTCCAACGCCCGTTCGCGCGGCCGCGCATCAAACCGGATGACAGATGGTCCGGATGCAAGCAGCTCCGCCACAGTGCCCTGCACCACAAGGGATCCCTGGTTGATGATGGCCATGCTTGTTGCGGTCTGTTCAATCTCACTGAGGAGATGTGACGACAGGAACACGGTGATGGTCCCTGCCTGCGACAAACGCTGGATCAGCTCGCGGACCTCCTTGATCCCCTGGGGATCGAGTCCTGATGTGGGTTCATCCAGCACGACGAGTTCCGGATTGCCCAGCAGGGCCTGGGCGATGCCAAGCCGTTGCTTCATTCCATGCGAGTAGGTCTTGACCGCATCGCCCGCCCGTCCCAGCAGTCCAACGACGTCCAGGACGCGGTCAATGTCACCGGATGAGTGATCTCCCCGAAGTGCCGATACGATTTCGAGATTTCTCCTGGCGGAGAGATACAGATAGAAGTCCGCCGCTTCCACGAGTCCCCCGACGCGTTTCAACACCGATCCCCGGTTGCGGAGCAGAGCCCTGCCGAAGAGCTCGACGCGGCCCGCAGTTGGTTTGACCAGCGACAGGATCATGCGGATTGTCGTGCTCTTTCCGGCGCCGTTCGGACCGAGGAATCCGAAGACTTCGCCCCGGCGGACGATCAGATTGAGGTCACGCACCGCCCATCGCTTCTTGTAGCGCTTGCTCAGGTTGTACGTCTGCAGAATCGGTTCGTCATGCATGGGAAGCAATCCGGGACGCAGACGTACGGTGCGGACTGGTACGGTGAGGAGTGGTGGGGTGAGGAGTGGTCATGTTGGCTTGACTCTGGAAGTGGTTTTGGGTATTTTCGCGTAGTACCGCGTAATGAAAAAACGTCCACCATCGCGACCACCCGGGAAGGCAGCAAAGCGCCGCCCTGCAGTACGCCGGCCCGCCAGGGCGTCGTCGCCGTTCCTCAGCGCCCTTCAGCAGAACATCCTCTTCCGTGATGTTGAACCGCGCATCATCCGGAAGAGTCTTTCCCACTTCACCAGCCGTACCATCCCGGCAGGCGATCTTATCTTCGATGAATACTCGAAGGGCCGCGATCTCTACCTTCTCTGCAGCGGCCGGGTACGCATAAAGAAATATACGAAATTCGGTGTTGAATCGTTGCTTGCCGTCCTGCACCCGGGCGACTTCTTCGGCGAGATTTCACTGATTGACGGATTCCCCCGTTCCGCCCGTGCAGAAGCAATGGATGAGTGTTCGGTGCTGATCCTCACGGCGGAGAAATTCCGCGGCCTGGTCAACACAAACCGCCAGGTTGCCTTGAATCTGCTGCATAATCTCGCTCTCCGGCTGCGGACAATGGACCAGACCTTTGTGATGGAGCTCGGCCGCAATGCGCTTGCTTCAAAAAACAAGCTGGACAAGCTGAGCATGCTGATCGAGGCATCCAAGGTCGTCAATTCCGCGATCGATCTGGACGTGCTTCTCGGCGTCATCCTGGATGTGGCCTCACGCAGCATCGGGGCAGACCGCGGGACGCTGTACCTCATCGACCGCAAAGCGGATGAGCTCTGGTCCAAGGTCGCGCAGGGAGACGGGATGGTGGAGATCCGCCTCCCCATCGGCAAAGGCCTGGCTGGCTACGTGGCACGCACGGGAGAAGTCGTCAACATCACCGATGCCTACAGCGATCCGAGGTTCAACCCGGAAATCGACAGGAAGAGCGGCTATTCCACTCGGACCGTTCTATGCATGCCGATGCGCAACAAGAACGGCGAGATCATCGGTGTTATCCAGTTGCTGAACAAGCGCATCGGGCATTTCGGGCCGGAAGATGAGGCCTTCATCGAGGCGCTCTCCGTCCATGCCGCCATTGCGCTGGAGAACGCCCGCATGGCGCAGGAGATGGTCCAGAACGAACGGTTGAGCGCCGTCGGACGGATGTCGTCGACCATCCTGCATGACATCCGGGGCCCGATGGGGACCGTAAGACTGTACGCTGAACTGATCAAACAGGGAAGTGGCGCACGCAAACCCGCCGAGATGGCGGATGCAATGATCCGGCAGATCGACAGTCTGAACGCGCTGGCACAGGACACACTCGATTTTGCCAAAGGGGTCAGCAATCTTCGCCTCGAGACGGTAGAACTCGGACCAACGCTGAACCGGCTGTTGAATGTGCTCGAGGCCGACATGGCATCGCACAGCATCACGCTTGTTCGCTCCTTCGACTACACGGGCACCTGTACGCTGGATGTGGACAAACTCGCGCGCGTGCTGTACAACCTCACTGGCAACGCGGCCGATGTTATGCCTGATGGAGGTACAATGACGATCCGGACCCGCGCCCAGGAGGGATTCATTGCCATCGAAGTTGCAGATTCCGGACCCGGCATTCCCGACGAGATCCGCACGCGTTTGTTTGAACCGTTTTTCACCCATGGGAAGAAACACGGAACCGGGCTGGGGCTCTCCATCGTCAAGAAGATTGTGGAGGACCATCATGGCCGCGTAGAGGTTGAATCCACCTCCGGCCAGGGCGCCACATTCCGCGTTCTGTACCCGCGCGTCTCCCTTTAGGCCCCGCCTCTTGGAGGCCCGTCTCTTTGAGGCCCGCCTCTCTGAGGCCCGTCTCTTCGAGGCCCGCCTCTCTGAGGCCCGTCTCTTCGAGGCCCAATCTCTTCGAGGCGCAGTCTCTTCGAGACTCCACCTTTTAAATGGGCCGCCTCATTGAGACCCCGCTACTTTGAGGCGCCACCTTTCCGAGACCCCGCCTGTCCGAGACCCCGCCCCCTTGCTTGGAACTCTCTTCCTTTTTGCCTATATTACTGTATTATAGGGTATTTGGACACATACGCGCCACCGGGCATATGGCGGAATTGGCAGACGCGCTAGACTTAGGATCTAGTGGAGCAATCCGTGAGGGTTCGAGTCCCCCTATGCCCACCGAACTGGCGGATGCCGCCATTTATGGTTCACTCATAACGTAGCGAGGTTGTCCGTTGCAGGTCACCATCAACACGCTCTCCGACGTCAAACAGGAAGCGACCATCGAGCTCGTGCACGACGAGCTTCAACCCCATTTTGATCAGGCCTATGCGAAATACCGTGCGAAGGTGGAACTTAAAGGGTTCCGGAAAGGCAAAGCCCCTCTCGCTATGGTGAAGAAGCTGTACGGGGAAGCGATCGAACACGAAGCACTCGATGACATCGCAAACACCTTCTACCACCAGGCCATGGAAGAGCGGAATATTCAGCCGCTCGGGCGGCCGTCGATGGTGGATATGGATTTCAAGCGCGGAGAACGCTTTCAGTTCCGGATTGAGTACGAAGTCAAACCGCCGGTCGAGCTGAAGACCTACAAAGGCATTGCCGTGGAGCGGCTGGCGCATACCGTCTCCGATCAGGAAGTGGACGAAGAGATCCAGCAGCTGCGCAAAGCCAACAGCACCACATCGCCCGCTACCACCGTTACGGATGATGAACACATCGTCACGGCCGACGTGCAGGAGCTGGATGAAGCGGGCACACCGCTCATCGGCCGGAAGTCCAATGGCGTGCGCTTCTATCTCTCCGATCCTTCGCTGGCGACGGAGATCCGCGACGCCCTTCGTTCTGCAGCGGTCGGCCAGCCTGTGCAGGTGACCTACGAATCGACCCACGGCGACCACAGCCACACCGTGCGCCTGGCCGTCACGCCGAAAGCGATCGAGCGGGTCCATCTTCCAGAGTTTGACGAGACGCTGGTGAAGAAGGTCACGCGGGATGCCGTTACCTCCCCCGACGCATTCAAGATTTCGCTGCGCGATGACCTGCAGCGGTACTGGTCGGAACGCGCGGAAGCCAAAGTTGCCGATGATATCGCCTCTGAAATCGTCCGGCAGCATGAGATTACTGTGCCGGAAGCATTTGTCGAGGCTCTGCTGGATTCCTACATTGAGGAACTGCGCGGCCGCTCACGCGACCGGTCCCTACCGGCGGGATTCGATGAGAAGAAATACCGGGAGGAGCGACGCACGCAGGCCGTCTGGCAGGCAAAGTGGATGATGATAAAAGAACGCATTGCTGAAGTCGAGAGCCTGACCGTCACCGACGAGGACATTGACGTACTGGCCACGGAAGAGGCCGCAAGGGCAGGACTGGACAAGGAGAAACTGCTTCCGCACTACAAGAAGTCAGAGGCAGTACGTGACCGCGTGCTTTCCGGAAAGATTATGGGCTTTTTGAAACAGCATGCACGAATCGCAGAAAAGGAACTGAAGGAAGGGTAGGCGTTATGACACAGAGGAACAGCATCATGAAACCCTATGAGATCTACAACCAGTTGGTTCCCATGGTGGTAGAGCAGACGGGCCGCGGCGAGCGGGCCTATGACATCTTCTCGCGCCTGCTCAAGGAACGCATCGTCTTCATCGGTACAGCCATCGATGACACCGTCGCCAGCCTGGTGATTGCACAGCTGCTGTTCCTCGAGTCAGAAGATCCTGACAAGGACGTCAATGTCTACATCAACAGCCCCGGCGGCAGCGTGTCTTCGGGCCTAGCTATCTATGATACCATTCAGTACATCCGTCCCGATGTCGCCACCATCTGCATCGGCCTGGCGGCAAGCATGGGCGCTGTGCTGCTGGCGGGAGGGACCAAAGGAAAACGGTCCGCCCTCCCCAATTCCCGTATCATGATCCATCAACCCTGGGGCGGCGTCCAGGGTACCGCATCCGATATCAGCATTCAGGCGGAGGAGATCCTGCGCACCAAGAAGCGCCTGAACGAAATCCTCGCCAACCACTGCAACCAGCCGATCGGCACCATCGAGCGAGACACGGACCGCGACCGGTACATGTCTTCGGAAGAGGCAAAGACCTACGGATTGATTGACACCGTGTACGTCAAGAAAGAACGTGAAGTCAAGAAGTAAGCATCCAGAGCGGAATCACCATGACACAGCGCAACCGGAGTGGAGACAAAATACACTGCTCGTTCTGCGGACGAACCCCTGAAGAGGTTCAGAGCATCATCGCGGGACCGGATGTCTATATCTGCGACATCTGCGTCTCCAGCTCGGTCGATATCATCCGGAACAACCTCGCGGCGTTCACCGCACGGCGCGGCCCCAAATCCGGGCTCACACCCGTGCAGATCAAAGCCGCCCTCGATGAATATGTCATCGGCCAGGACCACGCAAAGAAATCGCTCGCGGTCGCAGTGTACAATCACTACAAGCGCATCGACGCCAAAGACCACCTGTTCGAGCTGGACGACGTCGACATCGAGAAGACCAACATCCTGCTGATCGGTCCGACGGGCACTGGCAAGACGCTGCTCGCACAGACCCTCGCAAAGATCCTGGATCTCCCCTTTGCCATAGCCGATGCCACGACGCTCACCGAAGCCGGCTACGTCGGGGATGATGTCGAGACCATCCTGGTCCACCTTCTGCAGAACGCCGAGTACAATGTCGAAAAGGCGGAGCGCGGCATCGTCTATATCGACGAGATCGACAAGATCTCACGGAAGAGCGAAAGCGCCTCCATCACCAGGGACGTGTCGGGCGAAGGCGTCCAGCAGGCACTGCTGAAGATCCTCGAAGGGACAATTGCGGGCGTCCCGCCCAAAGGCGGACGCAAGCACCCGGAACAGAGCCTCATCAACATCAACACACGCAATATCCTCTTCATCTGCGGCGGGGCATTCGAGGGGCTGGACAAAATCGTTGCGCGGCGTGTGAACAGAAACCCCATGGGGTTCGGGGCAGACATCAAGGGAAAGAAGGACGCTCATCCGGACGAGTACCTGCAGCTGGTCCAGCCCGAGGATCTGATCAAATTTGGTTTGATTCCCGAGTTCGTCGGACGCCTCCCGCTGATTTCTTCGCTGCACGCCCTTAGCGAGGAGGCGCTCCTGAACATTTTGACCGAGCCCAAGAACGCCATCGTCAAGCAATACAAGCGCCTCTTCCGTGTGGAGGGGGTGGAGCTGGTTTTTGAGGAAGCGGCGCTGAAGGCGGTTGTTCAGAAGGCGATGGAACGTGGGACCGGCGCGCGGGCGCTCCGGTCCATTCTCGAGGAAGTGATGCTGGACATCATGTACAGCCTCCCCGAGAGACGCAACGTCAGCAGCTGCACGATCACCCGGGATGTCATCCTCCGGAAGAAGGATGCGCTCTACAAGTACGAGGAACAGAAGCAGTCGGCATAGGTTCTGTCCGGCGCCGTGCCGGACATGCGCTTTACCTTACCGTCCGCCGGAGTGTGCTCACCGCACCCCGGCGGAAGCATTTCTGCACCTGCCGTAAGATCGGCGGTGCCCGTTACAAGGGAGGTTTCAAGTTCGAGTCTCGTCCACCCCGCACACACATAGGTCACAGAGAGCACTCTTTGGCCCATTTTCTTTGATTTCTGCAATCAGGCAGCCCACTCCCCCGCCTTGTTGATTTTGGGTTCCTGTGGCAATACATTGGCTCCAGACACGCTGTTCCCCGATGACGGAGTCAGTGCGCCTCGAAAGTTCCCCACCTACTCCCTCTCGGCCCCCCCACACACCTCGAAAGGACCTGCCATGCTCCAGAACGTCGAGGGACCCCGCATCTGCCAGACATTCTTGCATATCATTGCCGTCCTCCTCTCTGCTATGCTTTGCGCAACGCCACAGTCGGCAGCAGCGTATGCTGAGCGGATGGGAATGATACAATCCACCGACCATGGTGCGACATGGGCTTTCAAAGGGTACGCGAACTTCCATGCACCATTGTTGAACCCCGTGGATCCCACCGCGCTCGTCGACAACGGCCTCAGCGTTGTCTACTTCTTCGACCTTCTGAGTCTCGATACAGACACCGCCATCGTCTATCGTTCGGTGGCGACCGATGCTTCCGGCCTGGATTTCACCCCTCCGACCGTGGCGTTCCGGTTGGCCGGCGACCTTACCGATCCGTGTGTCGTCAGATTCGCCGCCGGGAAGTACCGCATGTACGTTCATTCGCCGGTCGCGATCCTGAGCGCAACAAGCAACGATGGCTTCGTGTTTACTATTGATCAGGGGGAACGGACTCGGGATGGTGGAGTACCGGGAGCGTTGGTTCTTCCCGGGGACAGTGTCCGACTCTTCGTCTGCGGGAAAGGGATCACGAGTCTCAAGAGTGGAAACGGGCTGGACTTCGCGCCGGAGCCAGGCACGCGGATCCAGATCCCCTTCACGGGACAGCTCGTCGCAGACCCCCACCCCATAAAATGCCAGGATGGCAAGTACCGGATGGCCTACAAGGTACGCCCGAAAGGGACGACGGGCCCGGAGTTGGACGAAGTGCATCTGGCGGAAAGCGACGACGGTGTGGACTGGAATCCGGGGCCGGCTTCGATCGCGATCGGCAGCGTGCCGTCGATGATCGAATTGCCGGATGGTCGGCTCCGCATCTATTACGTCGATTTCACGCCAGCCTTTCCGACATCGCTCTTCCGGCTGACCAACAGGACGCCCGTGACGCCTGATTCGGTATTTCTCACCGGCAGTTTCGTCAGGGTCGGGTACGTGGGATCACGGGACCATCTGGCAGTCACCTTCAGTGGACTGCACAAGTTGCCGGGCGGGCCGATCATCAACGGCCGCGGCGTCAAGGAGTACACACCGGAAATGCTTACTACCAGCGTGACGGGCATACTGACGAACGACGACGGTGACAGCAACGGGCGGATCGTGGGAGATTCGTACTACGACGCAGTGATGGCCAAACAACAGCAGCAACCAGACAGCGTCGGCTGGAGGATCAGCAAGTTCGACGTCACGTCGTGGACCAAGGTGAAGCAGTTGTTCTTTCCTGTAGATTTCCCCAGGGAAGACGTCGGCGACATGATGCTGGCGTCCGTCAACAGCCAGCTGGATTTCAGCGCGGGCTACACCAGCTACGGTGGACCCGCTCCGCCGGACACTGGCGCTGCAACACATCATCAGTTCTTCACGACCGACCTACAATTCCAGGGGAAGAAGATCCTGAACGATTTCCCACACATCGTCGGATCGTCGCTGCTTTTCGTCGACAACATATATTGCCTTGTGTCGGCGAGCGCGTATACCGGCAACGTTGTCGTGATGAAGTATGACCAGAATTGGCGTTTCCTCGAGGCGAAGAAGCTGATCGATAGAGCGCACTGGCCAACGGGCATGCTGTACGATGGGAAGCGGTATTACATCGCGTACCTTGATACTCGACTGTTTTCCGTGCCGACTTTCTTTCCATATTGCCCAAACGTCCATCTGGCGGCATTTGACTCCGGGTGGAATCTTGTCGACGACATCGCCGTGACGAACTTCTCGTGGGAGGATTCCTTGTTCACCGGACGCCCATCAGTCTTTCAATGGGGGAACCGCTTGTATGTGTCGTATGATGTGGTCCCCTGGCCTGAGGATTTGAGCAAGATCGAGGGGTTTGTGAGCGTCTATGAATTGACGCCTGCGGTCTCCGCGGTCCCGGTGAGGGAGGACGCTCCCACGACCTTCCAACTGGACCAGAACTATCCAAACCCGTTCAACCCGTTAACAGTTGTCAGGTATCAGTTGCCAGTTGTCCGTTGGGTAAAGCTGGTTGTCTACGACCTTCTCGGGAGGGAGGTAGCGGTGCTGGTGAACGAGAGGAAGGGACCGGGGAGCTATGAGGTGGAGTTCGGTGCGGCCGGCCTCGCAAGCGGGGCCTATCTCTGCAGGCTATCGGCTGGCACGTTCGTGCAGACCCGGAAGATGCTGTTGATCCAATAGATGCCCTGGACGTATCAGCAGTCCCCCGGGGCTATGGTGGGCATCCGATCACTCATGGGTGACCTGCCTGCGGTTCCAGGGCGATACCAACGGCCATCAGAGTTCGTTCCGACCCCCATTGAGCCCGCACCAATTCAGTGTGCAACGAAGCCCGATACCGTCGGGCTTCTTCATTTCACGGCAGACCCCTGCGGCAGAATTCTCCCCATCCTCTTCCCTATCTTGTCCCAGAATGCTGATTCTTCGTGCCGTAGGGATCATTCACGCCCGTGGAGATTCCCATGATCGGCCAGACTGTCTCCCACTACAAGATCCTCGAGAAGCTCGGTGAAGGCGGCATGGGGGTCGTCTACAAAGCCGAGGACACACGCCTTCAGCGCACCGTCGCGCTCAAGTTCCTTCCACCCGCCGTAGGGGAGAAAGACAAGGCCCGCCTGGTCCGAGAAGCGCAGGCCATCGCCCAGCTTGACCACCCCAACATCTGCACAGTCTATGAGGTCGACGAGGCGGAAGGCTCGCCCTATATCGCCATGGCATATGTCGAGGGGATGACACTGAAGGCGCGCATTGAGTCGGGCCCCCGGTCGATCCCAGAAGTCCTCGACTTCGCCCGGCAGTTCGCTCGCGGACTGCAGGCAGCCCACCGGAAGAAGATCACCCACCGCGACATCAAGAGCTCCAATATCATGTTGACCCCCGACGGGCAAGTCAAGATCATGGATTTCGGGCTCGCAAGACTGGCCGGACGAACGCAGCTCACCAGGGACGGCAGCACAGCGGGAACCGTGACGTACATGTCGCCCGAGCAGGCACGCGGAGAAGAGGTGGATCACCGCACAGATCTCTGGTCGTACGGAGTGGTGCTGTATGAACTTCTTTGCGGG
>JAGDMK010000314.1 GCA_017860635.1 Bacteroidota bacterium
CCTGTGAGGTTCCAGCGTCATCGGGAGAGAGTCTGAATCCCGATATGGCAATCCCCCCCTTCACGCCAAGTTGCGCGAAGCCAGCTGCCGCGGGACTGAACAGGAGCAGGAAAGGGATGATGAGCTGTTTCTTTGAGGTCAGCATGGATCGCGACGCCTTGGAGATTTGTGGGCACCCAAGGAGAAAATGTGAACTGCGAGCCAAAGCAGCGATCAGCTAAGCGACTTCCGCCAGACCTTGGGTTTCGCCACCAGGGAGGCGTCAGGGGAAGCTCGACAACGGGGAAACTGGTTCAGATTCCAGCGAGAGTGGCCTTCAGGCTGAGGAACCCGTTGGGTACCGGTATTTATGCCGCAAAGATACACTAGTGAAAGAGAAGACACAAGGTGCTTGACGGTGAGGTGACGTTCCAGGGGGACCGCGCTACCCGGTTCCGGGCGGCGGGGTCCTCAATAGCGGCATTTCCCTCACCACCTACCACCCGTTGTTCGCAACATCATCCGTTCCGGTTCCCGGTCGCCATGAACTACTTCCCGTGGCGTCTCTGGTGATCCAAGGGCATCTCCTTCACAATCCACCAGGAGTGGACCTGATTGTCACTTGACTTCGCAGAGTTGACATGTCCTGTTCCGGGCACAGAAGACAAAAATGCCCCCTGATTTCTGCGTGGCGTTTTTGTTTTCTATGTTCCCACACCAGGGTTGATTTCAAGTTAAGTCCGCCGAAGGCAGATGAAATCCCGCCCGTTGTCTGGGCGGGGTGCTGTTCCGGACACAGCGACTCTGCGAAGGGATATCGGTGATTCCTGTATCCCTTTCACATTTCTGAATGCGACGATGGCCTCGCACGAAAGGTGTTCAGGAATCTCCACCCTTCCGTCCCCGGAAGTTTCGCGAGTAGTCTCGCGCAACGTGTGATAACTCCTGGTTCACCTTCACAGGCGCGTCAGTTCAGAGCACTCTGCTCCTACTTGAAAACGTTCTCTATCGCTACATACCTCGACTTGATGGACACATCCTGGAACACAATCTCTTTCCCATCGGGTCGCACACCAAACCCCACCGCAATTCCTGGCAGCTTCAGTCCCAGAGGGATATCCTTCCCGCTGGGGAGCGACATGCGCCGGATCTCGCTCCTCATTCCCAGCTGGTAGAAGCATTCGTTGGCACGAGAAGCGAAAGCCATCCAAAAAGGAGGACTCTTGAGCAGTTGCCGTGGGATGCCGGCTTTCTGTGGAGAACCTCCTGGAACGGATGTGATCCAGAGGCCTCTGCTTTTCGCGCGCATATCGACTGAGAGAAGATGTGATCCCCCCTTCATCGATACAATAGCTACTGAATCAGGTCCGAAGCGTTCACATCCGTCCCTTTCAATGGATCCTCTGAAGGCCAGCGGATACCATAAGAAAAACTCCTTTTCGTTGAGCCATTGCGCCAGGCGCCCGTGCCCTATGAATTTCCTCCGGCCGGGACTGCTGACGGAGAGGAGGAAGACCCGGGTTGACTCGGCCGGTTCGGTTAAGAGACGGGTGCAGTCGAGGACCCACTGTCCATCTGGCGACACGGCGGGAGCGATCCTGTACTCGTTATCATCCGTGAGCTTCCGCGTCGTTCCTTTTTGTCTGTCGACGACGTAGACATTGCTCGTCATGCTCAGTGCGTCTGCATCCTGCTCCGGGTATACGACGAATCTGCCGGTCTCAGAGATGGACGGAAAGCCACGCACGCGGTCCTCAACTGTCAGCTCCTGCATGACGCGCGTCTCGAGATTCGCAGCAATGATCTGACCGGTCTGCTGCATCTCGACGTACACAAGGCGATTCAATGCACTTGAAAACCCGATAGGGGCATCCGGACCACTCCCTTTTGTCAACTGCACGAACGCACCTCCGGAGGCAGGGACAATCCAGAGGTTTGCGTTTCCTCCTCTTGTGGAAGACAACACGATATGGCCAGTCGGCAGCCAGAGTGCATCATCGGCAAACTGTTTGTCGTTTGTCAGCCGGCGTTCCTGCCCGGTCTCCATGTCGTGTACGACAATTTCCGAATACCCTTCGGGGTAGTTGCGCGTCCAGGCCACAGACTTCCAATTCGGTGAAAAGCTGAAGGAGAAGCGTAACCCTGCCCTGTACACCATAGTGTCAGAGATTTCGCATCTCCTTTCTGAACCGTTCGGAGTAGAAGTCCAAAGCTCGTACGTGGTGCGGCCATTCGAAAGAGACTTGCTTGCCACGTACGCAATCCTTTGTCCGTCTGGCCTCCAGCCGGGGATGAGACCTGCTTCAACAATCTCTCGGCTGACTCCGCCGACTGAAGGTACACTCATGATCCTGAAGGTACGCGTCTGCACATTCATGCTTGCGAAGAGAATCGTGCTTCCATCCGGGGAGAGAGAGACACCGTTGATATATGCCGACGAGTCTGTTGTCACTCGCCTCGGTTGGCCACCCGCCACATTCATCATATAGACATCGAACTTCCCTCCTTCATCCGACGCGGAGAAGATCAGCCAGTTTCCATCTGCCGAAAGGTCGCCGTACCAGATATTTCGCATAGGGGTCTGAATGATGCGGAACTTCATCTCCGGATTGAGCTGCTGACCGCCCTGCAAAAGCACCACGGTCATGACAGCGACAATCACCACGGCCAACGCGCCGAGGGCTATCCAGAGTCTCCGGCGGTTTCGCGGCACGACTTCGGGGGCCGCCTCGGCCGGATGAAGTGCGGGGAGGATTCCTTCCCGCCGGATCACCCTTGTCGACTGCTTTTTCAGTCTCCTCAGATCGATGACCATGTCGTGGGCCGACTGATACCGGTCCTCGGGGTCTTTGTCCAATGCGCGATTGACAATATGGACGAGTTCGGAGGGGACGTCCGGGAGGTACTCCTGAATCGGTTCCGGTTCTTCGTTCACAATCGAATACATCATTGCCGCTTCATGCTCCCCGCGGAAGGGGAGATGGCCGGTGAGCATCTCGTAGAGCACCACCCCCATGGAAAAGAGGTCAGACCGTGCATCGACGGTTTCATGCTCGATCTGCTCCGGAGCCATGTAGGCAAGTGTTCCGATTGTGGATGTCGTCTTCGTCAGTTTCAATGACCCCTTCAGCTTCGCCAGACCAAAATCCATCACCTTGATCTGGTCTTTCGTCGTCACCATGATGTTGTCCGACTTGATATCGCGGTGGATGATCCCCTTGCTGTGCGCCTCCTGAAGGGCCTCGCCGATCTGGACTGCAAAATCAATTGCCTCTCCAATGGGCAGTCTTCCTTTCGCAATCCGGTGTCGCAGAGTCTCGCCATCGACGAACTCCATGTCGATGAACCGATGCCCCTCATGTTCGCCGAGTGAGTGGATGGCACAGATGTTGGGATGGTTCAACGCGGATGCGGCCTTCGCTTCCTGCAAGAAACGGGCTTGTTCCGATTCGTCCGGGGTGATGGTGTGCGGGAGGAACTTCAACGCGACGGTGCGATCGAGCTCGGTGTCAAGGGCCTTGTAGACAACGCCCATGCCTCCTTCGCCGAGCTTCTCGAGGATATTGTAGTGTGAAATCTCCTGACCTACCATTCGGCCGATCCTATTCAAAAAGATT
>JAGDMK010000315.1 GCA_017860635.1 Bacteroidota bacterium
ACGACGACACCATCCATCTCCTGCAAGCCAAGTCCGCGCAAGGCCCGCTCTTCCGTCGCATCCAGACGGATCGTATGGGCGACATGGTCCTTGACGTCATCGAGCCGTTCGATGCTGTTGTCGATCGCCAGCACCTCTGCATCGCGGGAGGAGAGCGCCGCTGCAAGTGAGGAACCAAAGTGACCAAGGCCGATAATGGCGAAGCGGCGAGCCATGACAGAGTTCTCCGTGTTCAGGTGATATGAACGGGTTCTTCAGTGTATTCGTACCGCTGTTCATCACGCTTGCCGGTGAGCGCCAGGAGGAACGAAAGGACGCCGACCCGGCCGATGAAGATCACCAGCACAATCACAAGTTTGCCTGCAGTTGACAGAGAGGGGGTGACGTCGGCCGACAGGCCAACTGTGCCGAAGGCAGAAACCACTTCGAACAGGAGAAACTGAAACGGCAGCACCTCTGTCAGGAGCAGGGCGAAAAGTGCGAGTCCGATGACACCGATGCTCAATGTGATTGTGCTGAATGCCTGAAACAGGGCCCGGTCCGGAATCCGATTGCGGAACGCCTCGATGGAACTCCTTCCTGTCACGATGGACCGTATGGCGAGGAGCGCAACCACAACCGACGTGGTCTTGATCCCGCCTCCGGTAGAGCCCGGGGATGCGCCGATCCACATGAGGAGGACCAGCAAGAGCAGGGAAGCGGGACCGAGCCCCTGGATCGGCAACGTGTTGAATCCTGCAGTCCGTGCCGAGATAGCATGAAAGAGCGCCGCGAAAAGCTGCTCTCCCACCGGCAGACCCGCAAGCCACCGGTTCCGTTCCAGGAGGAAGAATCCAGCTGTACCGAGAACGATCAGCACACCTGTCGCGATCAGGACGAGTATTGTGTGGAGCGAAAGGCGCCGTCCCTGGGGCCGGATTTTCCTGGACGGCAGCAGCCGGGACAGGTTCATCAGGACCGGGAAACCGATCCCGCCAAGGACGATGAGCACCATGATCGTCGAGAGGAACGCTGTATTGGTGCGCAGTGGCGCAGCCGCCAGGCCTTCTGAAGTCAATGCAAATCCGGCATTACAGAACGCGGAAACAGAATGGAATGCTGCGAAGAAGAGCCGGTCCCGTGACGATGCAAACGCCATGTCGTCCAGCGAAAACCAGATCGCGATTGCGCCCGCAGCCTCGATGAGAAGGGTGGTGATACCGATGCGCATGATCACAGCCCTGATCCTGCCTATGCTTTCTTCTCCCAGCAGGCTCTGCAGCGTCGAGTACTGCTTCAGACTCCCCCGGCTTCCAACCATGAACGCAAAGAACGTGGTGAGCGTCATGATTCCCAGTCCGCCCACCTGGATCAGCAGGAGCAGGATCGCATGGCCCGTTCGTGTGAACGTAGTCGCCGTGTCGACAACCGTCAACCCTGTCACACAGACGGCACTCGCCGCGGTGAAGAGCGCGTCCACCAGGGTAATCGCGTGCTCCGTCGTCGCCCGCGGGAGGAGGAGTATGGATGTGCCGACGAGGATCAGAGCGAGAAAGCTGATGGCGATGAGTGAGGATGGCTGAATAGACGTCCCCATCGCGCGAGCGCTGTACCGGACAGCCGGCGGAATGAGCGCAAGGATGACGATGATCTGCGTGACGACGATGTACACACGGGTCAGGAACTGTGGGTCGACGGCCGGATCAACAGCCCGGACAAGGTAGGCCGTGATGTCCGGGAACAACAGGTGCAGGAGAACAAGTGCCCCGATCGCACCTTCCACCCGATGGGTACGTATGTGGTGCAGCCGGTCTTCGGCAAACACGAGTCTGAACAGCAGATACAGGAGGAATCCGAAGAGCACAACCGTCGTCGCGGTATAGGCATACGCGCTCCATTGCTCCGTGAGCGTGAAACCGTATTCCGCCACAAGCGAAACGGTGGCCAGGAGGGTGAGCAACAGAAGCAGGACGTTGGCAGCCTGCTGTCCGGCGCGAATGATCCTCCTCGGCATCGCATTGCGCCCGGAGTCCGGGGCCAGCCGGTGCCATACTCTGTTGGTGTTTGATTCCATAGAGGTGAACGGGAGGAATATATAAATTTTCATCCCGAAATTCATTACATTCCTTGCCAGCATCCAAGATCAGAGAGCCCATTGTATGCCGTCAGGCGACCAGAAAAAGATCTCCTCGAGCGAACGGGGGAGTGCATCGTCCAGTGACCAGAAGATGACGCCCTCAGGCGAACGGGGAAGTGTATTGCCGGGTGAACACAAGGGGATTCCACCGGGCGAACGCGGAAGTGCATCGTCGGGAGAACAGCACCATATGCCCCCGGGTGAGCGCGGAGGTGCGACATCCGCCGACCACAGCGCTGCACCACCTGTCGCGCAAGGCAAGGCACCTGTGGACGTACAGATGCCTGCCCCGACGGGAGAACGCCAGATCCCACCGTCAAGCGGACAGAGCGCTCCTGCACCTGCCGGGCAGAAGGCAGTGCCTCCGGGTGAACAGTGGATGGTGCCTCCGGGTGCCGGCGGAGATCTGAAGTCGGTCGAGCGCCATAATCTCCTCATCAACGTCGCTGAAGGAGGAGTCTACATCTCCTCAACGGCATTTGTATCACCTCAGACGGTCATGCCCGCGCTCCTCGACCGGCTGGGTGGATCCAATGTGGAGATCGGCCTGCTCAATGTCCTCACGTACGCCGGGGCATACATTCCGCAGCTCTTCGCAGCGCGCTATGTGGAGACACTGCCCTGGAAGAAACGATGGTCGATTTCATTCGGGATGGGCCAGCGCTTGATGGTTCTGCTCATGGGTCTTCTTGTCCTGCTGTTCGGTGGAGACAGGACAGGAACCGTATTGCGGACATTTCTACTGCTCTTTCTTCTGAACTACATAATCGGCGGGATAGCCACACCGGGATGGTTTGACCTGTTTGCCAAGTTGACGGCGGCAAAGAAGCGAGGCCGCCTCGTGGGGATCCGCAATTCACTCGGAGGTCTCGGCGCGTTCCTCTGCGGCTTTATTCTGACCTGGCTCCTGGCAACGTTCGCCTTTCCCGTGAATTACGCACTCGGCTTCTTCATCGCATTTCTCCTGCAAACGGCGTCGATCGTGTTGCAGGGGCGGTTCATCGAAAAAGACCCCAGCCCCGTCCTTCCCAGGCGTTCGATGGTTGTGTTTCTTCGTGAGATCCCGGGGCTACTCAAGGCGGACCGGGAGTTCAGCCGGTTTCTTGTGGCGTCCGCCTTTCTCGTCGTTGCGATGGTCCCCTCCGGGTTCTTCATGGTCTATGCCCTCCGGGACTTCCCTCTGAAGGGGTATCCGGTGGACGATTCAGTAGTCGGGCACTATACCCTGGCCATGGTGGCGATCCAGGTCGTGGGCGCACTGGTGGTCGGGTTTGTCACCGACCGGTACGGCAACAAACTGGCTCTCCTCTGCACGTCCGGCGCGATGCTCCTGTCCTCGACGTGGGCCCTCCTTGCCCCTACTCCGGGATGGTTCACGCTCGTCTATATCTTCTTCGGCATCACGCTGGGAGGTGAAATGATGGTGCGCTTCAACATGGCCATCGAGTACTGCACGCCACAGCTCCGCTCCTC
>JAGDMK010000316.1 GCA_017860635.1 Bacteroidota bacterium
TATGTGCCGACCTGGCAGTCGGCAGAGTCGCGGCACGACATTAATAGTTACGCCACGGACGACTACTTTGCCAAGTTCGGTCAGGGCGATGCCCCCTCTCTTGTGCTTGGCCGGATTTCTGCACGCACGCTGGGCGAGGCAAACACCGTGGTCGACAAGATCATCCGCTATGATGCGGAGAGCGTGGACGACGGCTGGAAGATGCGCATGTTGTATATCGGCGATGATTCATGGACCACCGATGGAGGGGAGTACTCCGATGGCACCATGCACAGCGACGATGCCGAAACGCTCAGCTCACCATTCTACACGCCCGATGAGTTTGAAAAGAACAAGATTCACATTGCCGAATATCCGACCGTGTTCAGTGCACAGGGGCGGAGGAAGCCGGGAGCGGCCCAGGGGATCATCGATCAGGTGAACAAGGGCGTCCTCGTGCTCAACTATTCCGGGCACGGGAACCCGAAGGTCTGGGCGCATGAATCGATCTTTGAGGTAACAACGTCCATCCCCGCGATGACGAACCGCAACAGGCTGGCGCTCTTCATACTGGCCACCTGCAACTTCTCGCAGTTCGATTCTCCCCAGAGCTACACGGGGAGCGAACTGCTCCTCAACAAATCCGATGGCGGGGCGATCGGGGTGATCTCTGCGTCGCGCAAAGTGTACGCGGCGGGTAACGCTGAATTGAACCAGGGCACATACCGGTGGCTGTTTTCACGGGACAGCTACAACCGCGTTCTGGTCGAGCGTCCGGCGACGGCGCTGTTCACGTATAAAGCGACCGGGTCGAACAACGACAATGACCAGAAGTTCCTGTACATGGGCGACCCGACCACCCGGCTGGCATATCCGCAGGGCTATGCGGTGATTGACAGCATCAACGGCGAGGCGGTGGACAGCGTCGGCGGGGCTCCCCGTCAACAGCCGATCACACTCAAGGCGCTGAGCCGCGTCACCGTCAGCGGGTCGGTCCGCGACGCGAGCAACCGCACGAATACAGGGTACAACGGTGTGCTGCAGCTTCACGTGAACGATGTCAGCCGTCAGCAGTTGATCGTGAACTTCTATCCCGGCCGCAACTGGTCGTATTCATCCACAGGGGGAACGATCTACCGCGGCGAGAATTCCGTGACCAACGGAAGCTTCCGCGCGACGTTTGTGGTGCCGAAGGATATCTCCTATGCGGATACCACAGGGCGCGGCCGCATTGTTGGGTATTTCTCCGACGGCAGCAGCGACGGCGCGGGCTACACCGGAATGATGCGGATCGGAGGAACGGATTCCTCTGCTGCCAACGATGGCGAAGGGCCGACGATGAGGATCTATCTCGACAGCCGCAGCTTCAGGCCGGGCGACGTGGTCGGCCAGCAGCCGACGCTGATCGTCGACATGCGCGATTCCAGCGGCGTGAACACCTCGACGGCGGGCATCGGCCACCGGATTGAGGCATGGATCAACAACAGCGTGCAGAGCAAAGACCTGACCGAGTACTACACCAGCACCCGGGATGATTTCCGGGAGGGAGCGGTGCAGTATCCGCTTACCGGACTGCAGACGGGACGCAACACCATCCGTGTGAGGGCATGGGATTCCTACAACAATTCTTCGGTGACGGAAACCTTTTTCGAGGTGGCCTCCTCGGACCGGCTCAGCATCAGCGATGTGTTCAACTATCCCAACCCGTTCTCCGGCGAGACCTTGTTCACGTTCAGGCAGAATCTGAGCGCCCCCCTTGACGTCGAGGTCAAAGTGTACACGCTTGCCGGCCGTCTGATCCAGTCGCTTCAGACGATCGCTGCCGGCGAACCCATGGTGCGCATTCCGTGGGACGGGCGGGACCGGGATGGCGATCTGCTCGCGAACGGGGTGTACCTGTATAAGCTTGTCGTACGAACAACGGACGGCACGTTTGCCAGCGAAGCGCTCGGCAAACTCACCGTCCTGCGGTAAGGATAACAGTGTTCAGGTAGCGTATTGTTTCACAGGAGGATGGTCGCAATGAAGAAGCACACGTATTCCAGCACCATGGTCACACTCTTGCTGACCGTGCTTGTCATCACCGGCATGTTCAGCGAAGCCCGCGCCCAGGGCGAATCCGCGGTGACGTTTCTCCTCATCGCTCCTAACTCCCGTGCTTCCGGCATGGGCGAAAGCGGGACCGGTGTGGTTGACGACGCCTCGGCCATTTACTGGAATCCTGCCGCTCTTGCGTTTCTGAAAGGCCAGGAGGTCAGTGTCACGCATGCGGCCTGGCTCCCCCAGTTCAATCTGCCGGATCTGTTCTACGATCACCTGAACTACCGGATGGACATCGATGCGATCGGGGGGACGATAGGTGCAAGCGTGACCTATCTTAACCTGGGGGAATTCGTGGTGACTAACTCTTCAGGGCCGACTCCCATCGACAAGTTCAAGTCCTATGAGTATGCAGTCACCGCAGGATACGCAACAAAGGCGACAGAGGATCTGGGCGTGGGCGTCAACGCGCGGTTCATCCACAGCGCGCTCTCGCCCATCGGGACGGAGCAGGAAAAGGGGGATGGCATCGCATCCACGGTGAGCTTCGACATCGCGCTCATGTACCGTCCGCAGGAACTGGACATCCCGCTCATCGGCGACATCGGCAAGCGATTCAGTGCCGGCATGAACCTCTCGAATCTTGGTCCGAAGGTGACCTACGTCGATGCTGATCAGGCAGATCCGCTGCCGACGAACCTGCGTGTCGGGTTTGGGTACAAGGTTCTGGATGACGAGTACAACGATCTCCAGCTCGGAGTCGACTTCAGCCGGTTGCTGGTGCGGCGTCGTGAAGACCAGACCTCCGATCCGTTCTACAAGGCCCTGATCTCGGCGTGGGGGGATGGATCCGGGTTGAAGAAGGTGATCGTCAGTGGCGGGGCGGAATACTGGTACGGCTCGCCGCGCCTCATCGCTTTGCGCATGGGCTATTTCTACGAGGACCCGAATTACGGCAACCGGAAGTTCCTCACGTTCGGCGCGGGGATCCGGTACGATATCTACGGTTTTGACTTCAGCTACATATCCGCGGCCGATAATCATCCTCTCTCCGACACAATACGATTCTCTCTCCTCATTGCCTGGGGAGGGGTGTAGAACAAGGGGACGAGGCGGGGGACCGAGGGCCGAAGCCTTGGGACTGAGGCCTGAAACCTGAAACCTGAGGTCTGTGAAGTATTGGCTGCAGGTTGCACGCCGAAGGCCAAAGGTTCATGGGTGAGAACGCCGTGGCAGAAGTCTGGTACCGAGACGCGGGGAGTCCAGGACTCGGAGCGGCGCACCGGAGGATCGAGGTGGTTATTCGGAAAATCAGTGTCAAAGGTTGGGACTACGCATGAAGAGTATCTGGACGGTCCTGTTGTGTATTCTGGTACTGTCTGTTGTGCCCGTCGGAGCTCCTGCCGGGCAACTGAGCCATTCGCTCGCCGGGTCGCCGGCTGACGTGCCTGCGTTGCGGCGGGCTTCACTGGCCCTGCCGGACACAGTGCGCGTGCTTGCCGTCATGGTGCAGTTCCAGCAGGACACGGATGCGCGCACGTCGGGCAACGGTCAGTTTGACCTCAC